>JAZKTK010000137.1:0-6134 GCA_036625595.1 Haloarculaceae archaeon | reverse complement strand
CGACCGCACGAGGGCGGTGCGGTCGGTGTGTAAATCGTTTCAGTTGTTACTATATCATACGAACGAGATGGCGATGTCGGTCGCACCCATCGAGTCCCCCCTCGAATTCTCCGAGTGTGGCAACTCCTCGTCTTCGCTAGACGGATTAGCTATGTCCTCTCGGGTTCGTTGGACCCTCAAAAGGCGATCGGTTCTCGGTACTCTGCTGAATACTCGGCACGTACACGTCACCGAAATTGCGAACGACCACAGCATTATCCCGCTCGCTTCCCTACGGAGCAGGGATGGCAGACACGGAGAACGGACAAGAGAAGCAAGCAGACGACGGGAACCGACGCGGGGACGGAGTTCCGGACTCGCTTCCCGAGTGCCACCGTCGCGACTGCACCGATAGGGCGACGTTTGTCGTCCTCGAACGATATCAGGAAGAAACCGGGCACGGTGCCGTTGAGGCAGAGGCCGTTCTCTGTCAAGAGCATGCCGCCGAAGAAAGTCCTACAAATCTTGATGGCAGTTACGCAGATTACGTGTTTCGTGTCACTCCTCTTCAGGAGACGCTGGACATGGACACAGCATGAACGAACGGAGGGATTCCGATTCTGGCCACCGTGATGTCGTCGATTACTGAGCAGCTTTACAGTCGACCACACTTCTATTGCGAGACGGGATGGAGCGAGACCTGACGCCGGAAGAGGGATTATTCAACATCGAGGAACAGCGTACGAGAACTGAGAACGCTGCAGTGCTACCCGATGCTGCAGAACATATCGAATCCGGCACCGTCCAGTTGAAGTACGAAAGTAGGTGGCCGAACGATAGTAGCCACTGAAAGCCATTGCACACACGACCGCACGGTGGCAGTGCGGTCGGTGTATAAATTGTTACAGTTGTTACTATAGCCCCATCGGTGCGCTGATTTCGTACTCTCGTCGGGATACAGTTCAGAGTACATGTCGACAAAGCCGCAGTTCTAAGTCAAACAGGGGATATTGTCCGACTATGCCCCAGAATACGGGAACCCGGCTCGTTCAGTATGCGAGACAGCAGGTTGACGACGCGTTGCGCACGGTTCTGGTCCTCTACGACAACGACTACGAGATTCTGTACCTCCGTGACGACCTGAAAGGTAGTTACAGTCCAGAGGAGTACGAGTCGGTAGCCGAGTCGTTTCGAATCGAGATGAACGCGGAGGCGAGCGACTGGGAAGATGCACCAATCGGCGAGAAAGCGACGGTCATCCACTACCACGATAGCGCCTACGTCTTCCAGTTCCCGCACGAAGACTGCCACAGTATTCTGTTGAGCGTCGAACCGCGGGTCGGCTCACGGCTGAAGTCGTTCATCGACGGCTGCCGAGAGCAGATTTGAGGCGAGAGTTCCTCGAATACAGTATCAGGCCCGTGGCACGCACACCGTTATGCCGCCATCGGTCCGCCGGAACTCTCCTCCGACACGCTCGACGACAGCCTTGACGACCCAGAGACCGAGCCCGCTGGCGTGTTCCAGTTGCGTCTGTGTCGTCTCACCGGAGACCGCCTGCCACTCGTGGTCGGGGATTCCGGGACCACCGTCGGTCACTGTGAGTTCGACCTGACTTCCGTTGGCCATCGCACTGACGGTCACTACGGTCACAGCGGCGTCGCCGTGCTCGAACGCGTTTTCCAGGAGTTCGTCGAGGGCGATTTCGAGGTCCTCGGAGGCTTCGACAGCGAGTCCATCGGGGGCCTCGACAGAGATGTCGGTGTTGGGGTATGTCTCTCTGTACGGTGTGACGGCGCGTTCGAGGACGCGCGCGACATCGAACGACGAGAGCGGACCGTCGCGTTCGGTCGCGTCCTGAAACCGCTTGAGTTTGGTGTTGATGGTCGCAATCCGCGCTGCACCCGTTTGAACGCGTTCGGCGGCTGCACGACCCGTCTCGTCGGCAGCGTGTTCGGCAACCAGTTCGCCAGCACTGGTCAGTATCTGGGCCTGGTTGCGCAGGTTGTGCCGCGCCAGTCGGTTGAGCACCGCCAGTTTCTCCCGCTCACGGGCGAGTTCGCCCGCACGGATGCGGCGCACGTCGTTGAACCCGATGAGGATGTGCGCGACGGCACTCACACCGAGTATCGAAGCCGCAATCGGCATCGGCAGCGAGACGCCGGGATAGTTCATTGCCAGCAACAACACGAGACCAAGCACCGTAACGCCGAGTGTGTTCCAGCCCGCGACCCGGAGGGCATGGGACGTGGACACGTCACTCCGGTAGAGCACCGCGGCCGCACCGACGATGGCCAGACCGAGCACGACGCCGAGCGATGTCGCTGCCAGTTCGTAGATGTCGCCCGTCGCGAAGGCCATCGCGTTGGGCACGGCCACGCCGACGCCAGTTACAGTAACGACACCACCGGCAAGCAATCGTCTCAAATCCACGTCGACCACCGTCCGATAGCCATCACGAAAAGAGCGGAACACACCACGCGCATACCAGGTGCTGGCCAGCCAGCCTAATCAAAGCGGTGCTCGATGGTGAGATATCTCCCGTCGACTCGGCAGCTTTTTTCGTTCAGCAATCGGAGACCCAGCCGAGAATGAGAGGGCGTCTGCGGGCCGCAAAACAGCAGTTCGTCGACGACATTACCACAGACCCCCTTCTCGGGTACATCCTCGGATTTGCACTCTTGCTTGGACTGGTCGGTATCTGGCACCGAGTACCGAATTTCGCCACCCGTGACGAACGCTGGCGGGTCATCGACCCCATGGAGGTCATCGGCCACGTCGTCGCCGACCCGAGTATCGACGCTGTCAAGGAGGGGTTGCTCTCGTGGCGCAACTACGGCGGGACCTTCTATCTCTACGCGCTCGCAATTCTGCCGGTGGTCGCGGTAGCGTTGCTGAACGGCCAGATGGAGGTGTTCGTCGACGCCGCGACCCACCGCTTTGCCGCACCGGCGGGCCGCGGAACCGCCAGCTACTGGTACCACTGGCAGCAGACCCCAGCGTGGGTCTGGACGTGGAGTATCGTCCTCTCGCGGCTGGTAAATGTCGCTCTGGGTGTCGCCAGCGTCTACGTGATGTACCGCATCGGGACGACGCTTCGCGACCGGGCGGCGGGACGACTCATGGCGCTCTTTCTGACGCTCAGCTGGGTGTTCCAGATACTCATCCACGAGGCCGGCGAGGACGGACCGGGAACGTTCTTCATGCTTCTGGCCTTCTATCTGGCACTCCGCTACGTCGAGTCCGGCGAGTCGTTTCACTTCTTGGCCGGCGCAGCAGTCGGCGGCTTTGCCACCGCAGTCAAACTCTCGATGGGCGTCTCCGCAATCTTCCTCGGGGTTGCATACCTGTTGCGTGCGCGTCGCAGTGAGGAACGCTGGACAACCGCGCTCTGGAAACCGAAGCTCTTCGTCGGTGCGCTGGGACTCGGTGTGATCACGCTCGTCGCGGGATATCCGAGCGCGTTCGCTGGCGGATTAGACGTGCTCATCGACCGACTCGACCGAGGTGTCTCAGCGAAACAGGAGACCCACGGCTGGCGGAGCAAACCTAGCTGGTGGTGGATACTACGAGGATATCTCCACAGCGTCGGCATCCCGATGGCCGTCGCCTTCGTCGGGGGCGTCCTCGCAACCGTGCCCCGCATCCGAAAACGGTCGCTGGAATCGGAGGGGATTATTCTCGCGCTAGTCGGTCTCGGCGTCTGGCTGACGGTCTTCTTCCAGTGGGAGTACATCCGCTCGACGCATCTGTTCCCGACCGTTCCGATACTCCTCGTGCTGGTCGTCCTCGCGCTCCGTCGACTCACCGACTCCCACAGGACTGCCGGTCGCGCACTGGTTGCAGTACTGCTCGTGACGAGCGGCCTCTACACGACCGTCGGCGTCGCCGGATACGTCGCGGAGCCTCGCGACCAGGCGACGAACTGGCTGGCAGCCAACGCGCCAGACGACGCGACGGTCGAGACTTACGAGTACGACCCACAGGAGGCGGCAGTCCCACACGGAATGACCGTCAACCAGCCGACCAACCGGACGATGGTCGTCGACGGCGAACGGGTCGAACCGGGACGGAGCGAGTGGATGCGCGCGTTGCCACACCGCTGTCCCGAGTACGTGTCGCTGACGTATCCGGGCGCGCTGTACTACCTCGCCCCGGAGAATCACAGCGTGCGTGCCCAGGCGATGTCGAACCCGGAACTGGCCAGGTACGTCCGAGACCTGCTCGCGGAGGAGACGTACCCCTACCGGGTTGCAGGGGCGTTCGGCCCACGCCCGTGGTTTCTGGAGAGTCAGGACCCCGAGCCGCGCGGCTGGTGGTGGAACCTCGGCCGCGTCGGTGTCTATCCGCGGACCATCCAGTACGGCGACCCCCAGGACCTGGGCGTCAACCAGTACGTCGTCGTCCTCGAGCGGACCGGGCGGTGCGACGGGTCTGCGGACTAACGACACAGCAATCACGCCGACACCCCACAGCGAACGTCACAGGACCACCGGGTCGACACGGTGTCGGTCCGGGCAACTTGGGACGTGTCAGTGGTCCATATCCACGCGCCGTCCGTCCATCATCGATGATTGGTAACGATAATCATTATTCATCGTGATAAGTCTTTAGTTCCGACCGGTCCTGTGTACAGATACGGCACCCACGCCGGTGTCTGTAGTCTCGGGTCCGTCGTCAGTATTTCGGCGGACACCGACTGTCAGACACCAGCACAGGCGGGGCCAAGGACCTACACATGACAGCAGACACACTAATGTGGCGAATCGCCGGTGGCTCCGGCGACGGCATCGACTCGACGAGCCAGAATTTCGCCAAGGCGCTGATGCGCGCAGGACTGGACATCTTCACTCACCGCCACTATCCCTCGCGGATTCGTGGCGGCCACACGTACGTTGAGGTACGGGCATCGGACGAGCCCGTCCGTTCGCGCGGCGACGGTTTCAACTTCCTGCTGTGTCTGGGCGACAGTTTCGCCCGGAACCCACAGGAAGGGGCCTACTACGGCAACGAGGAACTGAAACCGCTGACGGAGAACCTCGACGACCTGAACGAGGGCGGTATCATCGTCTACGATACCGGCCAACTCGACGAAGAAGAAGTCGCACAGACAGAGCTAGCGGAACGAGCCGAAGCAAACAACTGGCACGTTTACCCGATGGACCTGCGGGAGATTGCGCGCGAGCACGGCCGCGACGTGATGCGCAACACTGCAGGCGTCGGCGCGACGGCAGCCCTCATCGGCATGGACCCCACGCACTTCGAGGACCTCATCCAGGAGGCCATGTCGGGTGAGGTGATGGAGGCCAACATCGAAATCCTCGATGCGGCCTACGAGCGAGCAAAGGAGCTCTCAGACGGCGAACACGAACTCCGCGTCCCCACGGGCAATCACGACGAAGAACAGGCGATGCTGACCGGTAGCAACGCCATCGCGTACGGCGCACTGGACGCCGGCTGTCGATTCATCTCGGGCTACCCGATGACGCCCTGGACGGACGTGTTCACCATCATGACCCAGAATCTCCCCGAATTCGGGGGGATATCCGAGCAGGTCGAAGACGAAATCGCTGCCGCGGCGCTCGCACTCGGGGCCTCACACGCCGGTGTCAAGGCGATGAGTGGCTCCTCTGGCGGCGGCTTCGCACTGATGAGCGAGCCACTCGGTCTCGCAGAGATGACCGAAACGCCGGTCGTCCTCGTGGAGGCGATGCGAGCCGGTCCGTCGACGGGAATGCCGACCAAGACCGAGCAATCCGACCTGGAACACGTCCTCTACACGAGCCAGGGCGATTCCAACCGCGTCGTCTTCGCTCCCGCGAACATCCGAGAGGCGTACGAACAGACGCGAGTGGCGTTCGAACTCGCCTACGACTACCAGCTGCCGGCCATCGTCGTCTACGACCAGAAGATACAGGGCGAAGTCCGAAACGTCCCGAAGAGTTTCTTCGACCGGGAGCCGGACCCATCGACGGGCAAGATGCTCTCCGAAGAGGAAATTCGCGAAGCCGCCCACCACAAGTCCGGGAAGTTCCAGCGGTTCGCCCACGACCCCGAAGACGGCGTCAACCCCCGAACGGTTCCGGGCCAGAAGGACGGCCGCTTCCTCGCGACGGGCAACGAGTCCGAACCGACCGGCCACATCAGCGAAGACC
>JAZKTK010000136.1:0-6146 GCA_036625595.1 Haloarculaceae archaeon | reverse complement strand
ACGTTCTACAAGTACCTCTCGAAGGTCTACGACCGCATCAACCCCTTCATCTGGAACGAGCAGATGCGCGACGAGGCAATCGGGATGCTCGACATCGGGCCCGACGACCACGTCCTCGACGTGGGCTGTGGCACCGGCTTCGCGACCGAGGCACTGCTGACCGAGACCGACAACGTGTACGGGCTCGACCAGAGTGCCCACCAGCTCGAGAAAGCGTACGCGAAGTTCGGCAAGCGCGGCCCGGTCCGCTTTCACCGCGGGGACGCCGAACGGCTCCCCTTCGCCGACGACAGCTTCGACGTGGTCTGGTCCTCCGGTTCTATCGAGTACTGGCCAAACCCCGTCACCGCGCTCCGGGAACTCCGGCGCGTGACGAAACCCGGCGGACAGGTTCTCGTGGTCGGACCAGACTACCCCAACAACACCGTCTTTCAGAAGATGGCCGACGCCATCATGCTGTTCTACGACGAGGAAGAAGCCGACCGGATGTTCGCCGAAGCCGGCTACACCGAGTTCGAACACCACATCCAGCAAGCGCGGCCCGGGAGTCCGCGCGCGATTACGACGATTGCACAGGTCTCAGACGAGTAAAATCCACTAGTCGTCTCGTTATCCCGACCGGATAAACTGTGTTCGCCTGAGTGAGACCTCGGTGCCGTTCTCACTGACAGCCGTCAGCGTGAACGACCCGGAGGGACGGACCGTCCAGAGGAGACCGTCGTCACCCGTCGTCCCGACGGGCTGGCCATCGACCAGCACCGTTCCATTGCGCGTGACCCCGCCCGGCGTGGACAGGTTGACCCGCATCGGCCCGGTTTGTGTGGTCGTGGTGACCGTCAGATTGAGGTCTGCAGTCTCGTTGGACACAACCCTGTACACTGGAATCTCGGTCGGGTCGAGTGTCTGTATCTCGTGAAAGGCGTTGGTCGTCGAGCCGCTGAGATACGACGACAGACTGCCCTGCGGGTGGTCGGCTTCGATACGGTAGATGCTGGTCGTCGGTCCGGCAGATTCGATGCGCCGGGAGAACTGCCGGTCGTTCGAGTACGCCCACGGGTACAGCTCGGTGGTGCGTTCGACGACCTGCGCGATTGCCTGCTGGTCGCCCTCCTCGAACTGGTCGGGCGCGCCCGGCTGATGCTCGCTCAACAGCGTGGCCTGTCGGCGGAACGTCGGGCCGTCGACAGCCGCGATGACGAGCGCGTCGTCGGCGCCCTCGGTGTAGACGACCAGCGGCTCGGCGTTGCCGACGACCGACTCGCGGACCCGCTGGCTGAGTGGGGCCGGAAGCGTGACGATGTTCGACTGGAGTCTCGAGAAGCGAATTTCGAGTGCGGTCGGGAGCGAGTTGCCAAACTCCGACTCCGCGCTGGCTTCGACCCGGTCGAGATACCGCCGGTATTCGGTCGCTCGGACCTCCAGCTGAACGAGCTGTCGAAGGAACTGCTGTCGCGTGAGAGTACCGTCGTTGTACGACCGGTAGAGCGATTCCTGCGTGGCATTGAGACGCGCCATCCGCGCCTCCGCGTCTGCGACGGTTCGTTCGACGACGGCGAGTTGTCGGTCGGTGTCGTCCGACTGGCTCGCGAGCCGCCTGTCGAACGTCTCGGTTCGGTGGGCCCTCTCTAATCGGGTCGCGCTGGTGTCGACGGCACTGCCAACATCGACGCTCGCGCGGACGTACTCCTGTCGTTCGGCATTCGTATTGGGGAACAGGTAGTTCGTGGTATTCGCCACGTTGACGACGCGCGTTGGCTGCTCACCGAGGAGAGCGGGTGACGTATCGTTGTCGAGAGCCGCTGGTGGCGCATGACCAGCAGCACCGACGCTGAGAACAGCAACCGCGAGAGCAACGAGCCCGATTACCAGGGGCGTCCGTGACATCTACCCTCCCTATACCAACCCCGCCTACAAAAATTAGTCCCTTCTTCGGCTAGTGAACGAGCGGTTCAGTGGCGCCGAGACGGTTTACGAGCGATTTTAACGTTTTATCACCGGATGGAAAGGGTTTTGCCGTCAGGCGAAGCACACGATGATATGGTCTCGGGGCCGCGTGCGTTGCTCGTTCTCAGCCTCGTAGTGCTGAGTGTAGTGGCAGTCGTCCCCGGGATGGCCTCGACCGGGCCGACAGACAGTCAATCCCAGACTACCGGGGAACTGTCGGCGTCACAGACGATGGTCGTCGACCTCCAGCAAAACGGGGACGCTCGGTGGACAGTAACGAAAACGTTCACTCTCAGTTCGCGAAACGAAACCGAAGCATTCGACGAAGTAGCGAGTGATTTCGAAGACGGACAGACCGACGACCTCGGACTGGCGGCCTACCAGCGTGCGAGCCAACTGGCCAGTGATTCGACGAATCGGGAGATGGCCATCACAGACATTACACGGGAGAGTTCACGGACCGGGACGGCGACGAACGGCACGGGACAGCTCTCGATTTCGTTCACCTGGACGAACTTCGGACGGATAGAATCGGACACGTTCCACGTCGACGACGTGTTCGCGACCAGTCCGCGGTGGCTCGACGGCCTCTCGGCGGACCAGCAACTCATCGTCATCCCGCCGGATGGGTACCGCTTTTTCGACGCATCCGTCTCCGTGACACTTCGGAACGGAACAATACAGTGGACCGGCCCTCGTGATTTCACGGACACCCCACTCAGTGCCACGTTCGAGCAGACCGGCGACATCGACCCAGGAACGACGCCAGGCGTGACGACGGGGACGACTGCGCCCACGCCTGGTGGAAGCAACACCAGTTCGTTCCTGTGGCTCGGGCTGGCGACGCTCGGTGCAGTCCTCGTGGGCTACCTGCTCGTCCGAGACGGCGATATTCTCGACGCACCGGGCGGCGGAAGCGAGCCGTCAACGGACTCACCCGACAGCGGACCGACCGCGCCAGCTACGCCAGCGACCGACGAGTCCACGACAGGAGAAGCAATCTCCGAGAGCGGCGAGGAGAGCGAGAGCGACACCATCGACGAGGAGTTACTCAGCGACGAGGAACGCGTCGAGCGCCTGCTCGAACAGAACGGTGGGCGGATGAAACAGGCCAACATCGTCAAGGAGACGAACTGGTCGAACGCGAAGGTGTCACAGTTGCTCTCCTCGATGGAAGAAGCGGGTGAGATAGACAAACTCCGCATCGGTCGAGAGAATCTCATCTCGTTCCCCGACGAAGACATCACCGACCTCGAAGAGTGACAGTGTCGCCACCGAACTAGTAAACACTCAACTAGTTTCTGCGCACCTGAAAACGTTTATCGGGATTGGGGTCGCATGCTCGACTGTATGAAGATTCTCGTTACAGTCTCCGAAGCCGTCGACGTCGACGACGACTTCGAAATCGCCGAGACAGGTATCGACGAGCGGTATCTCACCTACGACTTGAACGAGTGGGACAACTACGCCGTCGAAGAAGCGGTCCAGATTAGCGAAGCCTCCGACGACGTGGAAGTCGTCACCGTCACAGTCGGCCCGGAGCGGACGGAAGAAGTTATCCGACAGGCCCTCGCGAAGGGTGCAGACCGCGCTGTTCGCGTCTGGGACGACTCGCTTGCGGAGGCCACAGTACTCGACCCCGCAACGAAGGCAGCGCTTATCGCTGCCGTCGCACGCGAAGAAGAACCGGACCTCATCCTCACCGGTGTTCAGTCTGCGGACTACTCGTTCGGTGCGACCGGCGTCACGCTCGCGTCGGAACTGGACTACGAGTGGGCCGCCGTCGTCAACATGCTCGACCTCGAAGACGGCACGGCCAGCGTCCACCGCGAACTCGAGGGCGGTATCGAGGAACTGACCGACGTCGAACTACCCGCGGTCCTGACTATCCAGACCGGTATCAACGACCCCCGCTACGCCAGCCTCCGCGGAATTCGACAGGCCCAGAGCAAGCCACTGGATGTCAAGACGCTCGACGACGTGGGCGTCGAAGTCGGGGACCTCCCGCTGACGCTCTCGTCGCTGTACGAACCCGAAACCGAGGGTGAGGCTACGCTGTTCGAGGGGAGCGCCGAAGAGACGGCCGGACAACTGGCTGAGCTTCTCATCGAGAAGGGGGTGGACGCATGAGCGTTCTCGCCGTCGCCGAACACCGACGCGGCGAGCTCCGGGACGTGAGCTACGAACTGCTGACCGCCGGGCGCACGCTTGCCGACGCGACCGATGGCGACCTCCACGTCGCAGTCGTCAGCGGTGACGTCGACGCCTATGCCGACCGGCTGAACCGCGACTGTGTCGACGCAATCCACACCGTGGACCACGGCGAGGAGTTCAATCACGACGTGTACGTCCAGGCCGTCGAGCAACTGGTCGACAGCGTCGACCCGACGTACGTACTCGCGCCCAACTCGGTCAACGGCCTCGACTACGTTCCCGCGCTTGCCCAGCGACTCGACTACCCGCTCGTGACCGACGCCGTCGGCTTCGACGTCGACGACGGCCTGACGGTCACCCGCGAACTCTACGGTGGGAAGACAGAGGGGACTATCGAGGTGGCCGGCGACCGCGCAGTCCTCACTATCCGTGGCGGCGAGTGGCCCGCTGCCGAGGGCGCCGGCGAGGCCGAGATTTCCGCCTTCGATGCCGACATCGACGAGAGCGCAGTTCGCTCGACCGTCACCGGCTTCCAGGAAGTCGGCGCTGGTGACGTCGACATCACCGACGCCGACGTGCTCGTCTCCGTCGGCCGGGGTATCGAAGAAGAAGAGAATCTCGACATCATCCACGACCTGGCCGACGCGCTGGGTGCCACCGTCTCAGCGTCCCGCCCAATCGTCGACAACGACTGGCTCCCGAAGGACCGGCAGGTCGGCCAGTCCGGCAAGGTCGTCTCCCCCGACGTGTACATCGCTATCGGTATCTCCGGGGCCGTCCAGCACGTCGCTGGGATGAAAGGCGCCGAGACGATTATCGCAATCAACGACGACCCCTCCGCGCCCATCTTCGACATCGCCGACTACGGAATCGTCGACGACCTCTTCGATGTGGTGCCGGCGCTGACCGAAGAGTTCAGCGGCTAACTGTCCGCACCCGTGGCCACGCATTCGGCACTGGCTGGCCGACTCGCGTCGCGATTCGGGCAGCGACGGGTTGCCCACGGCGCAGTCGCAGTGGCAGTGGCGGCCGCGAGTACGAGTGCAATTCTCATCCGGGCCGGCGACGCTCCGGAACCGGTGATGGCCTTCTACCGGGTTTCGTTCACCACGATACTGTTGTTGCCACTGGCACGTGGGTCAGGCGAGGAGCTATCGCGGTCCTCACGCAAAGACGTGGTTGCAGCCGTCCTCGCGGGACTGGCACTCGCCGTCCACTTCGGGGCGTGGTTCGAAAGCGTCGACCGCACGACCATCGCGGCGTCGGTGACACTGGTCCAGACACAGCCGATATTTGTCGCGCTGGGTGCCGCGTTTTTGCTCGATGAACGAGTTACGCGGCGGGTCGTCGTCGGCATCTCTCTCGCGATGGCCGGCATCGTGACGATATCCGCCGAGGGACTGCTCGGGATGGCAAACGCACCAGCGCCACTGCTCGGTAACGCACTCGCGGTGCTGGGTGCGGTGACGGGCGCGGCCTACTGGCTCTCGGGGCGGTCGATTCGCCAGCGCGTCTCGGTCGTCCCCTACGTCCTCGTTGTCTACTCGGTGGCGGCAGTGGGACTGTTTGCGAGCGTCCTTGCTCAGGGCCAATCGCTGGTTGGCTACCCGGCCCACGAGTGGCTGCTCTTTCTCGGGATGGCCGTCGGGCCCGGGATTCTGGGCCACACGCTCATCAACTGGGCACTCGAACACGTCGAATCCAGCGTCGTCAGCGTCTCGCTGGTGGGCGAACCTGTCGGGAGCGCGATTCTCGCCGCACTCGTCTTCGCGGAGATACCGGGCGGACTGACTGTCGTCGGTGGCGTCGTTGTCATCGTCGGTATCGTCGTGACTGCGCTCGCCTATCGCCGGTGACGCTCTCATGCCGGGCTAGACACATATCAGGAGCGCGGCCGTTGGTAACGGTATGCGCGACGAGGAAGAAATCCGCGAGCAATACGAGTTTCTGCAAGAACAACTCGACTCCGAAGAGATGAAACACGAAAGTGTGCGACAGATGTTCACATACTACAAGCGAGCGCTCGGCTGGGCACTCGAAGAAGAACA
>JAZKTK010000135.1:0-6218 GCA_036625595.1 Haloarculaceae archaeon | reverse complement strand
GGCACGCTCTTTTGAGATGTCACCCCGCTCGGCAACCCGGTCGAAGAACTCGTCGAGACCGAACTCCGCGGCAGACTCGGATTCGCCGGCCAGTAACCAGCCACGGAACTCCTGTGGGACGAACGCAGCGATGTCCTCGGCTTCGCCCTTCGCGATGCGCTCGCCGAAGGTCCGGAACACGGCTTCCGTTGCCTCACGTGCATCCGACTGTGACTCGAAATCCCCCTCGTCCTGAACGGTGACCGCGAACTCTGTTGGATCCATACCTGAGTGGAGGTGGACCGTCCTCATGTAAGCCTCACCCAAACGTTCACCCAGCTCCCTCCCGGCTCCCTGAACTGACTCACATCGGCCTGGTGTGCACCGTCGTGAGATGAAGCAATCAAAACCACGGTGTAGAGAGTATCTGACGTACTCTATAACGCGCTCGATGTCCAAACCTGCGGGACTTACAGTCAGTAGTATTAGTTGTTCACAGCGACGTCGACCCCCGTGAAATCGAACCGCGCCCCGCCGTCTTCTGCTGACCGTACCGTCACGTCCCACCCGTGTGCCGCTGCGATATTCGAGACGATGGCCAGTCCCAATCCCGTTCCGTTCTCGTCGGAAAAGCCCGGTTCGAGTACCTTTTGGCGTACGTCGTCGTCGATACCCGGTCCGTCGTCGGCGACGTAGAACCCACGTCCGTCTGCAAGTGCACCGACTGTGACCGTCACTGTTCCAGACTCCGATCTGCCGCCGTGTTCTACGGAATTTCGAAAGAGATTCTCGAAGACCTGTTCCAGTCTGTTTCGGTCGGCTCGCACTGTCTGCCCGGTCTGTACGTCGAGTACAGCACGTTCTGTTTCGACATGTTTCCACGCGCCTCTGGCGGTTTCAGCCAGATTGATCTCGCTCTTTTCGTCGATGCTCTGCCCTTGCCGTGCGAGCGTGAGTACGTCCTGGATAATACGGACCATTCGTCTGTGTGACGCCCGAATCTCCTCGATGTGTGCTTCTACCTCCGGGTCGTCGACGAGTTCAGCAACGGCTGTGGTTCGGCCGATAGCAACGTCGAGTGGGTTCCGGAGGTCGTGCGTGATGAAACTGGCAAACTTATCGAGCTGTTCGTTTTGCTGTTCGAGCTCGCACTGCTGGCGCTGTTGCTCGGTCACGTCGTGGAGGACGGCCAGTGTCGGATTCGAATCGGAGTCGCCCTCGATAGTGGAGACTGTGACCTGATAGTATCTGATGTCATCGTCCGTTTCGATGGAGACAATCCCCTCTTTGCGTTGTTCGAGTTGTTCCCGGAGTGATGGATAGCTCTCAAGCTCGGCTTCGATACGGCCGATATCGTCGCCAGCGTCGGGCGCAACGAGATTCGCGAACGCCTCGTTGCAATCGAGAACGTCGCCGGCCTCGTTCAGTACGACCAGCGCATCGTCGATGGCATCGACGACGACGCTCGCTTCAAGGTCCAACTCGGCCATTACACAACCGTTCGGACTTCAACCTCAAATAAGTAGCCGGCTTCTGGAAACCGGTGTGTTTAGGCACGCGACGCAGCTACAGAGCGACATGCCTGTCTCCAAAGACGAGTTCGACGACCTGCGCGCACTTTCGTTCCGTGACCCCGACGAGGTGCTCGAAGACGACAAACTGTACACGATCTACGAGATTGCCCGCATGCTGCAGGGACTCGACCCGGATGCCGACATCGACACCGGGACGGAGGCGATTTTGCTGGACTGGGCGATTCCGTGGGTGCTGACGAACAGCGACGAGTTCGTCTTCGCCGAACCGCGCGCTGACGACGAACCGGGCTACTACGGCATCGATTCGTGACGCCACACGACGGCTGCCTGGTCCACGTTACGGTTCCGCTCTAGGCACGCATCCGTGCGGCCTGCAGTGCAAGCTCGATATCCATGTAGGGATTCGTCGTCACGCTCGGGCCGTGACCGGTATGCATCTCCGCCAGGTTCTCGTCGACCGTATTGAGGACGCGACCGATGCTATCGACGAGCAGTTGATGGTCCCCTTCTTCCAGGTCAGTCCGGCCGAATCCCCCGTTAGCGAAGATCAGGTCGCCAGCAAAGAGCGTCTGTGACTCGGGTGAATAAAAACAGAGATGGTCGTTCTTGTGGCCCGGCGTGTGTAGTGCTTCGTACTGATTGTTGCCGAGTTGGACCGTCTCTCCGTCCTCGATTTCGTGGTCGACGCCGTCGATCGACGAGTCGTAGCCCCACACGTCCACGTCGAAGGCGTCGACGACGGTACCGAGCGTACCAACGTGGTCGTAGTGCGTATGCGTGAGAATAACGGCATCGATGTCGTCGACGTACTCGCGGGTTTCACCGACGACATCGAAGTCGTTACCCACGTCGACCAGAACGGTTCGTTCACCTGTAACGAGAAAGACGTTGCTGGTAAACACCTGGTGCCCTGCAGCGAGGTTCTGAATCATGGCTATCCGTTTGCCAGCGAGGTGCTTGGGGATGTCGGTCCCGTTCGTTCCTCGGTTTCTCGACACCCATAGGGCTATGTGTGGTGACATACAAATCCGACCAAGAGTGGAGATGTCTGATTCGGACGAACCTGTCGTACTCATCGTCGAGGACGAACCGGACGTTGCGGAGACCTATCGGCTCTGGTTAGAAGACGACTACGAGGTTCGAGTGGCCCAGAACGGAGACGTTGGGCTCGAGAAACTCGACGCCAGTGTCGACATCGTTCTGCTTGACCGGATGATGCCGGGACTCTCTGGTGACGAAGTGCTCGAACATATCCGCGAGGACGACCTGGAGTGTCGGGTCGCGATGGTCACCGCCGTCGAACCGGATTTCGATATTCTGGAGATGGGATTCGACGCCTATCTCTCGAAGCCAATCAAGAGCGAGCAGCTCGTCGAGACGGTCCAGAACCTGCTCGAACGCTCGGAGTACGACTCACTCCTCCAGGAGTACTACTCGCTGGTCGAAAAGCAGGCGACGCTCGAAGCGACGAAGAGTCGAGCGGAGTTGGCAGACAGCGACGAGTACGACCGGCTCAAGGCCGAAATCGGTTCGCTCCGGGACGACCTCTCCGAGACGCTCGGTGGTATCGAAGACGACGAGGACTTCATCGCAACAATCCGTGAACTGAGCGATGCCGATGAGTACTGACAACAGCATGTACGACCTCTCTGGAGTTCTGGATATCGATGCAGTATCGTCGATTCGGCCGGGGTCGAGCATCCTCATCTCGGGGCCGGCGATGACGGGGAAAGAGGCCCTCCTGTTCGAGTCACTTGCTGATGGAGCAAGCAATGGGGAAGGTGCTGTCGGCGTGACGACCGGCGGTCGGGCCGAGGACGTCATCGAAGATATCCAGTCGCGTGCCCCCGGACTCGACAGCTACCGGCTCTGTGCCATCGACTGCCGAACTGACAGCGACCGCAAAGAGTACGAACGTGACGACGGTGCGTACATCAACCGCGTCGCCGCACCCGCCGACATGACTGGCATCGGTATCGGCATCACGAAGTGTTTCGACCGGCTCCACGACGCCGGCGTTGAGGAGGGCCGCCTCGGTCTGACCAACCTCTCGACGATGATTACGTACACCGACAAACAGACCGTCTTCAAGTTCTGTCACGTCCTCTCCTCGCGGCTCGACTCCGCGGAGTTTCTTGGTCTGTTCACTATCGACTCCAGCGCTCATGACGACCAGACGCTGCAGGTCATCAAGCAGGCGTTCGATGGCCTCATCGAAATCCGCGAACGCGACGGCACCCGTGAGGCACGGGTGATGGGCATTCAGCCCGAGCCCTCAGACTGGGTCGAACTCTGAGTCGGACCATCGTATTTTATGCCGCTCCGGTTCCGCCGCGGTTGTATGGAGGTCCAGTTACTCGAAGCGACCGAGGACCCGGAACGTCTCATCTGTCAGGGGGCCCGCAACGACTACATGTCGGACTTTGTCGGCGATCTCTCCTTCGAGGAGACGATGGGTACAACCGACGGTGACACCATCGAAGAGCAGATGGAGACGCTCATCCATCACCTGCTCCAGCACGGTCACTTCGGGCCGTTCGAGCACCCACACGCCACCTTCGCTATCAAGGGCGTCTCACGCTCGTGTATGGCTCAGCTGACCCGGCATCGTCACGTCTCCTTCGACGTCCAGTCGATGCGATACGTCTCCTTCGACGACGTGGAACCAACCGACGTGCGTGACGGCGAGATGGTCGTCATCCCGCCGTCCGCTAACGACCCGGACTGGGTGGGCCGCAACCAGAAGACTGGCGACGTGAGCGACGAAGATGTCGCCGAACGCGAGGAAATATTCAAAGACGCCATCGAGAACGCCGTCGAGTCCTATCAGGACCTGCTCGACCTCGGCATGCCGCCCGAAGACGCCCGTTTCGTCCTCCCAATCGGCACGAAAGTCAACATCGTGATGTCGATGAACGTTCGGATGCTGATGCACGTCGCCGATATGCGCGCTGCTGCGGACGCCCAGTGGGAGATTCGGCAGATGACGGAAGATATCCTCGACCTCGCCGAGGAGTGGTGTCCCATCACGTTCGAGTACTACAACGAGAAGATGAAAAACCGGAAGAACCGTCTCGCGCCCTGACATAACCGCGTTCGTGCCGTGGCTTTATTCTCCCCTCAAGCAAAGGCCCCGATATGGGAACGAGCGACCGTTCCGTGGACCCGTCGGCGGACCCGCGGGCGGAATACGATTACGTTGGTGGTGACGTCGAGCGGCCCGCACTCGTCGCGGACCTTCGCGAACGCGTGGCAGGTGACGTTCGCTTCGACGAGTTCTCCCGACAACTGTACGCGACAGACGCCAGCGCCTACGAAGTGACGCCAATCGGCGTCGTCTTTCCGGAGACGACAGCGGACGTGGCCGCAGTAATGGAGTACTGTGCCGACCGCGAGATTCCGGTCCTTCCCCGTGGTGGCGGCACCAGTCTCGGCGGCCAGTCGGTCAACGAGGCTGTCGTTCTCGATTTTACCAGACACATGGACGCGCTGCTGGAAATCGACCCGTCGGCAGGGACTGCCCGTGCCCAGTCTGGACTGATTCTCGGCGACCTGAACGAGACGCTCTCCGACCACGGCCTGAAGTTCGCACCGGACCCCGCGTGGGGCGACAAGAGCGCACTTGGTGGGGCCATCGGGAACAATTCGACCGGTTCACACTCGCTGCAGTACGGCAAGACGGACGCCTACATCGAGGAGTGCGAGGCTGTCCTCGCCGATGGGACGGTCACACGCTTTGGCGAGATTGCTGTCGACAGCCTCCGCGAGCAGGCCGACCCCGACGGCGACGCCGAAGCGCGCATCTACGATGCAGTCGCAACCATCATCGACGAACGGGACGCCGTCGACAGTGCCTTCCCGGAACTGAAGCGTAACGTCTCGGGATATAACTTCGACCGCCTCGTCGACGAAGCCGAGACGGGGACTGTGAATCTCGCTCGTCTGCTCGCGGGCAGCGAAGGGACACTGGCTATCGTCACGGAGGCAGAGGTATCACTGGAGCCGATTCCAGAAACCAAGGGGATGGCGCTGTTGCGCTACGAGTCGCTGCTGACGGCGCTGGAAGACGTTTCCCCGATTCTGGAACACAACCCAGCCGCGGTGGAGGTGCTCGACGACGTGCTTCTCGACCTGGCCCGCGACACGGGCGAGTTCGGGCCGCTCGTCGACGAGATGGTGCCCGAAGGCACCGGGGCCGTCCTGCTCGTCGAGTTCTACGCCGAGACCGACAAGGACGGAAAGCAGAAAGTCGCCGACCTGCTCGCCGACCGGATGCCGACCGTAACGGCAGCGGCAGTCCCCTCGAAAAACGCCGGCAACACGACCAGCGCCCCGGTGCGGGCGCTCGGTGGTGATGAAGCCCACGACGACGCCGAGCGCGAGCGATTCTGGAAACTCCGCAAGAGCGGTCTCCCAATCTTGCTCGGTCGGACCACCGACGCGAAACACATCAGTTTCATCGAAGATACCGCTGTTCCGCCGGAGCGACTCCCCGAGTTCGTGGCCGACTTCCAGGAACTGCTGGACGAAGTCGGCACGTTTGCCAGTTTCTACGCCCACGCAGGGCCGGGGTGTCTCCACATCCGCCCGCTGGTGAATTTGAAAACCATCGACGGCGTCGAGCAGATGGACGCAATCGCCGATGGCGCGACGGACCTCGTCGTCGAGTACGGCGGGAGCGTCTCCGGCGAACACGGCGACGGC
>JAZKTK010000025.1:0-28882 GCA_036625595.1 Haloarculaceae archaeon | reverse complement strand
TGAACTAAAATGCTACGGACGGAAGGGCTCACGAAACGATTCGGCGGCATTGTCGCGACCGACAATGTCGACTTCGAGCTAGAGGCCGATGAGCTGTGTTCGCTCATCGGGCCGAACGGTGCGGGGAAAACCACCTTCTTTAATTTGTTGACGGGGGCGCTTGAGCCCACAGAGGGAACTATCGAGTTCAAGGGAGAGGACATCACTGAGTCCTCACCCCAGGAAACAGCATCCCTCGGTATCCACCGTTCGTTCCAGATTACGAATATCTTCCCGACGACTACCGTTCTCGAGAACGTCAGAATTGCCGCGCAGGCGAAAAGCAGTAAATCACTTCATCTCTGGCGGAACTTCTCAGCGTACGACGAGTTCCAGGAAGAGGCCTACCAGATTCTCGAACGGGTCGGACTCGACGACAGGGCAGAGGAGTTCGCACAGAGTCTCAGCCACGGTGAAAAACGGAAACTCGAAGTCGGCATTGCACTCGCTGGCGACCCGGACGTACTGCTCCTCGACGAACCCAACGCTGGCGTCTCCTCGGAGAGCGTCGGTGAGATTATCGACCTCATCGAGGACGTCAGCAGAGACCACGCGGTGTTGCTCGTCGAGCACAACATGGACATCGTCATGACGGTGAGCGACCGCATCGTGGTGTTGAACCAGGGGGCGGTCATCGCGGACGGGCCACCCGAAGACATCCAGGACGACCCGAACGTCCAGGAAGCGTACCTCGGCGGGTACGAAGAGGGGCAACTCGGGACGGATACGGAAGCCGAGACGACGAGCGAGGAGGGGGTGGCATGAGCATGCTCGAAGTCGAGGACGTGCACACCTACTACGGGGAGAGCCACATCCTCGAAGGCGTCTCACTCGAAATCGACGAAGGCGAAGTCGTCGCGTTGCTCGGACGCAACGGCGTCGGAAAGACGACGACGATGCGGACGATACTCCAGTTGACACCTCCCCGAGAGGGTAGCATTCGCTTCAAGGGTGAAGAACTGGTCGGGAAACGGACCAACGAGGTTGCAGATCTCGGCATCGGCTGGATTCCCGAAGACCGGCGGATGTTCTCGAACCTGAGCGTCGAGGAAAACATCCGCGCGGCCGTCCCGACGGGCGCCGATATGCAGACAGCCTTCGACGTGTCGTTCGAGACGTTCCCCATACTCGAAGAACGGCGCGACCAGGAGGCCGGCACGCTCTCTGGTGGCCAACAGCAGATGCTCGCGATTGCCAGAGGGCTCGTGGGTGAAAACGACATGTTGCTCGTCGACGAACCGAGTGAGGGACTCGCCCCACAGATTGTCAAAGACGTGGGCGAAGCACTTCACGAAGTGTCACAGCAGGTTCCGATGTTGCTGGTCGAGCAGAATCTGGGGATGGCACTCGACCTCGCAGACCGGTTTTACGTTCTCGACCACGGTCAGGTCGTCGACGAGGGCAACGCGGACGACGTGACAGCGGAGTCTGAACGACTCAGGAGGCATCTCTCAGCATGACGGGTCTCGAGCCGATAGTACTCCAGTCCGTGGCGGGATCGATTGCAGAAATAGGTATCAAAGGGTTGGGGACGGCCGGCATCTACGTGATGATTGCGGCTGGCCTCTCGCTCATCTTCGGTCTGATGGGCGTCCTGAACTTCGCACACGGTGCGTTGACGACCTACGGCGCGTATCTGGGCGCAATCCTGCTCGTGTTCCTGTGGGGGTCCAATCCCGGCGGGAGTATCGTCTTCATCGGATTGATTGTGGTGTCCATCGTCGTGTTCGTGCTCCTGTCGCTCATCGGAGCGGCCTTCGAGTACAGCCTCATCAGGCGACTGTACGACCGGCCACCCATCGACCAGATTCTGCTCACCTTCGGCGTCGCGCTGACGCTCGACGAGTTCCTGAAGGTCGTCCTCGACGATATCCTGAACCCCTACGTCAGCGCGAACCTCGACCCGAACAGTAACGCGTTCTACTCGGAGATGAGTGGCGGTCAGTACACGCCGGAACTCCTCTCGCGAGGGTCGGGTCTCGAACTCGCGGGCACGTCCATCCGCTGGGTGTACGTCTTCGAGTTCTTCGTCGGCGCACTGGTCGTCGCGGCCGTGTGGCTGTTCCTGACGCGGACGCGGTACGGCCTGTTCATCCGGGCCGGCAGTGAAGACAGCGAGATGGCCGAAGCGCTCGGTATCAACGTTCGCCAAGTCTTCACACTCGTGTTCGGTATCGGTATCGGACTCGCGGGCGTGTCGGGTATCTTCCTCATCTGGGACCCCGGCTTCATCCTGGACATCACCCTCGGTGCGCAGGCGCTCCTTCCGGCCTTTATCGTGGTCGTCGTGGGCGGTCTGGGTACTTTCAAGGGAACTGTTGTCGCAGCAGGCATCGCTGGATTCTTCTTCCAGTTTGGAAACTACCTGTTCAGCAACAACGTCGGCGTCGCCGGTGTGAACCTGGGGAACTTCCCGCAGTTGCCGGGGATGCTCATCTTCATCCTGCTGGTCGCGGTGCTCATCATCCAGCCGACTGGTCTCTACGGTGAAGAGGAGGTGGGTGGCCATTAGCTCCGCTGTCAGCGACGCAGCTGCGTCGGTCGGCAACGCACTGCCAGGATGGGTGAAGACGTACGCCCGCGACCACACCGCACACATGCTCGTGGTCGGACTGATGCTCATCTATCCGGGCATCTATCACTTCGTCAGCGGGTCGGACGGGACGACACTCGGGAAGTTGCTGTTGCCGTCGATGACGACGATGGTCGCGCTGTTTGCGGTTGCGCTGTTTGCCATCTCGTTTGACTTCATCAGCGGCTACACCGGCTACCTGTCCTTTGGCCACTCGCTGTTCTTCGGGATGGGCGCGTTCATCGTCATCGGCGTCAAAAAGGAGATGTTCGCTGGCATCCCGATTCTCGGCTGGATACCCCAGGGAATGCCCTTCATGATGATTCTGTTCATCAGCGCCGTGTTGGCTGCCATCCTCGCGTTGTTGATGGGAGCTGTGTCGTTCCGCCTGACCGGCGTCTACTTCGCGATGATTACGCTCGGCTTCGCAGAGTTGGCGACGCTCATCGCGGAGGACTTCTTCGGACAGAGCGGGTCGACCGTTCCAGAGTACAACGCGGCCAACGATTCGGGCTTCCTGCTGGAGATCGGCGTGCCCTACGTGGACGCGCTGACGCTTCCGGTCGGGAAAAACGCTCTCAAGGGCGCACAGGGAATCTTCGCCGATGTCGGTGGCGGAGCCGCACGCGCGCCGATATATCTCGGTGACATCCCGATAGTGGGTCAGTTGCTCGGTCTGTTGAATCTGATTCCCGGGCTCAACAGCATCATCGTCGCGAACCCCGAACTCGTCGGAACGGACCTCGCGTTTTACCTGATTGGCGGCACGGTGCTGGTGTGTTACTTCATCATGCAGCGTATCATCCACTCCCCGTTCGGGCGGGTGATGATTGCAATCAGGGAGAACGAAGAGCGAGCGAAGGCTATCGGCTACAACACCTTCATCTACAAGATGGGGGCGTTCGCCATCAGCGCCTTCTTCGCCTCCGTCGCAGGCAGCCTGTACATCGCCTACGAGCGAATCGGCGTGCCGACCTCCGAGTTCGGTGTCATCAACCGTGCCGGCGAGGCACTGCTCGCCACCATCATCGGTGGTATCGGAACGCTCGCAGGCCCGTTCTTCGGGTATCTGTTCGATATGAACTTGCGGGAGTTCTTCGGCGAAATCGGGAGCAACGGCTTCGAGGCGTTCCTGAGTTCGAACTTCCCCGGAATCCTCAGCACGCAACTCCCGGGAACGAGCGTGCAGGAAATCATCGGTATCTGGGTCAGCGGTAACGGTGGTCTCTACATCGGTATCGTGTTCGTGTTCTTCATCCTGTTCGTCCCGGGCGGTCTGCTCGGGACCCTCAGGATTGCCATGGGCGGGAAAGTCGCCAAGACGTTCCCCGGCTGGGTCCGTCGTCGCGTGACCCGAGTCAAATCGGCTATCGACGCCCAGCGATAGAACACGACCCGGTTCTTCTCATTGTTTCGGCATCGAGCTGTCGCTCTCGCTCTCCTACATATTTTTGGCGAACCTAAAAACTCAAGGGGCGCGAGCTTCGACACCGTAGTAATGGCAACACAGAGCCGTTCGACGGCAGCAGAAGACGAGTACACGTTCGACGACCTGAGTGTCGTCATGGGAACGTACAACGAGGAAGCGGCAATCGGCACGGTTCTAGCGGACATCGATAGAGTGACCGACGGCAGGGCAGAGGTTGTCTGTGTCGACGGGTCGAGCGACGCGACACCGGAGATTGCGCGCGACCACGGCGCACGAGTCATCGAGCAAGAGCCACAGGGGTACGGTGTCGCAGTCGAGAAAGCGCTCTCGTCTGCGAGCCGACCCGTCGTCGTCACGACCGACTGTGACGATACGTATCCGATGGAACGACTCCCCGACTTTCTCGATGCGATCAACGAGGGCTGTGACGTGGTCAGCGGCGACCGACTCTATCACGGTGCCGAGACGATGCCGGCGCTGAACCGTCTCGGAAACAGCGCCTTTGCGTACCTCGCCTCGGCGCTGATGGGACAGCGCGTCCACGACACGACGACCGGCATGCGCGCCTACCGAAAGGAAATCATCGACAAAATCGAGTGGACCGAGAACACCGGACTCTCTGCGGAACTGCTGATTCGTCCGCTGATGCGTGGCTACGAGGTCCGAGAAGAGCCAATCGAGTACCGTGAGCGGAAAGGCGAAACGAAACTCGACCCGTTCCAGGGCGGCGCAGAGATTGCGAAATCCATCGTCACAGTCTGTCTCGAGGAACGGTTCCGATAGTCGCGGTCACTCCGGTGGGCCGTGCCGGTAGCTCTCGGTCCCGCCCGGATATCCCTGTGGGTTCTCCAGCCCCAGCAGTTCGCCGCCAGTCGGTGACGTGTACAGGGCATACAGGAGTTCGTTGACGACGTAAAATCGGAACTGTTCTACGTCGCTCCCCTCGGGGTCCGGTTCGCTCACGTTTGCCCCCATCGCACTGAGGACGGTTTCCTGGCGTGTTTCGGTGAGGTCCAGATAGGGGGCGTCGTACCACTCTTTCGCGTAGCTGTCCAGATAATCGAGCGAATCGACCAGCCCCGCGAGTCGGTCGGGCTGGTCGCTGATGCGGCCCACGACGTAGGTTTCGACGAACTCCGGAATACCGGTGACGGACGAGGGATAGACGACGGTCGCCACAGTATCGAGTAGTTCGCGGTCGTGTTCGGTAAACCTCGGTTCGCCCTCATCAGCGGTCTCGTCGAGGGCGTGCCAGGTGAGTGCGCTCCCGCCAGCGACAACCCCGGCGGAAGCGAGCGCTACAATCGCATCGCGGCGTGTGAGTTCGTAGTCAGTCATCTTTCGTCTCCGTGCACCGTGACATTCATTCTGATTCCGTCGCGGTGCTCGCCGGGGATGTACGCGGCTTGGCCGTCACAGCTCGTGGGCGACCGGCAGACTTCGAGCGACGGCGTCAGCGTCCGATAGCCATCGCGCGTCCGGTCGACTGGGAGTGTCACGACGTACTCGAAGCCACCGAGCGACCCGTAATCGACGTAGGTCACCAGTCTGAGCGGGTCGTCGCTCAGGCGCTCGATGGTCAGGTTCTCGACGAACTGTGGCGAGGTGACCGTCGCCCGGCCGTCTTCGACGGTCACGGTGATGTCGAGTCCGCTCTGTGGCATACTGGCGGCAGTACTGTCACCCGACTCGCCGAAACTGCCTCTGACTTCGATAGTCTCGGCAGCAGGAGGGACGCCGAGTGAGAGATTCGCCCCGACGCTGGTTCCTTCGGCGACGCGCACCGGTTGCAGTCGTGGACGCACGGCCTGTCGCGAGTAGGGCACCCACTGGTTCCGATACGTGTACCGGTAGGCCGTCCGATTGGGGAAGGTGTCGACAACCTGAAACTGGCGCTTTTCGAGTGCATAGACGGTGTCGCCGTCGAATCCGGGGTCGTTGCGCAGTGGCTGGAACGGGTGATTCAGCCAGTCGCCGTATGGGTTCGGGAGGAAGACGAGCGCATTCTCCAGCTCTCGCTCCTCGAAGGGTTCGTATGCCTGCTCGTACTGTTCGGTCACCTCGTAATTGTCCGTCAGCGGGCCGCCAAGCGCGCCAGCAGTAACGCCGGTCAGGACGAGCGCACAGGCCAACGCAACGACCAGCGTGGCGGTACGGAGCGGTTTGCTGTCGAGGGCAGCGTAGCGTTCGCGGAGGGTCGCCACGACGTAGATGGCACCCACCGCGCCAAAGGCCACTGTCGGGAGGAGCAACCCGACGTGGTAGTAGGGACCGAGAAAGGAGATAAGTCCGTCCGTCGTGTCCGAGAGGTCACCGAGCACGTTCAGCGTGCCCCAGAAGTAGACGTTTCCGAGCGGTATCGTGACGGCGACGCCGGCGAGCACGAGCGGACGCGGGTCCGGTCGGAAGCGAGCGCGACGCAGGACGACACCGAGCCCGCCGAGCGCGAGGAGACTCCCGACTGGCCCGCCCGCGGTCCACCGCGTCGCGTACGTCAGCAGGTTCCGAGCGTTTGCCTCCAGTGCGAGTGGGATGGTGTACTCGCGTTCGTAGCCAGCTATTCGACGGATGCCGAAGCCGGGCCCGTCCTGCGGGGCAAACGCCTGATACGGAAAGACGAGCGGGTCGCCAGTGACGACGGCGTTGTAACCGAGTGCGACGGCGACGCCACAGATGCCGAGTACGGCGGTTACCCCCTGCCGGAGCACCGCGTCGCGGTCGAACCCGCGGAGTGTCCAGAGGGCGTGCGCGATAAACGGCAGCGCAAACAGTACAGCAGTGTAGGGTCGAGCGAAAAACGAGAGACCGATTGCACCCCCGGCGAGCGCGGAAAACCGCGTGTTACCGGTCCGGTCGGCGCGGAGATAGGCCCACGCAAAACAGAGGTTCAGGCAGAAGGCCGGAACGTACGGCAAGAAGACCGACGCATCGACGAGAAAGAGCGGCGAGAGGACGAGCAGAACGGCTGCGACGACGCCAGTCTCGCGGTCGAACACTTCGGCGACGACAGCATAAATCAGGACAACCGTGAGCGCTGCGACGGCCGCGAGCGCGAGCCGTGCCGACCCAGCGACCATCCCGAGAGCGAAGAGAGCGGCGGTGACCGGCGTGTACTTCGGGTATAGCGCGTCACCCTCGGCGACGAAAAACCACGGGCGGAACACCTCCGGAACGGGTGGGTGGAGAAACAACTGACCCTCCAGGAGCATCGCTGCTTGCTGGAGGTAGACGGCTTCGTCGTGGTTCGTGGTGTAGTAGGGAAAGACGCCGGTGCCGATTGCGTAGACGAGCACGGCGGTGAGAACAGCGAGCGAACCGACGACCCATCGTGGGCGCGTCCGTGTCGCGACGAGTCGCTGGAGTGCTCCCATCTCAGTCGACCGGATACCAGGCCAGCGGGTGGTCGGCGACGATGTCGACTCTCACTGGCTGGCCGTGTTCGAACGTCTGGACGTGGTTGTGGAGACAGCGGACGACGCCGCCGTCGTTCAGTTCGACACGATAGACGAAGTTTGGCCCGTTGTACTGGCGGTGGACGATGTGCCCGTCCGCGAGGGTCTCCTCGACGGGCGTCGCTTCGAGGTCATCCGGCCGGACCAGCACGTCGATTCGTGCGCCGTCGTAGGCGCTGAGTGGGCCGTTAATCTGGTCCGTCGAGAGCGTATCGAGCGTCGTCTCGACGATATCGCCGCGGACGCGTCCGGTCAGGAAACTCGCCCGCCCGAGAAAGGAGGCGACGAACTTCGATTCGGGGTTCTCGAAGACGGTTTCGGGCTGGCCGACCTGTTCGAGGTGACCGTCGTTCATGATTGCCACGCGGTCGCTGATGGAGAGTGCCTCCTCCTGGTCGTGGGTGACAGAGATGGCGGTGACGCCGGCCGCTTTCAGGATATCTCTGACTTCCTCGCGCATCTCGACACGCAAGCGAATATCAAGATTCGAGAAGGGTTCATCGAGCAAGAGAACGTCCGGTTCCGGTGCGAGCGAGCGGGCGAGCGCGACGCGTTGTTGCTGCCCACCGGAGAGTTGACTGGGCATCTTCTCGCGGTGGTCTTCGAGCCCGACGAGTTCGAGCAGTTCGTCGACGCGTTCTTCTCGGTCGGCTTTCGACCAGTCGGCGATGCCGAAGGCGATGTTTTCGGCGACGTCGAGGTGGGGAAAGAGCGCGAAATTCTGGAAGACCAGTCCAACGTCGCGGTCTTCCGGCGCGACGAAGGTTCCGTCACCGGCGACAGGTTCACCGGCGATGGATATCGTCCCGCTGGTGGGTTCAGTCAGCCCGGCGATGAGCCTGAGTGTCGTCGTCTTCCCGCAGCCCGACGGCCCCAGAAACGTCAGGAGTTCGCCGTCGCCGACCGACAGCGAGAGGTCTTCGACTGCCGCTTCGGGACCAAACTCCTTGGTGACGCCGTCCAGTTCGAGGACTGCGGTGCGCTCGTCGTGGTCGTGGGTCGATTCTGTCGCCGGTTCGGTCATGGGGGTGTCGTTACGTGCCATCGTCAGTCTCCTGTCGCAGTATGATGAGCATCGAGAGCGCAGAGACGCCAACCAGGATGAGCGCCGGGACGGCGGCCTGGCCGTAGTATGCTGCCTCTTGGACCTGCCAGATGTAAGTAACGATGGTTTCGCCACCGAGCGGTCGCAAGAGCAGCGTCGCCGGGAGTTCTTTCATCGTCGTGAGAAAGACCAGCGCGCCGCCCGCAATAACCCCTGGCGCAATCTGTGGGAAGACGACACGGCGGAACGACCGTAACGAGCCGTCGCCCATCGACCGGGCCGCCTCGACGTGTTTGGGGTCGACCTGGAGTATCGAGGACTCCATCGTCCCGACAGCCTGCGGGATGAACCGGACGATGTACGCGAATATCAGGATGAAGACAGTGCCGTAGAGGACGTTCACGTACCGCAGCCCGAGGAAGATGAGCGAGAGCCCGACGACGACACCGGGCATCGCGTATCCGATGTAGCTCGCCCGCTCCGGGAGCGAACCGAGTTTCGAGTCGCTCCGCGCGGAGAGATACGCGAGCGGAAGTCCGACCAGGACAGCGCCGACGGCAGCCGCCGCAGAGACGCTGACTGAGTTTGCGACGAAGGACATCTCGAACTGGAAGCCACCCTCGGCGTACCCCGGTGAGGGACGACGGAGCCACATGAACAGGATGCCGATTGGCACTGCCAGTCCAAGGAACGCAATCGAGAAACAGAACGCCAGCGCGGGCCACTTCCAGCGCCCGAGTTCGATCATCCCCGGTCGTCTGGAGCCACTGGAGACGTGAGCCCCCTCTCGGCTGGCGTTGATGCGCGACTCCCAGACCAGAATGCCGACCGTAATCACAAGCAAGAGCAGGGAGAGCAACGCGGCGCGACCGAGGAAGAAGTTGTTGTACCAGACGTAAATCATGCGCGTGAACACGTCGTAGCGCATAATCTGGGGCGTCCCGAAATCAGAGAGCGTGTACAGCGCGACGAGCAGTGACCCGGCGGCGATACCGGGCTTGATTTGCGGGAGCGTCACGCGTCGAAACGCCTGCCAGCGCGAGTGGTTGAGCGTCTGGGCCGCCTCGACGACGGTTCCGTCGAACGAGAGCAGCGAGGCGCGCGTCGTCAGGTAGACGTAGGGGTACGTAAACAGCGTCAGGACGAGCGTCGCACCGAACAGCCCGTAGATAGCCGGGAGTTCCTGAATCCCGAGCGGTGCGAGGATATTTTGCAGGACGCCGCGCGGTCCGAACGCAGAGACGAACGCGAAGGCACCGATGTAGCTGGGAATCACCAGTGGGAGCGCAGACACGATGGTCCAGAACCGGCGAAACGGCAGGTCAGTCTGGACCGTGAGGATGGCGAGAGGCACGCCGACGAGAATCGAGCCAGCCGTCACCGCTGCCGTCAGAAGCAGCGAGTTGACGACGATTTCGCCCGTTTTGGCGCTGAAAATCATCGATATCGCCCGCTCTGTCCCGACGCTCTGGGCTTCGAGGATAATCCAGACGACCGGAGACAGCAACACGAGCGCAACGAGCGTCGCGACGACGACGAGCAAGGAGGGACGCCGAACGTAATTTCGGAGACGCGCCGGCAGCTCTCGGAGGCGCGAGCGGGCCGGCTCAGTTGAGGACTGCGTAGAACTGTCCATCAGTTTGTGGAGCAGTTATCCCTCCGTCGGTTAGAGCACTCCGGTTTCGTCGAGCAGGTCGAGCGTCGGGCCGGTGTCCGAAAGCTCCGAGAGATCGATGTCCGGCGGATTGAGTTCGTCGATGGACGGAAGTCCTCCGACGGGGTCGATGCCGGAAACGGTCGGATAGGCGAATGTCCGGGTCGCGAAGAACTCCTGGGCCTCCGAAGAGAGCAGATGCCGGATGAAGTTCTCTGCGAGGTCCTGTTGTTGCGTGCCGCTGATAATCTGTGCACCGGAGACGTTGATGAGCGCGGCCGCGTCGCCGCTGGTAAACGCCAGGTCGAGCGGCGCGTTCTGACGCTGGCTCTGGACACGAAGCGCGTAGTAGTGGTTGGCGAACCCGGAGACGATTTCGCCGTTTGCAACCTGATTCGAGATTCGGAACTCGTTGGGGTACTGTTCGATACCCGCGGCTTGCATATCGTTGAGCCACTGGCGCGTCTCGCTCTCGCCGCGGAGGAGACGCATAGCCGTAATGAACGACTGGAACGCGCCGTAGGTCGGTGCCCAGCCCATGTTGTTCTGGAACGCCGACACCTCTGGGAAGTCCTGGACTGTGTCGGGAACGTCGCTCTCGGAGAGTTCGTTCGTGTTGTACGGGACCGCACGGGCACGGCCGGCGATGCCGACCCACTCATCGGTCCTGAACTGCGAGGGGACGGCATCGGTGACGCTGGATGGAAGCGACGCTGCTGCGCCGGCCTCGGCGACGTTGCCGAGCGACCCGGCGTCGACGGCGATAAAGACATCCGCCTGGCTTGCGCCGGCGTCGACTTCCTCGGTAATCCGGTTCGAGAGCTGACTGGAGGAGTCGAGCGTGTGGTTGAACGAGAAATCGGAGTAGATGTTCGAGAACAGTTCGATGAGATCCAGATACAGGCCACCCTCGCCCCCACCGAGATAGAAGTTCAGTTCCCCCTCCAGGTCCGGCATCTCCGTGATTGAGGTTCCGCCGGGGTCGCCGCGGGAAGAGACCAGTGGACCCGACCCGCGGAAGTCCGCGATGTTCACGTCGAGGTTACTACCGTTGCTATCGTCGTCGTCCCCGCCGAACAATCCGAAACAGCCGGCCAGTGAGCCGGCACCAGCCACTCCCGTCGCAGCCAGTACCTTTCGGCGAGTATGCCGACTACCCGTCTCGTCTCGTTTGGAAGTCCGCTCAGAATTTTCTTTCATTGTCATAATTTAGGTTTACCTAAAACACTTAACGCTTTCTAATCGTCCCCGGTCGTGGGAACACTCTGTTTTTGCGGCTGTGCTGTGGCGATGGCGTCGAGACAGTCCAACCAGTCGAGCATGTACTCTCCGACGTGGTTGAGGAACGGTCCGTTCTCGTAGTCGCCAAAGTCGCCGTCGGCGAGTTCGTGCGCCATCGCCCTGAAGACCTCGGCGTAGCTGTCTGCGTCAGCCCCGGCATCGTCGATTATCTCCCAGACGTGCTCGTTCAGTTCGAGGCCGTGGACCTCGTTGGTGAGGTCCGAGAAGGTCGACCGCGGCGCCTTGTTGTGCTCACAGAGCGGGTCGCCGTTGTAGATCTGCTTGCCGAGTACGTCACAGGCCCGCTTGAGGAACACGCCCGACCAGATATCGTCGAATCGGCCAACGTCCCACTCGTTGTCGTCCATCGGCAACTGGTAGAAGGCCGGAATCACCTCACGGCGGAAGCCGAGATTCATCGAGCAAACAGTGAGATAATTGTCTTCCCGGGCAACGAAGTCCTCGCCGAAATCGTCGGCACTGGTCCGGGTCTGTGCCTGTCCCTGGAGGTCACCGTCCATCAGAATCCGGACAGCATCGAGGTCCGGCACGTTCGTCCAGAGGCCCTGGGAGGCGACCACGTCGTCGACCTCGACGGGTTCGGTTTCGACCGCCTCGTCCATCGCGCTGTAGGGATAGCCGCGGGGATAGAGACCGTGTTCGTCCTCGTTCTGGTAGAGGACGTTGACCCACTGTTCGTCGGAGCTGACTCCGGTTACCTCGCCCTCGTACTGGAGGTTATCGAGGTGGCGACCGAAGAAGTCGAACTCGTCGTGGGGGAGCGTGTCGTCGTCGATGAAGACGCCGTACTCGAAGTCGTTCGCCCACATATAGAGGAGGCCGAATGAGGTCTGTGCGTGGCTCGCTGCTGGAATGAGGTGGTTGTATTCGCCGACGTCGTGGCGTTCGAACCAGGCCTCGCGGCCGGTGCCGTCGTACACCTCGCCGGAGACATTCTCCTCGTCGAGCATCGCCTGCATCTCCTCGGTATCACAGAAGTCCTCGGTGACGAGGACGACGTGGAGTCGGTCCAAATCGAAATCGTGCGTGCGTGCGTTCTCGAAATACGCCCGCATACACTCGTATTCGCGTATCGTCGGGACGATTACGCAGATGTCCTGGACTGTCCGTGCCATCGTATCTACTTCTCAGTCTTTAGGGCACCCTAAAGTAACTGTTGTTTTAGGACGGCCTAAGATGTGCAGGGGAGAGCAACGACCGAAACGACCACAACGCGACCCCGAGTCGTTCCGGTATGGACGTTGCCATCATCAGTGCGGCGATGACGGACTTCGGCGAGCGAGAAGTATGGATACGGGAGTTGCTCGCCGAAGCTGGGGAGGCATGTCTTGACAGGTCGCCGGTCGGACGCGAATCCGTCGACCATCTCTACGTCTCGAACATGGCCAGCGGCGAACTTGAAGGACAGACCGGCGTGATGAACGCGCTCGCGCACGACCTCGGCGTGATGCCGGCGTACGCCGAGCGCGTCGACCAGACGTCGGCGTCGGGTGCAGCAGGCGTCTTCGAGGCGTGGCAATCGGTCGCGTCCGGAGCCAGCGACATGACGCTGCTGGTCGGTGGTGAGAAGATGACCCATCGCGACACGCCGGAAACCTCAGACGTCGTCGCATCGGTGACCCATCCGGTCGAGTACAAACACGGGGTGACACTGCCAGCCTTCGGTGCGATGGCTGCACGACTGTACATGCACGAGTACGACGCACCCAGGGAGAGTCTCGCCCGCGTCGCGGTGAAGAATCACAGCAATGCACTGGCGAACCCGCACGCGCAGTTCCAGAAAGCGGTCGATGTCGAGACCGTACTGGAGAGTCCGATAGTCAACGACCCGCTACGCCTCTACGACTACTGCCCGGTCACCGACGGCAGTGCGGCACTCCTGTTCTGTCCCGTCTCAGTCGCCAAAGCGTACACTGATGACTACGTTCGCGTGGCCGGTGTCGCCGGCGCGACAGACACGCACGTCGTCCACGAACGGCCGGACCCGCTGGCGATGGCGGCCGTCGCCGAGAGCGGCCGCCAGGCCTTCGAGATGGCTGACTGGGATGTCGAAGCCCTCGACGTGGCCGAACTCCACGATATGGTGACGGTGCTCGAACCACTCCAGTTAGAGGCACTCGGCATCGCCGACCAGGGCGAAGGCTGGCAACTCACCGACGACGGAACGACCGCGATGGAGGGGATACTGCCGGTGAATCCATCGGGCGGACTGAAAGCGCGCGGGCATCCACTCGGTGCGACCGGGGTTGCACAGGTGGCGGAACTCTACTGGCAGTTGCTCGGTGAGGCAGGTGACCGGCAGGTCGACGCCGACCGCGGACTGGCCTGTAACGTCGGCGGCTTTGGAAACTGTGTGATTACGTCCCTACTGGAGGTGGCAGCATGACAGCAGAGACAACCGACATTTCGAACACCGAACGCGAGCGGTTGCTCGCCTATCGCTGTCCGAACGACCACCTGACGTACCCGGACCACACCGTCTGTCCAACCTGCGGACGCGAACAGACCGAAACGGTCGACCTCACAGACCTGACCGCGACAGTGGTAACCTGGACGGAGAGCGTCGCGACTCCGTCAGGCGTTCGAGCGCCGAACACATTGGCTATCGCCGAATTTACCGTCGAAGGCAATACAGTAGCAGTCCTCGGACAGACAACTGACGACGTCGCTATCGGTGATACCGTCCAGCCGGTCTTCGTCGAGGAATTGCGGGACCCAGAGGCGAGTCTCCGAGCGGAAGACAGCCAGTCGTGGGCCGGCTATCGGTTCGAACCGGTCCGGTAGTCAGTCAGCCGCGAGTGCTTCTGGCGCGGGCTCACTGAGTTCGCTTCCAAGCAGTGCCTGTAGGCCGTCTTCGACGGTCTTTGCACCGTCCTCGTCGTCGTTGTGTGGATAGATGGCCGAGACACCGTCCTCGTCGTAGATGCCAAGACAGAATGCCGGCATGACGAGCCAGTCGGTGTGTTCGCCTGCTGCCGGCGAGAAACACTCCCTGATCTGGAAAAACGGCGTGAGACGGACCCCCTCTTTGTCCGCCCACGACCGGAAGGACAGATACGTATCCCGGAGTTCGTCGTCACAGTCCTCGACCGGCGTCCGCTTGACCCACTCCTCCCGGGTGACCGCATCGACGTGACCGTTCTTTTCGAGTTCCACGAGTCGCTCGTGGACACCATCAGCCCGCTCCGCTGCTGGTGGCGGTAACTCACTTCGTTCGTAAAGCACGACTTCGATAGACCCCTCACGCTTGTTACTGTGCATGGATGGCTCCGTCTGTACTGTTGATAGCTTCATAGTAAAACGTTTTTATCAGATTACAAATTGAGACCGTATACCAATAGCAGTGCGGTAGCGAATGACGCTATTTACGTCTGGTACAGACACCCTCCGTGCAGTTTACGATAGTTACGTTAAATAACCCTCAGCCGTTATCTGTTGTCTTCATTACCTTCGTGTGAACTATCGTTGTCGACATCGTCTTTGATAGACTGGAGCTCTGCGTCCACGTCGATAGCCACGCTGTCGCGCTGGGTGGTGCCCTCAGTCTCAAGCTGGTCGTCGATTTCTGATTTGAGATTTTGAACGTCGTCGAGTAACTCCCGGGCTTCGTCGTTCGGAGGTCGCCCCTCCAGTGCCGTCCCGAGGTCGGCCAGTGCGTCGTCCAGACGTGACAACGTTGCCCGCCCGAGTTCCGTTGCACGCTCACGCGTCTGCGAGCTGGCGGTTCCGGGGTCACGACCTTCAGCGATTCGGAGCGCTCGCTGGACCAGTCGCAACGCACGAACGTTCGTCTCGAGAACGAGCACGAGAGCCGGTATCGTCACCTCGCTGGTGAACCGAACGAGTTGTCGTGGTGTCGGGGGCCGTGGCGGGCCGCGTGTCTGTGTGAGTTCGTCCTGTAACTCCTCGACTGCCCCGGTCAACTCTCCGAACAGCTGTGATAGCTCCGGGTCCCCGTTGCTCATACGTCTCCTACGGTCCGCCTGTACTAAAGTCCGTGCAGGAGCCCCTACTCCCAGTTTCTTAGGCCGACCAAAACCTTTTTAATTTTAGGGGTGCCTAACAAGACTCAATGACCCATGCAGACGATGTCCGGACGGTCGAAGACCCGGTCCCTTCGGCGGACGTACCGAGTCTGACCGACTGTGACGTGACTGTCCACGAGTGTTCGCCGACGCGGATGGTGTTTACAGAAGACGGGAATTCGGATGGCTGGATTGCGACCGATACGACCGTCGACCTTCTCCGATAAGTTCCGGCAGTCCCCGCGTTACTTCATCGCACCGTCGAAGACGAGCGTGTCGTCTTCGAGGTAGTGTTCGATGTGGTGAGCGTCTTCTTCCGTCTGAACGAGAATCTCTCGGAGAATCTGTGCGGTGGCGTGGTCCCCGAGGTTTTCGGCGAGTTCGACGTGGTCACGGAGACTCTCGATGATGTCACCGTAGAGGTCCATGTCGTTTGTCAACGACGTGCGGATGTCGTACACGTCCTCGTCTTCGGCTTCGATTGTCGCGTGCTCTTGCAGATTGCTCATGCTCGCGACGGGCGTTCCGCCGATTGCCTGTGCCCGCTCGGCAATCTCGTCGGCCGCTGCCTCGACGTTCTCGGCGGCCTCACCGAGGAAGATGTGCAGGTCGCGGAACTCGGCTCCTTCGACGTTCCAGTGGTGTTTTCGGAGTTGGTGGTAGAGAACAAACGAGTCTGCGAGGTCCGTGTTTAGCGCCTCTACGATCTGTTCTGCCTTCTCTCCATCGAGACGGAGCGCTTTGCTCTCCTCGACTGTGCCGAACTCTTGTTGGACGGTTTTCTGGGTGCTCATTACACTCACTACTACTCTCTGTTCCTACATAAAGACTGCCATCCAGGAAAAATATTTTCTAAAACAAAAAGTTCGAGTTTGTTTTGGCAAACCTAAATTTGCGCAAGCGATACATTATAACTACAAAGAATTTTCAGTTCAACTCACGGGCGTGTCAGAACGACGGCCGCGTCGGTGTCGAGACGGCTGCTATCGCTCACGAACGAGCGGGCCTGTTCGTCGTGGAGTGTTCGGAGCGCATCAAGTACAGCGTCGGTAGCGTCGAGTTGCTCTCCGAATTCCGTCCAGACGTGGTCCCGGAGCGCGAGCACGTAGACCCCATCGGTCCGGTGAAGGAGGGGGTCCTGATGGAACTGATTGCGCCACTCGTAGACGATATCGTCGACACCAGGCAGGTCACGGACGCCGTCCTGGTGTGCACGTGCAACGTCACGCAATCGCTTCTCGTCGACACCGGTGGTTGCAGCGACAGTTTCGATAGTGTCGTCGTCGAAGGCAGCCAGCGGGTCGCGTATGGACGCCATGCCCATCGGTAGGGACGACACCCTGAAAAGTGCTGGCTGGTCTGCCTGTTGCCGGAGACAGTATCTTCTTGGGTGCGTCGCTCGAAAGAAACGTGATGGGAAAGTTAGCGACGCTCTTTGCCCCCGAGCGCGTTGCCGTCGTCGGTGCCACGGACCGTGAGGGGTCAGTAGGGTACGCCGTCACCCGGAACCTCCAGGCGGACTTCGACGGTGAGGTCCTCGCCGTCAACCCGAACGACGACGAAGTGCTGGGACTGCCCTGTGCTGACTCGCTCTCGGAACTCGACGACATCGATGTCGCAGTCGTCGTCGTCCCACCCGACATCGCAGTCGAGGTGGTCCGCCAGGCTGGCGAGTCCGGTATCGAGAACGTCGTCGTCATTACCGCCGGATTCTCGGAGGCCGGCAGCGACGGCGCAGCACGGGAACGCGAGATAGTTGCCATCGCCGAGGAGTACGACCTCAACCTCGTCGGCCCAAACTGCGTCGGCGTGATGTCGACAAGCGTCGGACTCAACGCCACGTTCGCCCCGCTGAACGCGGACCCTGGCAACATCTCGTTCATGAGCCAGTCCGGTGCGTTCATCACGGCCGTCCTCGACTGGGCCAGCGACCACGCTATCGGCTTCAAGGATATCGTCTCGCTGGGGAACAAGGCCGTCCTCGACGAGGGCGACTTCGTCCGCGAGTGGGGAGACGACCCCGAGACGGACGTCGTGCTGGGGTATCTGGAGGACATCGACGATGGACGAGCGTTCATGGAAACCGCACGCGAGGTCGGGAAAGACACGCCAATTGTCGTCGTCAAATCCGGGCGAACAGATGCCGGTGCGTCGGCCGCCGCCTCACACACCGGCGCCATCGCGGGCAGTGACCGCGCGTACGAGGCTGGGCTGGCGCAAGCTGGTGTCATCCGCGTCGATTCCGTACAGGAACTGTTCGACGCGGCGTCGATTCTGGCCGACCAGCCGACACCTGAGTCGGGCGAGATTGCAATCGTGACGAACGCTGGCGGCCCTGGCGTGATGACGACAGACGCCGTCGGCGACTCGTCGCTCTCGCTCGCTCAGTTCACTGACGGGACACTCGACGCCCTCGGTGAGCGCTTGCCCAACGGGGCGAACATCTACAACCCCGTCGACATCATCGGTGACGCACCGGCAGATCGATTCGAGAAGACGCTCGATGTCGTCCTGGACGACCCGGGTGTCGGCATGGCTGTCGTGCTGGCCTGTCCGACCGCAACCCTCGACTTCGAGGAGTTGGCAGCCGCGACGGTGGACAAACAGGAGACGCACGACGTTCCGGTCGCCGCCGTGCTGATGGGTGGGTCCTCGACGCGGACGGCCGCTGGGACGCTGTCGGATGCCGGCATCCCGTCGTACTTCGACCCGGCTCGCGCCGTCCGGAGTCTGGAGATACTCTCGGAATACGGCGAGAGCCGCGAGCGCGAAGTCGCCGAAGCGACGACGTTCGACGTGGACAAAGAGCGTGCACGGTCTATCCTCGAACGCGCTGCACGACGCAACAGTACGCGCCTGGGCGTCGAAGCGATGGACCTGCTCGACGCCTATGGTATCCCGACACCCGAGGGCGATGTGGTCAACGACCCCGCGGAGGCCAAGGAAATCGCCGAATCCATCGGGGAGGAAGTGGTGATGAAAATCGTCAGCCCCGACATTCTGCACAAGTCGGATATCGGCGGCGTGGAAGTCGGTATCACTCCCGACGAGGTCTGGGACACATACGAAGACCTGGTCGCCCGCGCCAAACAGTACCAGCCCGATGCGACCATTCTGGGCGTGCAGGTCCAGGAGATGCTGGACCTCGATTCGGCCACCGAGACGATTATCGGCGTCACCAGGGACCCGCAGTTCGGGCCCCTGGTGATGTTCGGACTTGGCGGCATCTTCGTCGAGATTCTTGAGGATACGTCGTTCCGGGTCGCGCCGGTGCCCGAACCGGAGGCTGCGGGAATGATAGACGAAATCGATGCCGCACCGCTGTTGCGAGGTGCGCGCGGACGTGCCCCGGTCGACGAAGCCGGCCTCGTCGAGACGATTCAACGCATCTCACAACTCGTGACCGACTTCCCGGCAATTACGGAACTGGACATCAACCCCGTCGTCGCGACCGCAGACGGCGTCTCGGCGGTGGACCTGCGACTCACCCTGGACACGGAGGAGCTATGAAAACGATACTCGTTACCTCGACCGAACCGAGCACAGGCAAGACGGCTATCAGCGTTGCACTCGGGCGCCTCGCCCAGAAGGCGGGCCACGACGTGGGCTACATGAAGCCCAAGGGAACGCGACTGGAGAGCGCCGTCGGAAAGACACGCGACGAAGACCCGATGCTCGCCCGCGAGATGCTCGGCATCGACGCCGCGATGCACGAACTGGAACCCATCGTCTACTCGCCGACGTTCATCCAGGAAGCCATCCGGGGTCGCGAGGACCCAGCGGCGCTCCGCGAGCGAGTTTCGGAGAATTTCGAAACTCTCGCCGAGGACAAAGACGTGATGATAGTGGAGGGCGGCGGCCGGCTCTGGACCGGTGGTATCGTCGACCTTACCGACGCTGATATCGCCGAACTGCTGGACGCCGAGTCGATTCTGGTCAGCCAGTACGAGGACGGTGGGTCGCTGGACGACGTCCTCGCAGCGGCTGACGACCTCGGCGACAGCCTCGCCGGCGTCATATTCAACGCTGTCGAACGCCGGACGTTCGACGGTCTTGTCGACGACGCGATGCCGTTCCTCGACGGCCGGGGCGTGCACGCTCTGGGTGCGCTCGAACGAGACGAGGAACTCGCCGGCATCAGCGTCGCGGACCTGGCCGATGGTATCGGTGCGACACTGCTGACCAGCGACGCACCCACGACCGAACTCGTCGAGCGCCTCTCGGTCGGTGCGATGGGAAGCAGTGCCGCGCTCGAACAGTTCCGCCGGACCCACAATGCGGCGGTCATCACCGGCGGGGACCGCTCGGACATCCAGACGACTGCACTCCAGGCTCCCGGCGTCGAGTGTCTCGTCCTTACCGGCGGGTACCGCCCGTCCAGTGCCGTCGTCGGGAAGGCCGAAGACCACGGCGTCCCGCTCTTGCTCGTCCAGTCGGACACCCGGACGACAATCGACCGCGTCGAAGAGGCGCTCCGCTCCGGGCGGACCCGCTCGGAAGCCGCCATCAAGCGCATGGAGACGTTGCTGGACGACGCCGTCGACGTTCAGATACTCCTGGAATAGTCGCTAACTATCCGTTCAGACAAAGTTATCAATTCTGACATTCGTCAGACACACTTATTTTCTCCAAGATATTAGGTAGCTGTGGAGCCATTTGGCTCCGTAGTGTCACACGCTGGGGCTCCCCGCCCCACCGTTCCCCTATGTTGCTGAATAAATAGGTTAGTCACCACCAGGGAGCGGACACGGTCGCTCGATACACACATCGAACGTTAATCGTCACCCGGTTCAGCGTTGCTGGTCGCCGTCCCAGCAGCGGTTTCGACGTCCGTTGGCTCGGCCTCATCTGCACGACCCTTGACCGCTTCCTTGTCGAACTCGTTGGCGTCCATGTTCGGCTCCAGCCCGGCTTCCTCCATCGCTTCGATGTCGTCGCCGGGTGACTGGCCCGAAGTCGTGAGGTAATCCCCGGTGAGAATACCGTCAGCACCGGCCTCGAAAGGCAGGTGTTGCTCGTCTGCATCGAGGTTGACTTCGCGGCCGCCGGTGAGGCGGACTCGAGATTCGGGGTGTAAAAGTCGATAGACGGCGATAGTCTGGATAATCTCCTCGGTCGTAATGGGTGGGGAATCACCGAACTTCTCGCCCAGCGGCGTTCCCGCAACCGGATTGAGGATATTTACTGGCAGCGAAGAGATGCCGATGTCCTGCAGCGCCAGCGCGGCGTCGACGCGGTCGGTCGGGGATTCGCCCATCCCGAGGATGACGCCGGCACAGAGGTCCATCCCGACGCTCTTTGCGACGTTCAGTGTCTCGACGCGGTCCTCGAACGTGTGCGTGTCGACGACTTCCGGGAAGAAATCCGGGGACGTCTCGATGTTGTGGTTGTAGTGGTTGATACCTTCCTCGGCCAGAATCTCGGCTTCCTCCTCGGTGAGGATGCCGAGGCTGGCGTCGACTTCCACGTCGGTTTCGTCCCGAACCAGCCGGATGGCCCGGATGACCTCATCCCACTCGTCAGGCCGTTGCGCTTTGGAGACGCCCTTCTCGGCGACGACGATACCGAAGCGCTGGGCACCGTCTCGTTCGGCGCGTCTGGCGGCCTGGAGAATCTCCTCGGGGTCCAGAAACCCGTACGTCTCGATGCCACTGTCGAAGTGGACCGACTGGGCACAGAATCCACAGTCTTCGGCACAGTCGCCCGCCTTCGCGTTCACGATAGAACAGGCGTCGACGGTGTCGTCACCGAACTGTGAGCGGACGTAGTCCGCGGCCGGTGCAAGGTCCTCGACCGGCTGTGCAATCAATGCCAGCCCGTCGGTTCGGTCCAGTTGCTCGCCAGCGAGCACGCGCGCTACTGCATCGTCGACCGTCCGGTTACCAGTCTCGTAAACCACATTTACAATGTCAGTTGACGATAGAATAAAATTTGGGGATGGAGCGTTCGACAGTGGTCGAACTCACTCGGATAGCTCGGCTAGCACGAAGGGGACGGTACTGCCGAGTGGGTCCTCGACGCGTCGTTGCCAACGAATGTCGAACCCCGCTGTTTCGAGTTGGCGGACGGTCTCACGCTGGCCTGGCGTGCTGAAGAACATCTCGCGACCGGTGCCGAGCCAGTCCGAGCGGACCTGCTCGTAGGCAGAGGACCCGACAGTCAGCAGCACGCGCCCGCCCGGGCGGAGCACCCGGGCGAACTCCCGATACACGGCTGGGTGCTGGTCGCGTTCGACGTGAAAGACGGCGTGATAGGCCGTGACAGCGTCGACGCTGTCCTCGGCAATCGGTAGCGCTAGCATGTCGCCTTGCAAGAGGTGCGCAGCAGGGACGTTTTCAGCGGCCATCTCGACCTGTGTGCGAGCAACGTCGAGGCCGATAGCCGTGGCACCAGTCATGTTCGCCAGTGTGCGCATGCCGTCGCCACAGCCGACGTCGAGAACCGTTGGTGTCCCGTCGAGCGAGTCGACGAGGTCACGGACGAGTGCAGCATCCGCACCGTCTGTCGGTCGGACGCGGGCGTAATCCGTCGCGGCATTCTCCCAGGCGGCTTTGACCTGTTTGCGGTCCATACCCCGGTCTTGGCGCGGACCGAAATCCACCTTTCGCCGGTTCGCTCAGCCGGTGAAGACGATTGGGACGGGCGTGAAACAGAGGATACCAACCAACAGGGTCAGGACGGCGACAGTCTGGCGTTTCCGACCCACTGAGGATTCGTCGACTGGCGTTGCATTGCCGACGCGACTGAACACCAGAGTAAGAATTCCCCAGAGAATCCACAGCGGGGCAGCACGTCCCTCGGCGAAGACGACGAGGTAGCCCGCGAGCGCAAAGAGGACCAGCGGGACGACCATCTGAACGAGCCTGATTCGCTCACCGACGATGGCGCGCGTGACGTGAGCACCGTCGAGTTGGCCCACTGGGAGCAGATTCAGGAAGGTGATGAAGGCACCGACCCACCCGCCGATGACGACCGGGTTGACGATGACCGCCGGGTCGCTGTACCGGAGTGGTTCGCCGAGCGCGGCCGCAATTCCCTGAACGAGCAGTGGAAAGCCGAGTTCGACCTCAGCGATGAGCGAATCCGGACCGACGGTTACCGGCGGCAGCGAGACACCGATTGCGGTGACGACGACAGTCGCGGCGATGCCGGCCAGCGGCCCGGCCACGCCGATGTCGAACAGCGCTTTCCGACTGGGGATGTTGTCACGCATCCGAATGACTGCCCCCAGTGTCCCCAGCACGTTCGGGAGCGGGATGAAGTAGGGGAGCGATGCTTCGACGCTGTGGTGCCGGCTCAGGGCGTAGTGGCCGAGTTCGTGGACGGCGAGGACGCCCAGGACCGAGACGGCGAAGGGCCACGCAGAGAGGAGTTGTATCGGGTCCGCCAGCGCGGAGAAGCCGTACCAGCGTGCACCCGCAAACAGGGTCGTCACCACCGTCGCACAGAAGAGGATGACGTTCGTCCACGGGATTCCGTCGACAGTGAGCGACCGCTCTGTCGCGACGAGGACGAACTCGCCGGTGTCCCGGCGTATCGTGACCCGATACCCCTGCTGTCGGAAGCGCGGAGCGAGTCGGCGAATGACCTCATCTTTCTTGTCCAGTGGCTCACCGTAGTAACGGACGTCCTCGTCTGTCACCTCTACCTCGTAGACGCTGAAGGTGTCGGCGAACGAGTCCGGGTCCGGAATGTCGCCTGGCGCTGCCGGGGTGGCCATCGGCCAAATATAGGGTCTGCATCCATTTATGCCTGTTTCCAGATAGCACACCAGGAATCGATGGACCGCGACGGACTAGTCGGCCCAGTAGTACCAGGGTGCCAGCGTCATATAGGCGAGCGCCGCAAGCAAGAGCAGTCGGGGAAAGACCCGCTGTGCGACAGCGGGAGCCAGAATCGCGCCGGCCTGCACGAGTCCCATCAGGCCGGCGTCGCGAGCCCGGAGTTTGGGGTATGGAATGGGTGCGACCATCATAAGCGACAGCAAGACGCCAGCCGCGAGCAGGACCGCTGGCATCGTCACACCAGCCAGATAGCCAGCAGCGAGAATCGACGCACCCAGCGTGTTCTGAATACCCGGCCGATTCTCTCCTGGTCCGACGTGAACAGTGTACAGTGCTGTTCGGACGAGCGAGAAGACGACGAAGACCGCAGGGACGGCCGAGACGGCGAGGATTTCGACGGTCCCAGCGAGCGGGATACTCGCCGGAAGCGCAGTCGCGACTGCATCACGGGTCGCGACGTAGAGAAACAGTGCCGGGGCAGTCCCGAACGAAACCACGTCGGCAATCGAGTCCAGCAGTGGACCGACCTCGGAACTGCCCTGCGAGCGGGCGATGATACCGTCGAGGGCGTCGGTGATAGCCGCGAGTAAGACGAGACGGGCAGCGGCCGTCGGCCCGACGGTGACGGCGACGACCATCGCGACGACGCCCAGCGTCGCGTTGAGGAGCGTCATCACGTCGGCAGCACCCAATCGGCGGCGCACCTGGAGCGACATACCCGGAGGGATGAGGACCGACCACAAGAATGGCGTGGAATCGACCGCCTCCCGGAAGACATATACTCGCGCCAGCGGTGGCTACCCCTAACGACGCCATAGCCATGGACCGGGCAACCGCTTTCGTCTGTTCTCACTGCGGAGACGAGATTCTGGCTCCGTCTCGCCACGACTGTGCCGGTCCCGCCGCTGCTGTGCAGCTCCGCCACGACGCCGACGCCGTCCGCGACCGACTCGACGAGTACCACCAGTACGACGACAGCCGTCGCTACGCACCGCTGCTCCCAGTCGAGACACTCGACACCGTGACCCTCGGTGAAGGCGGGACAGACCTCGTCGACGCCCCGTCGCTGGGTGCAGAGCTCGGGATTTCGCTTCAGCTCAAACTGGAGGGCGCAAACCCAACCGGGTCGACGAAAGACCGGGGCAGCACCGTCGTGGCTGCCCACGCTGTCGAACTCGAGAGCGACGTTGTCGCCTGCGCCTCGACTGGGAATGCGGCCGCGTCGATGGCTGCGTACGCGGCCCGAAGCGGTCTGGACTGCTGTCTGTTCGTTCCCGAGCGCGCACCAGACGCGAAGGCTGTCCAGCCGCTCGTCTACGGCGCGGACGTACTCGCTGTCGAGGGAACCTACGACGACGCCCACGACCTCTGTGAGCGCGTCACCGCGGCAAGCGACTGGCTCGACCGGTCGGCCGGTGCGACACCGTACACCGACGCTGGTGCACGGACGCTCGGGTACGAACTGGCCGAACAGACTGACTCGGTCCCGGACTGGGTGGTCGTCCCGATGGGCAACGGTGGGACACTGGCCAGCGCCTGGCGCGGCCTCCAGACGTTCGCAGACCTCACACTCGTCGACGGGACGCCGCGGATGCTCGGGGTGCAGGCCGACGGAACAGCCCCGATTCACGACGCCGTCCACGGAACGGCGAGTGGCGACGGTGAGACGTGTGCCGACAGCATCGACGTGGGAACGCCACAGCGACAGGACGACGCGCTGGCGGCAATCGAGGACAGCGGTGGGTCGACCGTCGCTGTCTCGGAGGCCGCTATTTGCGATGCGACGGGCGACCTCGGTTCACAAGAAGGTGTGTTCGTCGAACCAGCGTGTGCAGCCGCACTCGCGGGCATCGACCGCGCCAGAGAACACGGAATCATCGACCGAGGTGAGGACGTTGTCGCGGTGATGACCGGGAGCGGGCTGAAAGACACGGCGACGGCGAGGACTGTCGTCGACTCACCGGAGACAGTTGGTACGGAAACGGACCCGGCGACAATCGCGCGTCGCTACTCCTCTGACAGCGCGTGAGACACGCGAAAGCGTGCGAGCGTGACTGCCGTGCCGGCAAGCAAGACGACCAGTTGCCACCCTTCGCGGACGATTGGGAAGATTCGCTCGGGGTCGCTCTCCTGGCCGGACGGGTCGGGGTCGACACCGGTCGAGAGATTCACGTCCTGTGAGGAGCCCTGTGGTTCGGGAGAGGGGATAGAACCGGATTCGCCACCAGTCTCGACGAATGTCTGGACGACACCGCGCTGGTCCGAGACGACAAATTTCCCCTCTACCGTGTAGAACTGGTCGTGAATCGGATACAGCGGGTTGATGGAGCCACTGACAATGTCCAGACCGACCGCGGCGACGGCGTAGCAAACGACGCTCACCCACGCGATGCGAACGCCGCGGGCTCCCCAGCGCGCGCGGAGCCACGACTCCTCGCGGCGGAGGTCAGCCCACAATAGAGCCCCGGCGACCGCTGGAATGACGAAATTGTGCAACACTGTCCGGTGGCCGGCCGTCGAGATGAGCGCGATAAACGAATCGAGGTCGGGGAGTATCGTCACGCCGAACACGACAGCCAGCGCTCTGTGGTCGTAGGCTTCACCGAGAAACGCCGCCGCAATCATCCCCGCGAACGCCATGTGAACGATTGTCCCGGTCATACCACAGTGTTTGCCAGCGACCGAATTAGTGTTGTGTCGCGTTGGATTCTTCGTCCGACGCCCCGCCAAAATTAAGAGGCCGCCCCGCGACCGATGCGTATGGACAGAGACTCCGCACCACAGGAGATTACGTCACTCGTCGGTCGCGAGGTGTACACGAACAACGGCGTCTTTATCGGAGAGGTCGAGGACCTCCGCCTGGACCTCGACGCCGAGAACGTCACCGGACTGGCACTCCACGAACTGAACAGCGAACTGTTCGGCGCAGAAGCGAACTCGGCTCGCGGCGTCATCGTTCCCTATCGCTGGGTGCAAGCGGTCGGCGACGTCATCATCGTCAACGATATCGTCGAACGAATCCAGCGCCAGAAAGAAGGCGACGACGCCGAAGACGAGGTCGCAGCCTAGTTTCCGTTTCCGCCGTCACTACTCTCGACACCCATCGCATCGAACAACTTCGTCTTGACTGCTTCTTCCGTCAGGTTCAACAGCGTCTCTCGGTTGTCCTCGCTGACTTCGATGCCGGTGAAGATACCGAGCGGAATCTCGACGCTTGCGTCCGTCGAGTGGCCCGCCGTCTCGCCGCTATCTTCGAATGCTTCCTCCAGCACGCGCCCGATGTCCATTCGAATATCCTTCGACCGGGCGGCGAGGTAGATGGTGTCCTCGGCGATGGCGAAGACGGCAGTCGTCGTGATGCCTTCCAGATTGAGGAGATGCTGTGCGGCCTGCGTGAGCGCATCACGGTCGCGGATGAAGCCAGCGTTCGAGACCAGATGCGAGCCCTGTACCTCGCGATTCCGAATCGCTTCGGCGAGTACGTCAAGCGTTTCGGGGGACATCGACGGTGACTCGACCTGTTCGAGCGTGTCGTGGTCGGCGAAGGGGTAGAGATAGGCCGCAGCCGTCAGGTCGGCCGGAGTCGTGTCGCGTTTGAAATCCAGTGTTTCCGCGCGGATACCGTAGAGCAGCGCGGTGGCGACCTCTTTTTCGAGAGTGAGATTAAGCTCCTGGATGTACTTGGTGAGAATCGTCGACGTGGAGGAGACGTTCGGACGGATGTCGGTGAACTCGGCGTCGTGTTCGTGTTCGTGCTCGTAGTGGTCGATGATGATGTCCGCTTCCGTCTCAGCTTCCGGTTCGCCCGATTTAGCGTGGTCGACGAGCGCGATGGTGTCGTACTCTTCGGTGTCTGTATCGGCCGCAGAGACCAGCTCGATGCCGAGGAGATTGACGAAAGCCCGGTTTTCCTGGTGGCCGATTTCGCCCTCGTAGATGATGTCGGCCTCGACATCACGGCTCTCGGCGATTGCCCGGAGCGCGGCGGCACTGGCGATGGAGTCAGGGTCCGGACTCCGGTGGACGCGAATCGCGAGTCGTCGTTCTGTCCCGTCGATAACCTCTGCGAGCTGGCGGGCTTTGTACTCCAGTTCACCAGTCTCCAGCGCACGGAGCGCGGAATCGGCGATAACTGCCGAGGGGTTGATGACCACGTCTGCGCCCAGTGTCGAGAGGTTGTCCGCAGAGACGGGGTCTGAGGCGCGTGCGATGATGAACTGGTCGCCGCCTCGACCGCGAATGTGTTCGACTGCGGTAGCGTTCGCCTCAACGTCCGAGGAGAGAATGAGAATGACATCTCGGTCGGCGACAGCTTCGGCAACCGATTCGTCTTCGATGTCGGCCTGTCGAGCGTCGAGGTCCTGGTCGCGAAGTGCTTCCACCCGACCTTCGTCGGCGTCGATAATGAGGACGTCCTTGTCTTCGTCGACGAGTTCCTCCGCGACAGCGTGGCCAACGCTGCCACAGCCGAGAATCGCATATGTAGACATCGAAGCCATCGTGATGCCCGTGCCCGCGCTCATGAGTATCTTACAGGTCTGCTCCCAGACCCTTATAACACACAGGTTTCGAATAATGGTAATTGTACTTATATTTTGTGGGCGTATTGGCGGCAATTCTTACAAGACAGATTTTTGTAGGGGGTGTACGACAGTACCCAGTGATGTCAGATACACCAAACGACAGTTCAGATGATGGCAGTCAGGGTGAACAGCCACAGGATGGGCAACCCCCGGGTGGGCGAGTGCCACAAGAGCAGGCCACTGGTGGACAGAGGGGCCAGCCCCAGGGACAGCCAGCAGGCGGACAGGTTCCGCAGGGTGGGCGACAGGACGGGACACAGCCCCAGGGTCAGCCGCCACAGGGGAACTACCAGGCTGGACCGAGTGTTACCGATATTTTCTCACGTACCGACACCCTCGATCAGATAAAACTCGGCGTCGTGCTGTATGCGATTGTCGGGTTCGGTATTGGTCTGGGGATGTTCGGTCTCGGGAGTGCCTTTACGGACGGCGGTGGGAACCTGACGAGTCTTACCGGTGGCATCGCTATCCTCGGGACTATCGGGGCACCGATGGCAGTATCGGGAGTTCTCGCACTGCTCGTCGGCAGAGCAATCAGCGAGGAACTCACAGACGTTCCAGAAAATCTGGTGTTTGCCACTGCGGCTGTGACAACGGCTGCTGGGACGATTGTCACGTACCTCCTGGCAATTATTTTGCTGGGGATTGGAACCGGGAGCATCAATTTCGACAACCTCCTCCTTCCGATTATTCTGGCAGCCATCGGTTCGGCAGTCATCGCGGCAGGCACAATCTGGGCAGACGAGAATCTGCTCACTCCGTCTGGTGCACCACCGCAGGGTCGTCAACAGTACTGAATATCCTGGAGCTTACGTCTCACAGCTGACGGGTTCGAAAGGGACGAAAGGAAACGTATTTTACCCGGCCACAGTTAGCGAGTGTTGCTGGGCCGGTAGCTCAGTCTGGCAGAGCGACGGCCTCTTAAGCCGTCGGTCGAGGGTTCAAATCCCTTCCGGCCCGTTTTTGCGAGGAACGGACGTGACGAGCGACGCGGCCA
>JAZKTK010000134.1:0-6322 GCA_036625595.1 Haloarculaceae archaeon | reverse complement strand
GGTCCTGACAGCCATCGTTAGAGTCCTGATTCTGCTCTAAGATACCAACGAAGTTTGCGTCTTGTGTTTGGTCGTTATTGCTTCCTGTCTGATTCTGAAACGAAGCTTGGTTTCCCGAAGCATCCTGTGATTGCTCTTGGCACGTCTGCGCGTACGCGGCACCTGCTCCTGAAACCAGTATTCCGATCCCCACCACGAGGGCCAGGAATACTGCAGCAAGCCGCATTGTGTCTATCTCGTTTTGTATCATCGTATCTCGGTGGGATTTCCCACCAGTTGGATTCTCAACTGTTCTCAGTATTGTTATGTGGACTACATTTACCCGCAATCCACATTATTGCCACCGGTAACAGGTGTTTTGGACTCGAAAGTCAGTATTATTGAAATCCACATTAGAATTCTACTGCACTGGGGACACACGCATACTGAAACATCACAGATGTAGTATGAAATATCACACTGACTATCTCGAGGGTCCCTGATTTTAGAGTACGAAGTCGTCTGATTAAGCCATACCTCGGGCTACAACCAATTTGACCTTTCGACAACGGAGTTTCTTTTCAGAGGGCGACCTCTCTTTAATAAGTCCGTCGTATTCTGTTGGTCCTCGGAGTAGAGAGCGACTCTAAGTAAATAAGTATAGAAAAAACAACACTAACATAGTGTATATTTTATTCTGTTTTCTCTATTGGGATAACCGCGAACCGCTCCAGATTACCGCTTTTCGAACGCTGCGCACACAGCTGTAAGATGTGCCTTTTAATGAATATTATATCCATTCTGTCATATGCTGGGCTAAATTGTCGCTCGGTTTTATACGGGATTGCTCTCGTTCACAACGATATGGCGGGGAGAGACTCTACAGTCGGCAAATCCATCGGAGTTACAGAAGCTACGACAAGCAATGACAAGTCAGACTCACTACCGTACACGGAGAAACAACTGTACGATGCGTTATGGAATATCCGTCGACGATATATTCTCTACTATACCAAACACGTTGGGCGACCCGTTCCGTTTGAGGAACTGGTCGAACAAATCACTATATGGGAGAGTTTCGGGGCGACAGACGTTGTCGACCGGAATAAGCGAAAATCGGTTCACAACTCGCTCAACCAAACACATCTTCCAAAACTCGAACAAATCGGATTAATTAATAATGATAAGGAAAGTAATAAAATCTCAGCGACGGATCGAGCAGAGCAGATTGAACTGTACCCCGCTTCGGAAAGACACTCCTGGGTGTTCGGCTACAATATTTTGAGTATTTCTTTCATTTTTCTCTTTGGTCTCGACTTTCTTGGAGTAACTTCACTCACTGCTCCAACTAGTATCACCTTGCTCGAAGGTCTTGTTCTCTTTTTGATCATCCTCACTGTTGGTCAGACCTATGACCGGATGCAGTATCAGCACCGACTCCGCACCAAGGGTCCGGATATAGTCGTCAAAACAAAGGAAAAAAATAGCTAATTCGTGGAACTTGACACGACTGTGCGTACACCGTTCGACGAGTGGTTGTTTGAGTCGTCTCGAACAATCGCTACTCGACGAGAATTTCCTCGGTGATCTCCTCGAGTGTTTCGTCGATAACATCTGCTACAGCCGTGTCCCGGTACCGAACGACGAGTCGATAGACGACGGCGTAACTGAGTATTGTCGCCAGTACTGCGAGAATCACGTTTCCGACCAGGAGTCGGACGACGACGTTTTGCCCGGCGTCGAGTGACGCTTCAGCTATCGACACACCCTCGACAGGTCCAAGCAGGAGTACGCCCAGCGTGAGACTTGCGACGTAGACTCCCCACTTGACGACTGGATTGAACACCAGTACCGACGCGAAGAGAGCGAGTTTGCTCACTCGTCTGGTGACCACAATGATGAGCACAAAGAGCAGGAAGCCGGTCCCCAGCGTCGGTAACATCGTGATGAACGTTCCAACCGCGAAGCTACCGGCAATCTCCCGTGGCGTGTGGTCTTCGGTAATCGCACTCCGGAGTTCCTCGCGAACCCGCCGGGTGTATCGGCCCCACATCTGCGTATCATTTCGGGGAGACACAGGTAAGTATACTGGCAGCAATTGGGGCTCGCGCTCGTCGTACCGGCAATGATTTTAACGTTCAGACCGGCCTACTGACACAGTGACAGACGACGCCGACGACAGGGTGTACTACGTCATCAGCGATCTGCACATCGGCGGCGACGAGCAACTCGAAGAGGTCGAATTTCTCGACGAACTCCTCGAATTCCTCCGGCATCTCGAAACGACAGAGGAGAACGCCGAGTTGATAATCAACGGTGACGCGTTCGGACTCTGGGAGTTTACCACGGTCGATGGAATGGAGAAGTTCTCCGTCCTCGAAGAGACGTATCCGGAACTGTTCGAGCAACTCCGAAAGACCGGAGAGAACGTTCAGGTGACGCTGCTACCGGGCAATCACGACCACGAACTCGCGGCGTACGAGGAATACGTCGACCGACTCGCCGAGTACAACGTGAATCTCGTACAGACGGAGTCGATTTCGCGACCCATCGGTGACCAGGCCGTTCACTTCGAACACGGCCACCAGCACGACCCAAACAATCGAATCAAAGACTGGGGCAACCCCCACGCGTCACCGCTTGGCTACTTCTATAATACGCTCGTGACCAGCAAGGCGGGTCAGCTGTCCGACCGAGGCAAGTACAACTGGCTGAAAGACGTACAGGCGGTCACACCGACCGAGCGGATGCCGGTCTGGCTGTTCTCGAAGTACTTTTATCGTGAGATGAACCCCGTCCTCCGGTACTCGCTGGTGCCGTTTCTCCTGTTGTTCAATATTAGCGTTCTCCTTGCAGTGCTTGCGGGACTCGACCTGGTCGGTATCTGGTCGATGCCGGTCGACCGAGCGACTGCGTTTCTCGGTCAGTTCGGCAGAGCTGGGACGGTAATCTGGTTCGTACTGGCAATTAACGTCGCCGTCGCCGGTTTGCTGTTGCTCGTGGGTATCCCGCTGTATTTCATCCGCCGGGATATCCGGAAGACGATTGCTCGCTTTGGCCTCTTTGAGACTGCCCTCACTGTCGACCCCGAGGCACCCTACGAAGAAGCTGCTCGCGATATCTTTACCGAACAGTCGGAGACGGCCATCTATTGCTACGGGCACACCCATCGACCAGGCGTACAGGAAATCGACGGTGGATTGCTGGTCAACACCGGAACGTGGCTCAAGCGTCTCCATCGGCGAGATGGCATCATCGGCATCCTCCCGCCGGTCTTCTACCCGTCGTATCAACTCGCCGCGGTCCGTATCACTGCTGTTGAGGAGGGTGCGGCAGTGCAGTTCCAGTCGGTGGCAAAGCCAAGTCCGGCGACGGAAGAACTCACCCTCACTGAGCGGCTGTTCACGGCTGGTCGAGAACCCGACACCGAGTTGCCCGACCGGCGGATAATCGACCACGAGCAAACAGTTAAAACTGCCGAACAGACTGACTGAGCGGCGCTGCCGGGACTTCCAGTCTCGTCCGGAACAAGCACGGATCGAGCCAGGAATGGGCACTGGCCGCGGGAGACGGAGAACGGTCGTTACTCGCCGCCGGGGAATTCCTGGAAGAGCGAGTCGAAGTCGTCGTCGAAACTGGACACTGCCGTATCAGCCTCGTCTTCGAGTTTGGCGACGCGCTCTACCATCTGCTGGTACTCCTCGCTTCGCTGGAGCTCCGAGGGAGTCTTTTCAGCCTCGAGTGTCGCTTTCTTCGAGGTCAGCGCGAAATACTCCTGGAGCGTATCGTCGTATCCGTCGCGCTCGCGCATCGTCTCGACGGCATCGTCCAGGTCTTCGTGCATCACCGGCTTGGTCAGGTAGTCGTCGAACCCCATCTCGACGATATCGAAGTCCGGGTCGACGGCCGTCACCATCACGACCCGGCAGCCGAGGCCCTGGCTACGGATGCGTTCGAGCACTTCATCGCCCGAATAGTCGGGCATCTGGCGGTCAAGAAATACGATATCTACGTCCGCGTCGACTCGCTCGAGCGCGTCTTCACCACCGTAGGCTGTCCGGACTTCGTGGTCCATCTCTAACCAGGTCGTGTAGAGGTCGGCGATGTCACGCTCGTCGTCGACAACCAGAATCGTCTGTTCGTCAGTCATTGGCATTCCGGGCTTTTCGACCACATTCGTCTCCCCCACTGTGAGACTCTGTTGGACAGTGCTGGGATGAAGTAATTAAATCTGTCTTGTCCATTATCACCTCTGATTTTTGACGCTGGCAAACAAACATGCTAGAGCATACGTCCGGTGAAGAGGTACTGCTGGTCTCGTCGCGGTAGGGGAGCATCGTCTTGAGCAGTGGTCGCACCGCTACTCGCTTCTCGCTGCGTGTCCTTGGCGACCAACTAGCATCCCCAGTCTGCATGTGTCTGGATTTTTGCGTCCACTGATTAAATTCCATCGGCCAACTCGACAATGCAGCAGCATGTTTCATCGAGAGTGTGGCAGAATTGTCTTGGGGTCAGCGACCGAACTGGTCGTATGCCGAACGAGTCGGACACACCCCGAGCTATCAAATCGATAGCTGTCACTGGCGAGGACGTGGTCACGGCAGCGGAGACGAACCGGACCAGTGACCGAACCGCCGTCCTCCGCGTGACGCCACCGTACAGTGGTCGGATGCGTGCTCGCCTTCACGTCCGTCTGGACGACGAAGTGGAGGAACCAGCGGCGGTTCACATTCGTCCAGAGCGACTGCTCGCAGACGACACGCCAGCGTATCCCCGCCCGTCGGAGACCGAAGACGAACTGCGGACGGACCCTGACGCTGCGTACACTGTCGAACACCACCGCGAGTATCACGAAGCCGCTGTTCGGGAGTGGCGAAACGAAGTCAAGAACGCCATTCTCGATTCGGTGACCCTGGAGACAAACAGCGGGCCACACGAGGTAACCGTCCACGTCCTCGGCTGACACGCCGATTACTGCCCGGGTGTCGAACACTGCTGTCCGATTCTGGACAATATATTTAATCCCCCCTCACCAATAGAAGGTATGGCCGCATACGGCCGGCCGTCACTACGAGACCTGTTCGACGAGTCGCCGACGCCACACATCGCCCACCCACCCCGGACCCACCACCGGGACTTCTATCTCGCCACAGATGGCTCTTTCAGAGATTCCGGTGGCGGCCTCGGCGTCGTCATCGAGACACGAGACGGTGAGCGCGTCGCCCGGCTCTCGGTGCCAAACCAGTCACCCGACAACAACGTCGCGGAGTACCGTGCACTCCATCTCGGGCTGGACGTGCTCGCTGCACGAACACCGGCAGACGCGCGTGTCGGCGTCCTTCTCGACCACGACCAGCTCGCCGGGAACGTCAACGCTTCCGTACTCGCAACAGAGGGGCCACACTACGATTCACCTCACGACGTGGCTGTCCCTGGCAAGACGGGGCTGCACTGGCGTGGTATCCGTGCTCGCATCCATGGCTTCGGTCAGGTTCGTGCAGCGCGTATCGCCAGCGACCGCAATCCCGCACACCCACTCGCGAACGCACCTGACCAGTACGCCCACGTCAACCGCGAACCCGACCGGTGCGTACTCCCGGAAGCTCCGGTCGCGACCGAACGCATTCCGCCGCCGTCCCGGTCGAACCGCGGCGGCGCGAGCGACTGACCGAAGCACACCGCCTCTTGTCCCTCCGGACGGTTCGCCCTGCTTTCGTTTCTGATTGTCCACTGGTCTCTGCTCGATGTGGCGTCGCTACGTCAGCAGGGTCACCACTCCGACCGTTCTGTCTATCACGTATCGAGAAAAACCACTCTATAACTTATGAAAAACTCATGAAAATGGGTGGTAAAAAACCCTGAAACGTTCGTTGAACGTCACCAGCGAAATTTTTTAGTGAGTATTTCCCCTATTTTCAGATAGGAGGTGAACGAACAATGGCAGTAAGTCGCAGTGCTCGGCCGAACAGTTCGATGCGACCGCTTCTCGGACTGGTCGATAGGATATCGTGGTACGACCTCCTGCTGGTCCTGTTGCCGCTGGGATTTGCAGTATCGCTGGTCGCGCACGTCCTGACAGCGATTCCGTTCCAGATTGCCATCGCTGGCGGTGCCCTCTTCGGACTGGTCGTGCTCGTCGACGCATTGTTCGTTCACCCGCCAGTGGACAAGCCACCGCGGACGACTCAGTAATCGGCTACGTCTTTCGCGTAAATACGTAGATGAGCTGGTGTGTCGCTAGTCCTGTTCCTGTGCGTCGACGACAGCGACGCCGGCCAGATTGACGATATCCTTGACTTCGTCACCGCGCTGGAGGACGTGGACAGGTTCGTCCATGCCGACG
>JAZKTK010000024.1:0-29144 GCA_036625595.1 Haloarculaceae archaeon | reverse complement strand
GAACTCCGAGAGCTTCGGGATGTTCGACCGGTACATCAGGATGTCCTGGGTCGCAGGGATGATGTGGTCGGTCGTGATGTTGTCCTCCATCTTGAGGAGGGTCTCGCCTTCGAGGTGGGCGTCGAGGGGGTCCTTCAGCGGCACGTCGCCGATGTTGGGCCCTTTGACGAGTTCGTCGTCGACGGCCTCTTCGGGCTCGATGATGTCGGTCTTCGAGCCGTCGAACTTGTCGGGGAGTTCGAAGCCGGGGTCCTCGAGGTCGCCGAGTTCGTCGGCGAGGTCACGCGGGTCGATGATTTCGCCCGCGATGGCCGCGGCGGTCGCGACTTCCGGCGAGCAGAGATAGACGTTGTCGTCCTCGATGCCGGAGCGACCCTCGAAGTTCCGGTTGAACGTCCGGAGGCTGACCGAATCGGAACCGGGCACGTGGCCGATACCGATACAGGCACCGCAGGTCGCTTCGGAGAAGTTCACACCGGCAGCCATCAGCTCGGCCGTCCAGCCCTGCCGGGCCAGAATCTCGGAGGCCTGCTTGGAGGCGGGTGCGATAATCATCTCGGTCTTCATGTCGACTTCGCGGCCTTCCAGCATCTTCGCAGCCGGGAGGATGTCCGGGTAGCCACCGTTCGTACAGGAGCCGATCATGACCTGCTCGACGTCCTCGCCAGCGACTTCGCGGACGGGGACAACCTTGTCGGGCATGCTCGGGCACGCGATGAGCGGCTCGATTTCCGAAAGGTCGATGGTGATCTGCTCGGCGTACTCGGCGTCGTCGTCGGGCTGAAGCTCGACGTACTCGTCTTCGCGACCGAGTCGCGAGAGGTAGTCTTTCGTGTTCTCGTCGGTCGGGAAGATCGAGGAGGTCGCGCCGAGTTCCGTTCCCATGTTGGTGATGGTGGTCCGCTCCGGAACGGAGAGGGTCTCGACACCGGGACCGGTGTACTCGAAAATCTTGCCGACGCCGCCCTTGACGGAGAGACGACGGAGCATCTCGAGGATGACGTCCTTCGCGGTGGCCCACTCGGGCAGTTCGCCCTCGAGGCGCACTTCGGTGACTTCCGGCATCTCGACGTAGTAGGCGCCGCCACCCATGGCGACGGCCACGTCGAGGCCACCGGAACCGATTGCGAGTTCGCCCATGCCGCCGGGCGTCGGCGTGTGTGAGTCAGAGCCAAGGAGCGTCTTGCCGGGTGCGGCGAAGTTCTCCTTGTGAACGTTGTGGCAAATACCGTTACCGGGCCGCGAGAAGTAGGCACCGAAGGTACCGGCCGCAGAACGCAGGAAGCGGTGGTCGTCCGTGTTCTTAAAGTCGAACTGATAGGTCTGGTGGTCACAGTACTGCGCTGCGAGTTCGGTCTGGACTTCGTCGAGACCGAGGGCCTCGAACTGCAGCCAGACCAGTGTTCCAGTCGTGTCCTGTGTGAGAACCTGGTCGATCTCGATGCCGATTTCCTCGCCGGGCGTCAGGTCGCCCTCGACAAGGTGGTCATCGAGAATCTTTTCGGTAAGTGTCTGTCCCATAGCGTTCTAGGGTGGACCATCCGTAGACATAAATCATGTTGTTCGCCCAGACGGAGCTGGCAATATTCGCGGTCCCAGACTGACAGAGCGTCCCACCGCCTGGGCCGACGACGACCGGACGGTTTTTTTCATCCGGTACCGTCGAGTCGCCCATGTTCAAAAGCGGGCGGTTCGTCGCCAGCCACCTCGGCGAGTTACGAGAGAATCAGGTACAGCCAAACGGCGTCGACCTCACCCTCGATACCGTCTTCGAACAGGTCGGAACCGGTCGCATCGAACGCGGCGACAAGACCGTCGGTGAGCGCCGGGAACTCGACACTGACGAGGGGCTGTTCCACCTGGACCCTGGTGGCTACGTGGTTCGGTACGACGAACGTGTCGTCATCCCGGACGACCACATCGGCTTTCTCTACCCGCGCTCGTCGCTGTTGCGAAACTCCTGTATGCTCGATACAGCTGTCTGGGACGCCGGCTACGAAGGACGTGGTGAGGGGCTACTGGAAGTCTATCACCCGGTCGAACTCGAACCGGGAGCTCGCATCGCCCAGCTCGTTCTCGCAGATGCTGCCCACGAAGGCACCTACGAGGGAGCCTACCAGGGCGAACACATCGATTGACAACAGCAACGACGCGGGTGGCGAGTGGTTACTTGAATATTCAGGCGGCAATTCTTTATGTATACAACGCGATTGTGTCACTGGCTAGTTTGGGGGGAGAGTAACCCGGACCGTGCCTCTGACAAACTCTGTCCGGTATTTCACCTCCAACTACGCCCGTAGAACGGCCCAGCCCGTTGCACGTTCAATCCGAGTCTTCCGAGGGACATATCAAACCGAAGCCGCCACGCATGAAAGATGATAGCCGAGTTCCAATTCGAGTCCCCGCTTCTCCGGACAGCGCTCCGAGATGGAGCCGTCAGGAAAGTATCCATCGAGCAACTCGACGCGACTGAAGCGGTCCCACTCAGAACAATCTGTCTGCTCGACAGTGACGACACGGAGACGTTCGATGCGAGCCTCGAAGCTGACCAGACCGTCGAGCAGGCGACGCAGGTGGTCGACACGGATTACGGCACCCAGTACGACGTGACATACGCCGAGCGGTATCCGGGGACTGAGATATACGACGCCGCCGTCGAAGCGGGCGGAATCTTCCTTTCAGGGACGCGCCGACCGGACTCATGGGAGATGGCGATGCGGTTTCCGGACCGCGATTCGTTCAGTTCCTTCCGACACACAGTGCAGTCGACCGACCTGTCAGTGCAGTCGCTCCGCCAGCAGGAGACTGCACCGCGGACCGAACAGTACGGTATCAGCGAACCGCAACGCGAAATTCTGCTCCTCGCCAGCGAGCGAGACTACTTCGACGTACCCCGAGAGGCATCACTTGCAGAGCTCGCCGACGAGCTGGACGTCTCAAGCCAGGCAGCGTCCGAGCGCCTCCGCCGTGGACTCGACTCACTCGTCGAGCGTGTCCTCCTTGCACCCGAGTAACATTTCTAGACAGGTGACCGACATGTCTCGTCGGTGACCGACCGTATTCGGCCACAAGAGCTGTGAATGGATTCGTTCTCGGGAGAACGGTTATTTCAGATTCTGAAACTGCTCGCTGACATTATATAGGATGCTGGAGTATGCCTCAGCGTATGAGTTCCGAGGACGGTGAGGTGTACATCATGACTGGGGTGGGTGACGAAGAGTGGGTCAGCCCGACACCGGCACAGATAGCCATCACTGACGCTGTCACCGGCGCAACGGACCTGACCGAAGCGGACATCGGCGACATCGAGACGTACGTCGACCTTGACGAACTCCGTGCGGTTCTCGCGGGAGACGACGATACGGTGACGTTCACCGTCGAAGACCACGAAATAATGGTTACGAACACTGGAGATATCAGCGTCGACTAACCGCTCGACGCGTTACCAGCAAGAGATGCCGCCAGGAACGGTCGTTTTTACACGCCTTCGACCAGCCGTTCGAGCTGTTCCGGCGGGACGGCACCGCGTGCGGCGTAGCCGTCGTAGGCAAACGTTGGGACACCGGTGACGCCTTCGCGGCGCGCCCGGTCGAACAGGTCGTGTACGTCCGCGCGGAGTCGGTCGTCGGCCAGCGCCGTCTCGACAACGTCGGGGTCGATTCCCACGTCTTCGGCAACGTCTCGGAGTACCGCCGCGTCGCCGATATCGCGACCGTCCTCCCAGAGTGCCGCGAACAGTGCTTCGTCGAAAGCGAGCCACTCGTCGTAGTCGTGGGTCTGCTTGACGTGATAGGAGACAATCTGTGCCGGGAGGGAGTCCACATCTCGTGCGATATCGAGGTCCATCTCGACGCCGTACTTCTCCTGGAGACGGCGGACGTTTTCCTTTGCCTGCTCGTAGTAGTCGTCGTCTTTGCCGTCGTCGACGGAGTGGTCGATACTGTCGTCGGAATCGCGCTGTCCGGCCCGCAAGTCGAACGGGTGCCAGTCGATGTCGAGCTGGTCGTCGCGGTCGTCCTGATACTGCCGGAGTGACTCCCGGCCGAGATAACAGAACGGACAGACGTAGTCGGAGTACACCGTAATGCTCCCCGCGGTGTCGGACTCGGTCATACACAGCGTTGGAACTGCGGCCGGTTAAGCCCGCGGACGAGGATTCATGCCCAAGCGGCCCTCACTGCAGGGTGTGACAGACGCTCACAGCCCCGGATTTCACTCCTTGCGGACCGAGGTGAGTGACGAGACCCTGCCGGTCGACGGGACAGTCCCAGCGTGGCTTTCGGGAACGCTCGTCCGGAACGGTCCCGGCCGCTTCGAGAGCGGCGACGAGCGGGTCAACCACTGGTTCGACGGCCTGGCGATGCTGCGCCGGTACAGTTTCGAAGACGGGACAGTCAGCTACACGAACCGGTTTCTCCGGACCGACGCCTACGCCGACGCGCAGTCTGGTACCCTCTCTGGGCAGTTCGGCACCGACGCCGGCGGCTGGCGACGAGTACTCGCGTGGCTCCGCTCGCTCGGCCCGCCGACGCCGACAGACAACGCGAACGTCCACGTCGCCCGCTTCGACGGCGAGTACGTCGCGCTCACCGAGGCCCCCCGCCGCGTTGCGTTCGACCCCGAAACCCTGGAGACGCACGGAGAGTTTTCCTTCGCCGACGACGTCCCTGAACATATTACGGCGGCCCACCTCGTCGACGACCCCCACCGCGAAGAGTTGGTCGGGTTTACCACCGAGTTCGGTCTCTCCCCACAGTATCACGTCTACCGCGTGCCCCGAGGGAGTCGACAGCGCGAAGTCATTGCGTCTATCGACGCCCGCGGACCGGCATACATCCACGACTGTAGCGTCACTAACTCGCACGTCGTCCTCGTGGAGTCGCCGCTGGTACTCTCGGTCTGGCGTGCGCTGGCTCCGTGGAACGAAGGCGTGACCGACCTGCTTGACTGGCGACCGGACCAGCGGACGCGCATCCTCGTCATCGACCGCGACACCGGTGCGCTCGTCAGCGCACCGCTCGTCGACGCCGCATTCACCTTCCACCACGTCAACGCCTACGCCGACGGCGACCGCGTGGTCCTCGACATAGTGGCGTTCCCCGACGCGAGCATCGTCGGAGCGATGTCGCTGGCCGACCTCGACGGTGGCTTTCCCGCCGTCCCCGACGCCGCCCTGACCCGGTATCGCATCTCTCCTGACGGGAGCGTCGAGCGGTCACGTCTGTACGACGGCGGGATTGAACTCCCCCGCGTCGCCCGCCAGGTCGTCGGTCAGGAACACCGCTACGCGTACGGCCAGGCGACCGACCGCGAAGGTGCGAACGGACTTGTCAAGGTCGACTGTCAGAACGAGACTGCCCGCGAGTGGTGGGAGCGGGGCGTCTACGTCGAGGAGCCGATTCCCGTCCAGCACCCGGACGCCGAGTGCGAAGACGACGGCGTCGTGCTGGCGACGGCACTCGACAGCGAGCGCGACCGGACGGTGTTGCTGGTCTTCGACGCGGCGACGCTTGAACTGCTAGCGCGGGCGACGCTTCCGCACGCGGAGCCGTTTGGCTTCCACGGCCGGTATTTCGACAACCTCTGACTGCACAGAGAATCAGAGGCGGCCCGAACAGAGCGTGCGACAAGTCGGCAGTCGTCCGCTCGACTGGCCGCCGGTGGTACCGCATCGAGGTGAGGGTCACGAAGGCGTCCCCTCGTGCAGTTATCCAGTGGGTCATCAACGGCCGGGCGGCAGTTTGGCCTATGCCAACTCAACGTTTACTCGCGAGACGCAGCTAGAGACAACCTGCGTATCGCCCAGTCAGTAGTCCCCAGTCCAGCGCACAACCCATGTTAGACCCAGTTATCGCCAGCCGATTCCAGTTCGCAGTCACGACCATCGTCCACATCATCTTCCCGGTGATGAGTATGGGGCTCGCGCCCTTTCTCATCTACTTCACCTGGAAGGACATCCGAACCGAAAAGGCAGTCTACGAGCAGTTGCGACGGTTCTGGACGAAGATCTTCGCCATCAGCTTCGTCGTCGGAACCGTGACAGGCATCGTCCTCGAGTTCGAGTTCGGAACGAACTTCGCGGCCTTCTCGACGGCCGCCGGCGAACTGTTCGGTGGTCCGCTAGCCATCGAAGGAATGATGGCGTTCATGCTCGAGGCGACGTTCCTGGGCGTGTTCGTCTTCGGCCGCGACCGGGTCGGGAACGCCCTCTATATGGTGTCCGCGGTCGCCGTGGGCGTCGGGACATGGCTGTCAGCGGTCTGGATTCTCATCGCGAACTCGTGGATGCAGACGCCACGCGGGTACGAACTGGTGACCGATGGCGGACAGACGGTCGTCCACCTGACTGACCCGGTCGCGGCGTACCTGAACCCACGGTTTGGCTACATGTTCGTCCACATGCAGAACGCAGCCGTCGAGTCCGTCGCGCTGTTCATGGCCGGTATCGCCGCCTACTACGTGTTCCGTCACCACGTCTGGGGGTACCAGGTCGAACATGTGTCGTTCTGGGAGACGACGTTGAAGATTGCACTCGTTGCACTCATCATCACCGCACCGCTGCAGGTGCTTCACGGCGACATGTACGGCCGACACGTCGCCGAGACACAGCCCCAGAAGTTCGCCGCGATGGAGGCCGTCTGGGAGACCGAATCGTACGTGCCGGAGTACATAATTGCGGTGCCGACCGACCTCGGAGACATCACGGACCCCCGCGCGAAGGAACTGTTCGGACTGGGGATTCCCGGCGGTGCGTCGTGGCTCGCGAGCGGGGGTGATCCGACAGCAGAGATACGCGGCCTGAACTCGTTCGAGTCGGAAGCGCCTCCCGTCGCCATCGTCTTCTGGGCGTTCCGGGCGATGGTCGGCCTTGGCTTTTGGTTCATCCTGCTTGCGTTCTGGGGTGGCTACCGCTGGTGGCGCGGCCAGTTGTTCGAAGACGACCTCCTACACAAGGCACTCATGGGGTCGACAGTGCTTGGTATCGTCGCCGTCGAAGTCGGCTGGATTGTCACCGAGGTCGGTCGCCAGCCGTGGGTCATCCAGGGGGTGATGAAAACTAGCGAGGGCGTCTCACCCGGGTTGACTGGCACGGAAGCGACGCTGACACTCGCCGGTTTCGTCATCGTCTACGCGTCGTTGCTGGGACTGTACAGCTACGTCGTCGCCCGGATCATCAGAGCCGGGCCGCCGGGCAGCGACGAGCTCGAAACCGTCGACGTGCCCGAGCGCGAGCGTGAGACCCCGTCGGGAGAGGTGACCACCGATGACTGACCTCGGCTGGCTCACCTCGGGTCCGCTGTTGGGGCTCCCGTTGCCAGAGCTGTGGTTCGGCCTGCTATTCGCCATGCTCGGGACCTTCCTGTTCCTGGACGGGTTCGATTTCGGTGCCGGCGCAGTGTTTGCGACCCGAGACGACGAGCGCGACCGCGAGACGATTCTCGCGGCCATCGGGCCGTTCTGGGACGGCAACGAGGTGTGGCTCGTCGTCTTCGGCGGGGCACTGTTTGCCGCCTACCCGGCCGCCTACGCGACGCTGTTCAGCCGCCACTACCTGCTGTTGTTCGGGGTGTTGGGGGCGCTCATCCTCCGCGGGCTCGCCCCCGAGATGTACGAACAGCGCCACGACGACACCTGGCAGCGCTGGTGGGGCCGTGCCTTCGTCGCCGGAAGTATCGGAGCACCGTTGCTCCTCGGGCTGTTCGTCGGCAACTGGCTCGTCGGTGCGACCCGGTCGCTCACCGTCGTCGGCGCGCTCGTGGGCGTGACCGTCGTCGCGCTGACTGTCGTCTCCGGTGTCGCATTTTTGCGCCTCAAGACGCGAGGGCGGCTCCGGACCGAGCTCCGCCGGTACGGCGAAGCCGCGGTCGTCGCCTACCTCGGCGCAGTCGTCGTGGTGTTGCTGACACTCGGTGTGACCACGCCACGGCTGCGGCCGACGCTGACTGGCATCCCGGTCCTCGGGTTAGTCGTGGTGACGCTCGTCCTGGCCGGCGGGTACGTCCGGTGGCTCAGGCGTGGGCGCGACCTGCTCGCGCTCGCGGCGAGCGCGGGGCTGACGTACGGCCTCACGGCAGTCGTCGCGCTCCTCGTGTACCCGACGATAGACCCCGCGAGCGGACTGACGGTGCGTGAGGCAATCGTCTCGACGCTCCCGCTGAATCTCATGACAATCGGTGCAGTGGTGCTGTTACCGCTTATCGCAACGTACTTCGTCGTCCTGTACTCGGCGTTCAGCGGCCCAGCAGAACCAGCGGAGGGGTACTGACGGTGCCACTCGACAACCAGTCTGACACGAGCGAACCGAGAGAAGACACCGACGATCACGCGTCGACGCAGTTGCTGTCGCGGATTCTGCTCACGTGGGGCGAAATCATGCTGGTCGGGTTCGCCGGCGCGGCCCTCGGCGGCGCGACCAGTGGACCGCCGCAACTGGTCGTCTACCTCGCGACGACGCTGCTCTCGGTCGCCGTGTTACTGTACAACGTCGACAAGCTCGTCCAGGCCCGACTCTGATCAGAGCGTCCGACTGCGCTCGCGGCCACCGGAGAGTCCGATCGCAGCGAGCAGAGCCGCGGCGGGCACCAACAGTAGTGCGCCCAGCGCCGTGACCATGTCCTGGTGTGTCAGTCCGTACGCGATGGCGGCGACTGCGACCGCGAAAACGACAGCAGCGCCAGCACAGAACCGACAGTCGACATCTCTCGTTCGAATCCGAGCCACCAGTTTCGATGGGGACATACAGTCCGACTAGCAGACAGACAACGTTAGCAGTTGAGTTGGCAAGAGCCAATCGGCGACAGAGGACGTCGAGCGGTCGGGATGGCCTTTTGTGGCGGACAACCACCACCGCGGGAGGGACAGATGAGTTGGCCTATGCCAAGCGAACGGTTTTCGAAGCGTGACCGTAGTATCGCGTATGGAGACCAGGCACCTGGTGCTCGGACTCGTCGTGCTGGTGGTCGGCATTATCGCCGTCCGTGGCGTCGTCGCCATCGGTGCCGGCGAGTTCGGGACGGTTGCACGCCAGAGCGCAGTCGGCGCTATCCTCGCGGCGTTCGGCGTCGGACTCTACCGGAACTGGGAGGCTATCGGCGACTAGTCGGTGCGTCGCTCGTCGAACTCAGCGGAGACAGCGAGCCACAAAAAAACGTAGACAAAGGATAGATGACGACAGCGACCCAACAGAGAGTCAATGGACCCCGCTGATGGAGACACCGTCGTCTCGCCCGAGTGGGTCGAGCGGCGACGGTCGGCATTCGAGCGTGACGACGACGAGTACCGCCTCGTCGAGGTCAACGCCTACCCAGACACCTACCAGGAGGGGCACATCGACGGCGCCGTCACCCTCGACTGGCAGGCGGACCTGCGGGATACCACAGTTTTCGATGTCCCGTCGCCGGCAGCGTTCGAACGGGTACTCGGCTCGCTGGGAGTGACCCGCGACTCGACGGTTGTCCTCTATGGCGATACGCAAAACTGGTTTGCCGCCTACGCATACTGGCTGTTGGCCTACTACGGGCACCCCGATATCCGGCTGCTCGACGGCGGCCGCGACTACTGGGCCGCGAGCGGGCGGGAACTGACCGAGCGCGTTCCGAGCGTCTCGGCCCGGACCTACACCGTCGACGAGACCACATCGTCGATTCGTGTCGACCGCGAGGGAGTCCTCGCCGCGATGGACGACGGCGAGCAGCTGATAGATGTCCGCGCCCCCGCAGAGTTCCGCGGCGAGATACTCTCCCCGCCGGGCTGGAACGAGGGTGTCCAGCGCGGTGGGCACATCCCCGGCGCCATCAACGTGCCCTGGAGTCGCGTGGTGCAGTCAAACGGGCGATTCAAACCGCTCGCCGAGATACTGAGCGTATTCACCGACCGCGGTATCGACCGCAACGACGACATCGTGGTATACTGCCGTATCGGCGAACGGTCGGCGCTGACGTGGGTGGCGCTGCACGAACTCCTCGGATTCGACTCCGTTCGCCACTACTACGGGTCGTGGGTCGAGTGGGGCAACACGGTCGGTGCTCCGGTCGCCCAGGGACGGGAGGCAGGGCCGTGAGCGTCCCACTTTCCCGTCGACACAGACAACGGACGACCAGCACGCAGTGTCCACGGGCCGATGTCGTCTGAGTCCAGCGCTCGCCTCCGGGAGTTTACGTTCAGACTCCACTACGAGGCTGGCAACGACCCTGTCATGGACATGTTCCACGACAATCCCGACGTATCGGCGTCGGCACTGGACATCTGTACCGGGAGCGGGTCGTATCTCCGATTGCTCCGGCTCATGGGGAGCCCGACGGTGACAAACAAGCTCGAGGCAGTGTTCGGAGACCACGCCCACGGGCCGGCCAGCGTCGCCTCGGCTGACTGCTGTGGCACGTGCACGTCGTTCCCGCTCGAGACGACCACGGGCCATCGGTCGCTGTATCTGTTCGTGGAGGGCGACAGCGACTGTGAGACGATACAGACCATCGTCTGCTCGCGACTCGGTCGCGGGACGCTCTCTGAGGTCCACTACCACGACGGGGTCGAGTCGTGGCGGATACTGATGCCCTCCGACGACCGCGTCGGCGTGCTGTACGACCAGATCTCTGCCGCCCTCCGCGAGGAGGTCCGATTCGAACTGGGCCACATTGGCGACGCAATCGAGTGGGAGGGGACCGGCGTGCTCGCCGCTGACGTCTCCGGGTCACAGGAACGGGCACTCCGCGAAGCGGTACGACAGGGGTACTACGAGCGCCCGCGAGGCGTGACACTCGAAGAACTCGCTGCTGACCTCGACGTTCCCCGGTCGACGCTCTCGTATCGCCTCCGGATGGCCGAGGCCGAACTCGTCAAGCAGTACGTCGGGTTGAGACGCAGCGAAGAATCGCTACCACCGGAGTAACGGTCGTCGTCGATGCAGCCGAGTCCTGCTCGGCTACGGCGCGTCCTCGAGGCAGAACCACCAGTCGTGACAGTCGCCGTCGGCACTGTCGAGTCGGGCCTGTGCGGTCTCGACGTCCGACGGGGGCTTGGACAGCACCTGGTCACCGAACAGTTCGTTGTCCGGCCAGTCACCCGGGACGGCGACGTCGTGTTCGTCGGACGTCTGGAGGGCGCGAATCGAGCGGAGAATCTCGTCGATGTTCCGGCCGATCTCCATCGGATACTGGAGGAGTTGCCGGACGGTCCCCTCGGGGTCAACGACGTACACCGTCCGAACGGTACTGGACCCCATCTCGGGGTGGACCATCCCCAGTTTCGTCGCCACACTCCCGGCCTCGTCGGCGATAATGGGGAACTCGATGGAGACGTCGAGTTCGTCTTCGATCCACTCGATCCACTTGATATGAGAGTGAACGCGGTCGACCGAGAGCCCGACAAGATTGACGCCGAGTTCCTCGAACTCGTCCATCCGCTGCTGGAACGCGACGAACTCCGTCGTGCAGACGGGTGTGAAGTCACCGGGGTGGCTGAAGAGAATGAACCACTCTCCGTCGTACGCGTCGGGGAGTGTCAACTCGCCCTGTGAACTTTGTACCGTCAATTCGGGGAACGAATTACCGAGTCCTAGCTGGAAGGATTGTTCTTCAGAGACCATCGTAGTCAAGACAATATTTTATCTTTGTCACAATATAATTTTCGGCAAACCTCACATTCTGGGAGCGGTCGACCCCCACACGGCGAGTAGCCAGTGACCGTCAGCGCCGGTTCGCCGCCGTGACAGCCAGACTCGGAAATCGCGACAAAACCGCCCATCAGACGTTTTAGAGAGGTATACCAGAATGTTTATCTACCCGACCACAGCGCTGACACCCAGCGACATCACTCCGACAGCAGCAGCCGCCCAGGCGGCGACAGTAAGACCTGAAGTTTTTTGTATATTGTATTTTTAATACAATATTGTGAGGTCAACACAGATACTCGTGCTCGGTGCAGGCACAGGGGGGACGATGGCAGCAAACATGCTCGACCGGAAACTCGATCAGAACGTCGAGATAACGGTCGTCGACGAGAGTCCCGACCACCACTATCAGCCATCGTACTACCTGATCCCGTTCGGGCACATGGACGCCGAGAAGCAACACCGACCCGTCGAGTCGTTGCTCAGAACGGACGTCGAGTTCGTGCAGGCCCGCGTCGAAGGCATCGACCCGGATGCCAGGACGGTGTCAACCGACACCGAGCCCCTAGAGTACGACTACCTGGTGACCGCACTCGGGAACCGGCTCGCCCCGGAGGCGGTCCCGGGGATGAAAGAGGCGTGGGAACAGACGGATTCTGTCTACCCGTTCTATCACTACGACGCCGCAGTCGGTCTCCGGGACGCCATCAAGAACTTCGACGGTGGGCAGTTTTTGGTCACTGTCCCGGAGACGCCGATCAAGTGTGGCGGTGCGCCGCTAAAGATGGCGATGCTCGCAGACGACTACTTCCGGGATATCGGTATCCGGGACGACGTCGATATCGCCGTCGGCAAACCGGCACCGACGCCGTTCGGGACACCACCGTCGCCGAAGGCCCACTACAACGGCAAAGTCGAGGAAATCTGGGCCGAGCGGGACATCGAGTTTCTGCCAGAGTTCGAGGTCTCCGAAATCGCCTACGAAGAAGACCGGGTCATCGCGAGTGATGGGCGAGAAATCGAGTACGACCTCTACGCACCTGTCCCCCCACAGTACGGCCGCAAGGCACTGGTCGAACGCTCGCCGCTGACCGGCAACGGCGAATACGTCACTGTCGACAAACACACGCTCCAGCACGACGACTACGACAACGTGTTCGCCATCGGGGACAACGCGAACCTGCCGACATCACGGACGGCCTCAGCCGTGCGCAAGCAGGTCCACGTGCTGGTGAACAACCTCGACGCGGCGCTAGAGGGGCGGCCACTCACGGCAGAGTACGACGGGTACACTGCGTGCCCGCTGCTCACAGAAGAGGGAAAGGCGATGATTGCCGAATTCGACTACGAGGACCCGATTGCAGCGCCTGTCGAGACGCGCTCGAACTGGGTGCTCGACGTCAACGTCATCCCGCCGATGTACTGGAACATGTGGATGCGCGGCTACGACCCGGTGCCCTGACATGTCCGAAACAGACGACACGCCGACCGACAGTCCGACTGTTGCTGACCTCGACCCGGAGACGCGCGCGCTGGTAGCGTCAGTAGAGGCTAACGCCGACGACCTCCGTGAGCTCGTCGAGCTGGTCGTCGTCGCCAAACAGCTCGGTGACGACCTCGCGCCGGAGGCCCGTGAGGCAGCAACCGACATCCGGGAGCCACTCGCCGACCTGCGTCTCGCGCTCGAACGGGAAGAGACACGCCACTTGCTCGAAGTCGTCGGCCACAACGCCGACGACCTCGCCGAACTCCTCGAGTTCGCCGCAGCGAGCAAGACTCTCGCGGAAGACCTGGCGCCGGAACTACAGGCAGCAGCGTCGGACGCCCGCCACCCGATGGCCGAACTCAGGCTGGCACTCGAACGCGAGGAGACGCTGGTGCTACTCCGCAAACTCGGTGAGAACACCGAGACGTTTATCGAACTACTCGACCTGCTGGAGGCGAGTCACGGCCTCTTAGAGGAGCTGGTCCCGGAACTGCAAACGGCAGCTTCCGACGTCCGGAGCCCGATTGCCGACGTCCGGATGGTGCTGGCGGGTTTTGCCGACGCCCACGAAACGTCCGACGTCGACCCCTACGAAATGGGACAGGGACTTGGCTACGCGCTGGCACTGGGAGCCACCGTCGGCAGCCCCGAAGTAGTCGACGCTGTCGACGCCGGCCTCGGCGCGTTCCGGGCCGACGAAGACCCGGAGCCAGTCGGGCTGTTCGGACTCCTGAGTGCGCTCAGAGAGGACGACGTTCGAGCAGGCCTCGGCCAACTCGTCGACGTCGTTCGGCGAATGGGCTCGAACGCACGCGAGTGAGCACTCTGGATACGATAGTACCGGGAGCGAAACGAAACTGGAAAACGGAAAATCAGGACGCACCCACAAAAAGGACGAGCGACTGAGGACGTCAGGCACAGGCTGGGTTCAGTGTGGACACAGTTACCGAGCGTCTGTACTCTCACCTCCGCCGAGCGGTTTGCGTTCGAGTGACCGATACCGTACGTATTCGGTCCGTGGTTCGACGTGTGTTGTCTTTTTCGTCACAGATACAACTGTATGTCCGTATAGTATTAAATATTTTGTTCAAACGCATATCTGCGACGGAGGTAGTAGCCAGATTACGTGTCGACTTCGCCAGCAGCGTGGATTCGACAACTCACACCGGTCTGAGTGCGGGGTGTATTCCAGTTGTGTTCAGATAGTCTGTTGGCACCGGAGGACGCTCGAACCGCCAGACACAGAGGGTCTCAGAACAGCGGGATAACGGTTAGTGTTTAAACACAACACATATGTCCTCACCGCGTTCCAGGCTGTCAATCCGGGTTCCTCTGGTTCGTGGTAACGATTAACTCATGTTGGTTTAATCGAATTTGGTGATGGCAAGTTCAGAAGACAATCCCTCAGACCACAACGCAGAGACCCTATCAATCGACGCTGGCGGAACGATGACAGACACCTTTCTCATGGACTCTGACGGCGAGTTCACTGTTGGGAAGGCGAAAACGACACCAGATGACGAGTCACGAGGATTCATCGAGTCGTCCGCGGATGCCCTCGAAACCTGGGGGTTGAATGTGGACGATGCGTTCCCGAATCTCGTTTCCACGGTGTACTCGGGGACCGCAATGCTCAATCGATTGGTCGAGCGCGAAAGTGAAGTTGACGTTGGCATCCTCACCACCGGCGGAATGGAAGACACACTCCGGATGGGACGTGGCCGACAATCCTATACTGGCTTTTCGTACTCTGACCGCCTGCACGTTAACACGCACAAACACCCCGAACCGTTGATTCCCCGGAACCGTATTCGGGGAGTTCGGGAGCGTATCGACGTCAAGGGCAACGAGCTGATTCCCCTGGAAGAGTACGAAGACGACGTACGAGAGGGTGTGAACGACCTTCTCGACCAGGGTGTCGACGAGATCGCGGTCATGTTCCTGCACTCCTATCAGGAAGCCAAACACGAACATCGGACGAAAGAAATCGCCGAGGAGGTCATCGAGGAGCGGGATGCGGACACGACGGTGATGTTGTCCAGCGAGTATTATCCGACCCTGAAAGAACTCCCGCGACTAAACACACTCGTTGCGGAAGCGTTCGCTGCAGAGCCGTCCCGAGACCAGTTGAAGAAGGTCCAGGACTCTGTCGACAACCACGGCGGTGAAGTCGGCGTTCGAGTCATGGCAAGCCACGGTGGGACCATCGATATCTACGCAAACGAGCTGGCACGGACGTTGATTTCTGGCCCCATCGGGGGGATGATCGGAGCGAACTACTTTGGAAAAGAACTCGGCTACGAGGACATGGTCTGTACCGATATCGGCGGGACGAGCTTCGATATGGGGATCATTATCAACAACGATTGGAAAATCGATTACAGTCCGGAGATGGCTCGTCTCCTCCTCTCCTTGCCGATGGTCAATATGGACAGTGTCGGCTCGGGGACCGGTAGTTACGTCCGGGTGAATCCGACGTTCGATAAAATCGAACTCGGGCCGGAGAGTGCAGGAGACCAGGTCGGCGTCTGTGCAACCGAAACCGACGTCGAGACCGTGACTGTGACAGATTGTCACGTTGCGCTGGGATGGATCGACCCCGAAAACTTCCTGGGTGGTGACATGCCCATCAGTCGTGATGCTGCCGAGGAGGCAATCAAGGAACAGGTCGCGGATAAACTGGATATGGGCGTCTATGAGGCTGCAGAAGGCGTTATCGACATCCTCGAGAACAAGCTCCAAAACGACCTCGAAGCAGTCGTGACCGGTGAGGGATACGCACCGTCGAACTTCAAGTGTCTCTCGTACGGTGGCGGCGGACCGGTCCATACGGCTGGCTACACCGAAAAGCTCGGCTTCGACGAGGTTCTCATTCCAGAGTGGGCAGCAGGATTCTCCGCGTTCGGCTGTGGTGCAGCCGACTACGAATACCGGTACGACCAGACAACCAGCATCGATATCGACGCTGATCTGTCGATGGAAGAGGCGGCCGGAACCGCCGGGGAAGAGCTCACCAAGGTCTGGAAGAACCTCGAAGAGAAAGTCGAAGACGAGTTCGCAAAAAGTGATATCGGACTCGAAGAGGTCGAGTTCCAGTACAACATCCTCGGCCAGTACCAGGGGCAGCTCAACAGCATCGACATCCGGTCACCTGTTGACCGGGTCGATACGCCCGAAAAGCTAGAGGAGCTAATCGATACGTTCGAAGAAGGCTATCGACGCCAGTACTCCGAAGAGGCGCGTTCGCCAGAACTCGGCCACACGATTACGCAGGCATCTGTTCGTGGCGTCCGCGACGTCGTCAAGCCTGAAATTCCAACCGAGGAACTACAGGACTCCGAACCGCCCGAGAACGCCTACAAAGAGCCCCGTGAGACCTACTGGGATGGCGAGTGGCTAGAGACGGACATCTACGACCTCCACGCACTCAATCCCGGGAACGAACTCAGTGGTCCCGCAGTTCTCGAAGGGGAGGCAACGACGTACGTCGTTCCCCCAGAGTACGAGACCTGGCTCGACGAGCACCGCGTCCACCATCTCACGCGGGAGGACTAGAGAGCGGTTCTACCGCTCTCGTGTAGACATGCATCTACCCCACTGCAGGTATCGCCGGTGCTGGAGATGTCTGAGGTGTGCGGTGGATGCGCTGCACCAGCCCACATCTGGCTGTAAACAGATGAGAATACCATACAACAAAACATGAGTTCAGAGCAACACCCAACAGATGCGTCGGGGGAGGAGGAAGCGCACGGTCATTCCGAGGAGAATTTCCCTCGAATGCACAAGGAGAAAGAGATTGTCAAAGAGAAACTAGAACGCGGAGAAGGTATCGGCTGGGAGGGAAAGAAACTCCGCGACCAGTTTGAAGAACTCGAAGACAAGACAGAAGAGACAGGTCACTACGCTGGATTCGAGAAACTCTCGCTCAAAGGCGAAGACCCAATCGAATACGAGCAGATGTTCGCCCAGCTACGTGGCGAACTGGTCAATGCGCGAGAAACCTCGAAAGAGGTCGCCGCAACGCCAATCGTCGAGCAGGAAGGTGAACTCTGCTACGGCCTGTTCACGCCGGAAGGTGACTCGATCGCCATCTCGACGGGCATCATCGTCCACATTCACACGATGAGTGAGGCGATCAAGTACATGATCAATCACGATTACGAAGAGAGCCCGGGCATCGAACCCGGCGACATCTTCGTCAACAACGACACACACGTGGGTAACGTTCACCCGTGTGACATTGCGACTCTCATCCCAATCTTCCACGAAGGGGAGCTGATCGCCTGGGCCGGCGGTGTCAACCACGTCATCGACACCGGTGCGGTCGGTCCCGGCAGTATGAACGTCTCGCAGGCTTCTCGCTTCGGTGATGGCGCGTACTACACCGCCCGCAAGATCGGTGAAGACCTCGAGATATACAACTCCTGGAAAAACGACTTCCCAGACAAGACCAGAACGCCGGACTTCCTGAAACTCGACGAGCGGACCCGGATGACTGGCTGTCTGATGATTCGCAAAGCCGTAAACGATCTCATCGACGATTACGGCATCGAGAAGTTCAAGCAACTCTCGCGTGAAGCCATCGAAGACGGTCGGCGGGGCTTCAGAAGCCGTATCCAGAAGACGATGCTGCCCGGCACCTATCGCGGTGCCTCGTTCGTCGACGCCCTCTACGAGGGTCAAAAGAATCTGTCGCGGGCGTATGCGAGTGAAAATCACCTCATGCACGCCCCCTCGGAACTGCACGTCCGCGAGGACGGTTCATTCCAGGTGTCCTTCGAAGGGGCGAACAAGTGGGGCTGGCACCCCTACAACTGTACACCAGCCGCCATTCAGGGCGGCATCTGGGTGATGCTCACTCAAACAGTGATACCCAACAAGCTGGTCAACGACGGTGCCTACTACAGCTGTGACTTCCACTTACCGGAAGGGTCGTGGGCCAACACACAGAATACAGAGACAGCACACGCCTACGCCTGGCACTTCCTCGTCTCTGCCTGGGCACCGCTCTGGCAGCACCTTTCCAGAGGGTACTATTCGCGTGGGTTCCGCGAGGAGATCAACTCCGGCAACGCGAACACGTCGAACTGGCTGCAGGGCGGTGGTATCGACCAGTTCGACAAACTCCACGCGGTCAACTCCTTCGAAGCAGCGTGTGAGGGGACCGGTGCTCGCTACGTCGACGACGGCGAGCCACACGCAGCAGCGATCTGGAACCCAGAGGGCGACATGGGCGACGCCGAAGTGTGGGAGATGACCGAACCACTCCCGTTCCTCGGGCGGACAGTCAAGCCCAACACTGGCGGTGCAGGCCGTCGGACGGGTGGTGCCGGCTTCGAGTCGATGCGGACGGTCAAAGACGTGAGCAGATGGCTGCTCTACGAGATGGGCAACGGCTACATGTCCAGTGACAGTGGTCTCTTCGGTGGCTACCCCGCTGCCTCTGGCTACATCCTCAACGCCCAGAATACGGACCTCGAAGAGCGCTTCGAGAACGGCGAAGACTACCCACAGAATGACGTCGACCCCGAAAGCGGCGACTTCGAGTCGAAAATCGACGGCAAGGTCACTCGGCGACCGGAGGGTATCAGCACGCCCAAAGAGTTCGACGATTACGATCTGTACCTGAACTACCTCCGTGGTGGGTCTGGACTTGGCGACCCGCTCGAGCGCGACCCAGAGAAAGTCATCGAGGACATCCACGACGGATACGTCCTGCCGCGCCACGCCAAGGACGCCTACGCTGTTGTCGTCACCAAAGTCGAGGACGAAGCAAAGCACAACTCCGCCGTCCAGGGCGAGTGGGAACTCGACGAAGAGGCGACCAAAGAGCTCCGTGAAGAGCGGATGGAAGAGCGTGAAGAAAACGCCCAACCGGTCTCGGAATGGTACGAGGACGAACGCCTGCGAATTCGCGACGATGAGGATCTCATCGAAGACGTCAAGAAGACCTACGAGAGCAGTATGCGGATGAGCAAGCAGTTCGCCGAGTTCTATCGCGATTTCTGGGAACTCCCGGACGACTTCCGCTTCTCACTGAGTGCAAACGCAGAAAAATCGCTCGAGAACCGCTTTGCGACCGGCTTCAAGAAGAAGTGGAAGAACCCGACGAAGAGCCACGAAACCTGGCTCGATGTTGGCCGAGACGACGAACCGGAAGTCCCCTACACATGGAGCAGCGGCCGCTCGATCCAGGACCTTTCCGGTCCCGACGCAACGTTCGACGAAGCATCGCTAGAACAAGCAACGGACGACGACTAAAGAGGTGAATACGAATGCCAGAATCATATCCACGTGAGATAATCGAAGACTTGGTTGACGACAACCTAGAGTGGAACGAGCTGCACAACATGATGAGTGACTTCAAAGACGAGGACCGGTTCCAGCAGGTCCGTGATGTCCTGCAGGAACGGGTCGATTGGGACGACCCAATCGTCATCCCATATGCTGACCACCTGTACGTGGTCGCGAAGTCCGAAGACCACTGGGTCATCAAATGTGACTGCGGCCACGAGTTCTGCGAACACGACGAGAACTGGAAGCACGATGCGCTTATCAACGTCCGGGATACCGAAGAGGAGTATCTCGAAATCTACCCGGAGGACATGCATCCCCATCCGGATTATATGGAACTGCGGGAGTTCTTCTGTCCGGGGTGCAAGACGCTGCTCGAAGTGACGAACGTCATGCCTGGCTATCCGATTATCCACGAGTACGAACCGGACATCGAGACGTTCTACGAGGACTGGATCGACGAACCGATTCCGACACCGGACACCCAGTCGGCGTAACACCTCGAAGGACCACGCCTATTCTTTATTCGATCAGGAGAGCACTATGGTAGAACAGAGTCCACCAACGCTGAAGCATCTCTACGAGTCGGTCCTCCGTCGCTACGAGAACGCGCCAGCCATCACGTTCGGCAACGAGACGCTGACCTACGGCGACCTCGAGGAGGCCTCCGCACGCCTCGCCAGCGCACTCCTCGAACGTGGCCTCCAGACGGAGGACCGCGTGGGGGTTTTGCTGTCGAACTGTCCAGAGTACGCTATCACTGACATCGCACTCGCTCGGGCAGGCCTCGCGAAGGTGCCGCTGAACGACATGCTGTCGGCAGCGGACATCGAGTATATGCTGGACAACAGCGACGCGAGCGCGCTCATCGTGGGTCCGAGCTTCGAAGAGACAATCCAGTCGGTTGCCCCGAACGTACCGACGCTAGAACGAATCGTCACGACCGATGCATCAGCCAGTCCCGAACTGAAGCAGAACCACTCCGTCGAATCGTTCGAGCACCTGCTCGAAACGGCCGAGCCAGTCGCCCCTGAAGCCTCTGTCTCGAAATCCACCCTCGCTGGCGTCTTCCACACGGGCGGGACGACCGGCGACCCGAAGGGTGTGAAACACACCCAGGAGAATCTCGCGTTGAACGCACTCGCACACGCCATCGAACTCGACATCCAGCCCCGGGACAAACTGCTGTTGATGACACCGCTCCCGCACTCGGCCGGCCTCATCATGGCCGGCGGGTTGACACAGGGGAGTCATCACGTCGTCACGCAAGGGTTCGACGCCGAGCGCGCGCTCGAACTCGTCGAGCAGGAGGCTATCTCGTGGACGTTCATGGTGCCGACGATGGTGTACCGCGTCCTCGACCTGCTCGACGAGCAGGAGTACGACACCTCGACGCTGGAGACGCTCGTCTACGGTGCGGCACCGATGAAACCGGACCGACTGCGCGAGGGACTGGACAAGCTCGGAAACGTCTTCCTCCAGCTGTACGGACAGTACGAGACCCCAGACCTCATCACCGTCTTGCCGAAGGGCGCTCACGACCCCGACGACGAAGAACGGTTGTCCTCCTGTGGTCTCCCGACGACGATGTGCGAGGTGAAAGTCGTCGACGAGAACGGCGAGCAGGTCCCTGCCGACCAGCCGGGTGAGATTCTGGCACGCGCCGCCTACTCTATGGAGGGCTACTACGAACTGCCAGCAAAGACCGCAGAAACGATTGAGGACGGCTGGATTCACACCGGTGATATCGGGAAGATGGACGAAGACGGCTACTTCTACATTGTCGACAGGGACTCTGATGTTATCGTCAGCGGCGGGATGAACGTCTACTCCGTCACCGTCGAGGAAGTCATCCAGCAACACGACCAGGTCGCGAACGTCGCCGTCATCGGCGTGCCGGACGACGAGTGGGGCGAGGCAGTGAAAGCTGTCGTCGTTCCCGAGGACGACACCGTCGACCGGGCGGCTATCAAATCGTTCTGTCTGGACCGTCTGGCAGATTACGAGGTGCCAAAATCTATCGATATCGTCGAGGAACTCCCGACGACGCCCTACGGAAAGCTCGACAAAAAACGGCTCCGCGAGCCCTACTGGGAAGACCGGTCGCGCCAGATTAGCTAACTCATGGTCTCGAAAATCGACCACCTGGGCGTCCTCGTCGACGGCATCGACGCCAACCGAGAACTGTTCGAACTGCTCGGCCTCGAGGTCGGGACCATCGAACACGTCCCGGCGTTCGGCGTCGATATCGCGTTCATCAGGGTCGGTGAGAGTCTGGTCGAACTCGTCGAACCGGTCGACCGAGACACGGAGATTGCCGCCGACCTCGACGCATCGCCGCAGTCGGCACTGTTACATCACGTCGCGTTCCGCGTCGACGACATCGAAGCGCAACTGGCGAACCTCCGCGGTGCTGGCGTGGCACTCGCAGACGAGGAACCCAGAGAAGGCGCAGGCGGAGCAAGCGTCGCGTTTCTCGACCGACAGGCGGGAAACGGCGTTCGCGTCGAACTCGTCGAACGGGAGTCAGACCTAACGTTCGACTGACGACGGAACGGACAGCCGCCAACTTATAAGAGCAAAACATATTCCGGTCTCATTCGTACCAATGCTTAAATACGATAGGGGATGTGTGTATCGATACCAGCCGTCACAATAATACGGGCTGGACGTCACCTACACTTACGGGATTTCACACGTCAAATCCCCCACAACAGGGACTTCTGTTGTGGGATGCAGTCGGGGGGAACCAAACTATGACACTAGGCTGGATACACAGAACAGAGCTCTAAACGGATGCTCAGGATCGAATTTCAGATACGCCTGGCAGGGATTCCATCGCAAATAGTCGACATCGAAAGCCAGGTTGGCAGTGTCGAGATAGACAACGCACTGCCAGTGACAGGTGAATCAGTATTTCTCTTTCTAACAGCCCAGTTCGATTCAGATATCTCCAAAGCGACGCTCGCAGAGAGGTTGCCTAATATACAGATAGTAGACATGTGGAAGGCAGACGTGAATCAGCATACGTACTACCTCGGCGTCGTCGCAACGCTTTCGGACGCATCTGTTCTCTCGCTTCTGACAGAAAATCAGGCAATTCCGCACAGAATCGTCGGTCGAAACGCACACGTCGACGTGGTTGCGTCGGTGCGCGACTGGAACCACCTCAAGGAAGTCGCCGGCACCATCGAAGACGAGCTCGGTTCGCTCGAGTTAGTTGGAACGACACAGACCGAGACGATTGGCTTCCCACTTGGCGGCAACAAAATCAAACAGAGCATGTCTGGCAAACTGTCCGACAAGCAGTTAGAAGTGCTAGAGACCGCCTATCAGATGGGATATTTCAAAGTTCCACAGGAGGTGACAGCCGAGGAGATTGCAAACGAGTTGGACATCAGCAGATCGACGCTGAGCGAACGCCTCCGCCGGGTCGAGCACAACTTCTGTGAGTTACTCTTCGGGCCACAAGAATGACAACGATTCTCATCATCAAATCGGTCGAACAACAGCCCTCCGTCAGAGAGGTTCTCGGCTCGGTCGTCGAACCAGGCGAGACGGTCTACTTTCTCCGGTTGCCGACGGTGCGCTGTCTCGGCCCGCTGATTCAGGATATAAATCCGATGCTCGAATACGATGTCGAATACACGATTAGCTGCCTCCCGGAAGGGTACGACGTTGCCGAACTCGTCGAGTTTGCGGTCGAAACCGACGCAGAGAGAATCTGTATCGGGATTTCTGACCGGACGTTGACCGGCAAAGCCCGAATCGACGACCTGACGCAGTCGATTCTGCTCCACGAGCGGATTTCGGGCGACTTCGTCGTCGGCGAGCACGTCATCATTCTGGAGGAACTCGAATATGACCAGTGACACTACCGTCTGGTGGTCGATGCGCCTGCGTTCAGCCGTCAGTACCACGAACACCGAAGGAGAGAACCAACGATGAGTCAACCTGACCGGAGTAAAACCGAAGAACGTCGCACGGAAGTGAAGCAAGAAAAAGAGACCGTTCGAGAGAAACAACGGCGAAACGAAGGAATCGGTTGGGACGGCAGAACACTCCGTGAACAGTTGGCCGAACTAGAAGACAAGACGGAGGCGACGGGCCACTACGCTGGGTATGCAGAGCTCTCGCTGAAAGATGACGACCCGATACGGTACGAACAACTCTATTCGCGTCTCCGTGGCGACCTCGTGACTGCGCGTGAAACCTCGAAAGAGGTCTCCGCAACGCCGATTGTCGAGCAAGAGGGTGAACTCTGCTATGGCCTGTTCACCCCAGAAGGCGATTCTATCGCCGTCTCGACGGGTATCATCGTCCACGTGCACACGATGAGCGAGGCCATCAAGTTCATGATAAACCACGACTACGAGGAGAGTCCTGGTATCGAACCCGGCGATATCTTCGTCAACAACGACCCCCACGTCGGGGACGTACACCCCTGTGACCTGATGACGCTCATCCCAATCTTCCACGAGGGAGAACTCGTCGCCTGGGCCGGTGGCGTCAACCACGTCATCGATACGGGCGCTATCGGGCCGGGCAGCATGAACGTCTCGCAGGCCTCCCGTTTCGGCGACGGTGCCTACTACACGGCCCGCAAAATCGGGGAGAACTTCGAACTGTACAACTCCTGGAAGAAAGAGTACCCAGCCAAGACGCGGACGCCGAACTTCCTGAAACTCGACGAGCGGACCCGTATTACTGGCTGTTTGATGATTCGGGATTCGGTCAAGGGACTGATTGGGAGAACGGGAGTCGAGACGTTCAAACAACTCTCTCGGGAAGCTATCGAGGACGGACGGCGGGGCTTTCGTAACAGAATCAAAGAGACGATGCTGCCCGGCACCTATCGCGGGGCCTCGTTCGTCGACGCCCTCTACGAGGGTCAGGAGAACGTCACGCGCGAGTACGCAAAAGAGAACCACCTCATGCACGCCCCCTCGGAACTACACGTCCGCGAGGACGGCTCCTTCCAGGTGTCCTTCGAAGGGGCGAACAAGTGGGGCTGGCACCCCTACAACTGTACACCAGCCGCCATTCAGGGCGGCATCTGGGTGATGCTCACCCAGACCGTGATACCGAACGAACTGGTCAACGACGGCGCGTACTACGCCTGCGATTTCCACCTGCCAGTCGGTTCGTGGGCCAACACGCAAAACACCGAAACCGCCCACGCCTACGCCTGGCACTTCCTTGTCTCGGCGTGGGCCCCGCTCTGGCAACATCTCTCTCGGGGCTATTACTCACGGGGATTCTGGGAGGAAATCAACGCCGGGAACGCTAACACGTCGAACTGGCTGCAGGGCGGCGGTATCGACCAGTTCGACAAGCTGCACGCCGTCAACTCCTTCGAAGCCGCCTGTGAGGGGACTGGTGCCCGCTACGTCGCGGACGGTGAGCCACATGCATCGGCGATCTGGAACCCCGAAGGCGACATGGGCGACGCCGAAGCGTGGGAACAGGTGGAACCGCTCCCGTTCCTCGGCCGTGCTGTCAAGCCCAATACAGGGGGTGCCGGGCGTCGGGCAGGTGGAGCCGGCTTTGAGTCGATGCGGACGGTCAAAGACGTGAGCAGATGGCTGCTCTACGAGATGGGCAACGGCTACATGTCCAGTGACAGTGGTCTCTTCGGTGGCTACCCCGCTGCCTCTGGCTACATCCTCAACGCCCAGAATACGGACCTCGAAGAGCGCTTCGAGAACGGCGAAGACTACCCACAGAATGACGTCGACCCCGAAAGCGGCGACTTCGAGTCGAAAATCGACGGCAAGGTCACTCGGCGACCGGAGGGTATCAGCACGCCCAAAGAGTTCGACGATTACGACATCTATCTGAACTACCTCCGCGGCGGGTCGGGACTGGGCGACCCACTCGAACGCAAGCCCGAGGACGTTCTTTCGGACATCCACGACGGATACGTCCTGCCGCGCCACGCCGAAGATGCCTACGGAATCGTCGTGGAGAACGTCGACGACGAGGCCGAACACAACTCCGCGGTCCAAGGTGAGTGGGAAGTCGACGAAGAAGCGACCAAAGAACTTCGGGAGCAACGGATGGAAGAGCGCGCCGAGAAAGCCCAGCCCGTCTCGGAGTGGTACGATGAACAACGTGACCGCATTCAGAACGAAGAAGACCTCATCGACGACGTCAAAAAGACCTACGAGAGCAGCATGCGGATGAGCAAGCAGTTCGCCAGGTTCTTCCGCGAGTTCTGGGACCTGCCCGACGACTTCGCGTTCGACCTGAGCGAGAAGGCCCAGCAGTCGCTGGACAATCGGTTCGACTCCGGACTTCGCCCGATGTGGGACACGTTTACGCGACGGCACAAAACCTGGCTCGACGTCGACGACGAGCCGTACGTCCCGTACACGTGGACGAACCGGTCACTTCAGGACCTCCCGGACTCGGTGTCGACGTTCAAAGACCTGGAACAGGCAACCGACGACGATTGAGACGGGCAGGATTGCCGGCACAGTCAGTGACACTATCAAGGTCCGAAGGCCGCGATGTCGGCTCCCACTGTTGCCAGTGCGTCGGCGGGGTTCGGGTCGCTGTCGGCCAGATGCGTGTACTGGTGCTCCGGGATGTTCGACAGTGCCGTCGTGACGGCCTCGCTGTACGTCTCAACGCCCGGTTCTGTCGGGTCATCGCCACCCCAGACATCTCTGATGACAGTCATCGAATCGATGCGGACTTCGAGTTTGCGTGGCTCGTAGCGAGCCAGCAGTTCAGAGAGCCCCAGCTGGAGAGCGACGTACTCGGCAGTGTTGTTCCCCGTCCGGGAACCGACGGGTCGGCCGAGACGGGCGAGTTCTTCCGCTGCAGCGTCCATGATGACAGCGCCCGCTCCTGCGGGACCAGGGTTGCCGCGTGAACTGCCGTCGACGTAGAGGACGAATGTGTCGCTCGTCGGCTCTGAGACCGGTGGCCTGGTGAGTCCCGACGCCAGCAGGCGTTCGAGCGCGCGACGCAACTCAGTCTGGGTGGTCGCGGGTTCGAAGAGACCGCCGTAGCCGGAAACAGCGTCGTCGATGGCATCGGTGGCAGCCGCCACCTCGTAGCCGACGCTCGCGAGTACCTCGTCAACGAGGGTGGCGAGCGGTGAGAGGTGTTCGGCCGGGAGGGTGGCGTCGGTCACACTACGTCCTCCTTCGGCTTCGGTTCTGGACCCTCATGCCCTCGCTCCCGGATGGTCTCGTTGGCTGGCCGCACCACTGCATATTGGCCCTTGGTGGTCGAGCTGGATAATCTCTTCAGGTGGCACCGGCAGCGGGCCGGTGTGCTCATCACAACCGGCAGGGTATCAGCCGCCAGCGTCTCAGGGTCCGGTGCCATCACCGCCAACTCTACCGGAGCTGAGGGGGGGCGCAGGAGCGGTAGCTACGTCTGGGGTTGTTTACGCGCGGGTATGACGCACATCTGCTGCCCGTCATCACTGAGAGAGTTTTCTCTCGAGAGTCGTCGTCGTAAACAGGTATGGTTCCGTGATTAGTCGGCGGCAGAACGGCTATCGGCTTGCCGCATATCGATAATGAGCTCAAGTCGTGGGCCCGGTAGACGGGAGAGCCAGCCCCCGTCGTCAGTTCGGACGGGCCTCGATAGACGTGAGTATCCCGAAGAACGTCGACGACGAGTCGACGACGGAGAGCGGGGACTGCGAGACGAGTTCGACTGGGTCCTGATTCCACCGACAGCTGTGGTTTTCGAAGTGGGCGTCTGCCCGCCAGTCCTGGAACTGGGCAATCGGCCCGACACTGCTTTGGCCGTGTTCGAAGAGTAGAATCTGTCCGTCCGGCTCACAGACCCGCCCCATCTCCGAGAGCGCCTCGATTGGGTCCGGGAACGTACACGTCGACAGCGACGAGATGACCGTCCCGAAGCTGTCGTCGGGAAACGACATGTCCTGTGCGTCCATCTGGTGGAGCGTCGTCTTGCGCCACGTCTCGTCGAGTCGGTCCGCGGCCCTCGCCAGCACGTCCGTACTGACGTCGATACCGACGTACTCGTTCATTCCAGGCAGGTACTTCGCGTTCGTCCCGACGCCACAGGCGACATCCAGAACGCGGCCATGAGCGGTACTGAACAGTTCTTCCCGGTATCGGCCCGTGAACAGCCTGTTCAGCCAGTCCATCCGGTCCATCATCCCCGCCTGGTCGCGGTACGTCTCCTGTATATCAGCGACCGAGTGCGATGGGTGTCCGGCGAGAACGGAGCCGTCCGCGCTGGCAGTACTGTCGGTTGAGGAGTCCACAGTTGTGTCCTCACGGGAGGGAATGTCGACCATCGTGAATAGGTGTTCGCCCTGGACGACCGAAGGGCTACCGCCTCGTATACTGGGAGCGTTTTTATTACCGCAGGCTCCAGTCGAGAAGGCCGTTGGGTTTTGACGAGACACGACCTACACCGCCAGAAAGAGCAGTCCGGTCAGAATGACGACGACCAGAACCAGAGACACCAACTTCCCCAGCCTGCGGCTTCCGAGGAGCCACGCCAGCGCGGCCTTGACGAGCGTATTTGCGATGGCCGCGATGACGATTCCTGTCGTCGCAACCGCTGTCGAAACCGTCCCTTCCGCTGCGAGCTGGCTCAGGGTGAGCGTCATCGCGTCGACATCTGCAAGTCCGGAGACGAAGGCGGTGACGTAGATGCCCGACGAGCCGAACCACTCGTTGGCAGATTCAGAGACGAGCAACACGACCGCGAAAATTGCACCAAAGAGGAGGGCTGGCCGCAGCCGAAATGGATTTTTGACATCCTCCGGTTCGACCGTCTCGCCGGACGTAGTCCGCCAGTACAACACTACGGCAGCAACCACGCCTACGACAGTCATCGCCCCCAGCGGGAGTGCGACGCTCGGGAGCAGTGCCGGGTTGACGACTGCGACTTCGATGAGCGCTCGCGGGAACATCACGATAGAGGCGGTCACAACCGCGAAGGCACAGATCTGATAGAGCGTCGCGTTCTGGGTGGTCTTCTCCGCCATCGAAACGGTCGTTGCAGTCGACGAGACGAATCCGCCGATGACTCCCGTGACGGCGATGCCTCGTTCGGTTCCGAGAATACGCCCGAGCAGGTACGCAACGAATCCGAGTCCGGTGACGAAGACGACCATCAACCAGACGAACCGCGGGTTGAGCCCAAACAGGCTGTCGAGTTTCTGGTCGGGCAAGAGGGGGAGAACGACGAACACGACAAGGATGAACTTGAGTGAGGCGCGACGTTCGCTCTCGTCAATTTCGTCGACCAGGCCATGAATCGTCGGCTTCGCAGAGAGAATGACAGTGACGAGACCGCCGACAATTATCGCGAAGACAGCGCCACGTTCGGAGTGAACCGTCATTGCGCCGAGGAGGACGGTGAGTAGGGCAGCGGTCAGCGTCGTGAGTCCGATATCATCCCTCGTCAGGACTTTCCCCGCGTAGGCGACGGTCAGTGGCACAGCGAGTGCAGCGAGTGCAACGGGTAACATTGCAGGAAAGAACGCCTGGACGATAGCACCAACGAGTGCAAAGAGGGGGAACGTGCGACTCCCTGCGAATATCCCGCCCGATTCGGACTGTTCTCTCTCGAGTCCGATGAGTGCGCCAATACCGAAGGCGAGAAAGATACGAAGGAGAAGCGTATCGGTAACCGGAACAGCCATTCTATGCAACTTCGTCGTTCTCTGTTGTCAAGCTTCGGGCACAACAGCCACACTATAGTAACAACTGAAACGATTTACATACCGACCGCACCGCACTCGTGCGGTCG
>JAZKTK010000133.1:0-6437 GCA_036625595.1 Haloarculaceae archaeon | reverse complement strand
ACGCCTCGCTCGTCGAACTGCTCGACGACGAGCAAATCGATCAGTTACTCGAAGACACGTAGACGACAGTCGATTCAACCACCGTTTTTTCAGTGGTCTTGCTTGCGGGTGTTCTGCGAGTGCTACTTGACGTCGATGTCGGATTCAAGCCGTTCGATCAAGTCGAATATTTCGCGGGTGAGCTGGGCCTGTTGTTCGCTGTGCTCCGACACCTCGTCCATCTCGTCGCTAATCCGGCCCATCCGTTCGACAGCCTCGTCGATGAGCGCGCTAATCTCCTCGGCCGTGCTGGCCTGGTCTTCGGTCGCTTCGGTCGTTTCGTCCATCGATTCGGACACATCGCGGACGGTATCGGCTATCTCGTTTTGATTCTCGATAAGGTGGTCGACGGCATCCATCGCATCCTCGACTTCGCTGTTGGTCCGTTCGACGCTCTCTAGCGTTTCGCCGATGTTGTCGCGGATCCCCGCAGCAATTGATTCGATTTCTGCAACTTCCGCCTGAGACTCCTCGGCGAGGCTCTTGACTTCCTCGGCGACGACAGCAAAGCCCTCACCTTTCTCGCCAGCGCGGGCAGCCTCGATGTTGGCGTTCAGCGCCAGCATATTCGTCTGTTCGGCGATATCCTGGACGACCTGGACGATCTGGTCGAGTTCCTCGGTTCGCTCCTGAAGTTCGTGGCCGTTCTCCGCGACGAGGTCACCGGCACCGGAAACGTTCCGCATGGCCTCTTCGGCCGTCTCGGCAGCTTCCCGAGACTCTTCTGCCAGAGTCGCAGCGGTCTCGACCTGCCGGTTCACCTCGTCGGCGCTCGAGGCGATTTCTTCGACCGTTGCCGCAAACGTGTTGACCTCGTTGCGCAACGATTCGAGCTGTGCAACCTGTTCGTCGGACAACACGGTAGCGTCTTTGACCGTCTCCTCGGTCTGTTCGGAGAGCGTCCGGAGGTCCGAAACCCGCGTCTCGACGTTCTCCGAGACCTCCTCTTGAATCGTCTCCATCTGCCGCTGCGTCTCGATGAGTCCGGTCACCAGGGAGATGACCTCGAAGACCGCGATAGTGTCCCCGCTGGCGTCATGCAGCGGGACCGCCAGCGCACGCGAGTGGAACTCGTTGCCGTCAGCGTCAGTCGCCGTCCGGATGTCCGTCTCGCGAATCGCGTTCCCCTCTCGCAGCACCGTCTCCGCGAGCGTCTCGCTTTCGCCTTCGGTCCCGAACACGTCGTAGGCGTTGCGACCGATGACGTCAGACTCGGTAAACCCCATCAGTTCGACCATCTGGTCGTTCCAGCCGGTGATTTTCCCATCGTCGTTGATGACAAACACCGGTTCGGGGAACCCCTCGACGAGGTCCTGGAACGCCTGCTTCCAGAAGTCGGCTCGTTCAGTTACATCGCCACTCGAGGTCTCTGGTTCGATTGAGGCTGTCATGGGTAGTTCACTAGGTCGATTCGTAACCCAACAGCCGCTTGTCACCCACTTAATTGTGACGACGAACTCAGCACCGGTGACGATATCGGTAGCTGTCAGCCGGGACGGGCACCGCTACCCTGTTTTGTAGACGCCGCGTGCGTCCGCGACCCGCGTCCCGTCTTCGGCGTACACTTCCACGTCGACGACGCCGACGTCCCCGCCCTCCCGCGTCACGTCAGCCTCTGCGCGCAGGTCACCGGTCCCGGCTTCGAGATAATCGATGCGCATGTCGATTGTCGGGACCGGCTGGTCGACCATCGAGACGAGCGCGGCACCGCCGACGGTGTCCGCGAGCGTGAACGTGACGCCACCGTGGGCCATCACCCGGTCGCTGTTCCAGGAGAGGTCCTCGTGCATCTCGATGTGTCCTTCGGCGTGTCCGTCCTCGGCGGTGGTCACTTCGATGCCGAGCAAGTCGGCAAACGGCATGTTCTCGAAGAATTCTTTGACGTCCATACTCGTCTCTCCCGTTTCACAGCCGGACGAATAAACGTTGATGTTCCGACCGTTGTCGGGCCGCTCCCGTCACCCGCGGTGGTCGTAGACGCGCTGGACCTTGCCGACTTCCGTCCGTTCGATGCCGCCGGGCTCGACCAGCTCTAGCTCGTCGGGGGTAAACGAGAGCACGTTCTGCAAGCGCGTCAGAATCTCGTCTTTCAGTTCACTGTCGCCGCGGTCGATGCCCTCATCGCGTTCGATAGTCAGTTCCATGACGTCGAGGCTGCCCTCTTTGTAGAGGTCGATGCGGTAGTGTGGGGCAACGCCGTCGATGTCGAGGACGACGTGTTCGATTTCGCTGGGATAGAGGTTGACGCCCCGAACAACCAGCAAATCGTCGGAACGGCCGGTGACGTTGTCCATCCGGACCATCGTCCGGCCACACTCGCATGTCTCGTAGTTGAGCGTGGTCAGGTCGCCAGTCCGGTAGCGCAGGACGGGCAGTGCCTCTTTGGTGAGGCTGGTGAGGACGAGTTCGCCTTCTTCGCCTTCCCCGACCGGTTCGCCGGTACGCGGGTCGATTACTTCCGGATAGAAGTTGTCCTCCCAGATGTGCAGTCCGTCCTGTGCTTCGTGACACTCGGCAGCGACACCGGGACCGATGACTTCCGAGAGACCGTAGTTGTTGATCCCGGTCGCATCAAGCGTCTCCTCGATTTCCTCCCGCATGGGTTCGGTACACGTCTCGGCGCCGTAGGCGATGACCGAGATGGGCAGCTCTCGGGGGTCGTAGCCCATCTCTTCGGCCGTCTCGGCGAAGTACAGCGCGTAGGACGGTGTACAGGCCAGCACGTCACTACCGAGGTCGTCGGCGAGTTCGATCTGTCGCTGTGTGTTACCACTGCTGGTCGGGATAACCGTGGTGCCCAGTTCTTCGGCGCCCTGATGGAAACCGAGACCACCGGTGAACAGCCCGTAGCCGTAGGCGTTCTGAACGGTATCACTCGGTTCGACGCCGGCGGCATCCAGCGACCGTGCCATCGACTTCCCCCACATGTCGAGGTCGTTCTTGGTGTAGGCGACGATTTTGGGTTTGCCGGTGGTGCCGGAGGAGGCGTGGAGTCGGGCGATATCCTCGTTGTCGACGGCAAACAGGCCGTCGGGATACTCGTCGCGGAAGTCCTCCTTGGTCGTCATCGGCAGTTTCGTGATGTCGTCGATACTCTCGATGTCTTCGGGGGACGTCCCCATCTCGTCGAGTTTATCGCGGTAGAACGGGACGTTCTCGTAGACGTGTTCGACTGTCTCGCGGAGTCGTTCACTCTGGAGTTCGCGCAGTTCCGAACGGTCGAGAGACTCGTTGCTGTGTCGCATATCTTCTATGAGGTGCTTCGAGATGGTCTGCAAAAAAGATTCGTGGTCGTTACACCATCGTAGATTTTGAAACGGGTTACACATCGACCGAGGGACAGTACTCGGTCGGGTGCGCACTGACTTTCAAAATCTACGATAGCTGTGGTCGCACCTCGTCGCCGAGTCGACGGATACACTCGGCCATCCGCTCAGTGCCGATGCCGGGATGGTAGGTGCGGAAGATGAAGTGGATATCGTCGCCCAGCGCCTCGCGGTACTCCTCGAGTTCCTCGACGACCTGTTCGGGCGTGCCGAAGATAGCCTGGTCTTTCAGTTCCTGCTTGCGGTCCTCGGAGAGTTCCTCGACTGGTTCGCCGGAGAAAATCTCCTGGTAACGGCGCTGGATGAAAAAGTACCCGTCGCGCATCTGCTCCCAGGCGTCTTCCCGGGAGTCCCCGACGAATCCGTGCTGGAGGACGTACACCTGAAAGTCGCCGTCGATGTCTTCGTCCTCGCGGACGTTCCGGATGTCCTCGACGCGCTTGCGAACGCCCCCAACGGAGAGCGATGATGGCGCACACCACGCGTCACCGGTGCGGGCGGCGCGACGGACGGCGGGCCGCGCGGCCCCGCCGAGCATGAGTGGCACGTCGTGGGCCGGTTTCGGTGTCACGTTGACGTCCGGCCCGACATCGTGAAAGTCCGGGTCGTACTCCAGCGGCCCATCGGACCACGCCCCACGTAGCACGTCGACGGTGTCGACCAGGCGCTCGACCCGTTCGTCCTCCGGGATGCCGAAGGCGTCGAACTCGGCGACGTTCGAGCCGATTGCCAGCCCGAGCGTCGTGCGGCCGCCGGAAATCTGGTCGACCGTGGCGATATCTTCGGCCAAACGGACCGAGTCGTAGAGTGGGGCCAGTGCGATACAGGGGCCGAGTTCGATGTCGTCGGTGACAGCCGCCAGTGCGCCGAGCGCGGGCGTGACGCCCGAGAGGTAGTCGTCCTCGAGGAAGTGGTGTTCGGAGACCCAGGCGCTATCGAGACCCGCGTCGTCGATAACGGCACCGAGTTCCAGCATCTCGTCGTAAATCTCACTGGTCGACCGGTCGTCGTCCGGGCGCTGCTGACAGGTGAAAAGTCCTGTTCCGAGTTGCATACAACGGGCTTACGGAGCAACCGACTTAACGATAGTGACACACCCCATGACGACCGCTAGCCCAACGTTCCTGCCACTTCCCCGGTATTTATATCGTCCCCCGTGATGACGTTACGTGTCAGCATGATACGAAGTATCTGGACCGACCCGACCAAGCGACGGTGGGTCGGGTGGGCGGCACTCGCCAGTGCGTTCGTCGTCGTGAATTTCCATCGTGTCTCGACAGCGGTTCTCGCGGACACGCTCAGTCGGGCCTTCGACACCACCGGTGCAGAGCTGGGACTGCTTCACTCGGCGTTTTTCTACGTCTACGCGCCGATGCAGTTGTTCGCCGGTATTCTCGCCGACCGGATGGGAACCCGGCGAGTAGCGACGGTCGGGTCGGCGGTGATGGGTGTCGGTGTCATCTGGTTTTCGTTCAGCGGGACGTACCTGTCTGGCTTTCTCGCCCGCCTGCTCATCGGTCTCGGTGGTGGCGTCATCTACATCGCCACGCTCCGATACTGTGCGAACTGGTACCGGGCCGACGAGTTCGCCACCGTGACGGGATTGACGCTCTCTGCGTCGGCCGTCGGCGGGCTGCTCGCCGCGACGCCGCTTGCCGTCCTCGTCGCAGCAGTCGGCTGGCGAGATGGACTGTTGGGTATCGGACTGGGCGGCTTCGTCATCACTGCAGGGGTGGTGGTCTTCGTCCGTGACACGCCGGCAGCGGCCGGTTTCTCGGCCCTCGAGGGCACGCCCGAAGCTGCCAAACAGACGTTTTCTGAAGTGCTGTCCGGTGTCAGGACGATATTCCGCAGGCAGGACACGTGGATTATGGGCGTGATGTTGTTTTTCGCGACGGGGATGAACTTCACCGTCATGGGGCTGTGGGGGGTCCCCTACATCGTGCAGGCCTACGACGTGTCGGTCCAGACTGCCTCGCTGTACACGCTCGTTGGCAACGCCGGCCTCGTCGTCGGGTCGCCGGTACTGGGCTGGCTCTCGGATAGACTGGAGGAACGAACCGGTATCATCCTCAGCGCCGCCGTGGCCTACTTTCTCGCGTACACGAGCATCGTCGTCCTCGGGACGCCACCGCTGTGGTACGTGGGACTGGTCTTTTTCATCGTCATGTTCCTCCTCGGCGGGTTCACGCTCGCGTACACCGTCATCAAGGAACGTCACACCGCAGAACGGTCGGGCACCGCGACCGGGACGATAAACGGGATGGGCTTTCTCGGGGCTGCAGTACTCCCCGGCGTCCTGGGCTGGGTACTCGACGTGTTCTGGACCGGTGAAATGGTCAGCGGTAGTCGCGTGTACACGCTCTTTGGCTACCGGGTGGCCTTCGGCGTTGCTGCTGCGAGCGGCCTCATCGCACTCGTGTGTGCGACGTGGCTCCACTGGCGGACACGGTGAGAACCGCTATCAATAAATACGCACTCACTCACCCACAATTATGTCGACGAACGACGAGCGCTACGTCTACGAAACCGATATTGCCGTTCGATTTCGCGACATCGACAGCATGGGGCAGGTCCACAATGCCGTCTTTCTGACCTACGCCGAGGAAGGTCGAGTACGATACTTCCGGGACGTACTCGGCGTGGCGCTGCCGGAGACGAACGGCGCTATCGTCCATCAGGAAATCGACTACCACACCCCCGTCACACTCGATTCGGCCGTTACCGTCCGGTATCGCGTCGCCCGCGTCGGCGACACGAGTCTCACAATGCGTTTCGAGGTTGTCGTCGACGACGAGACGGCAGCCACCGGTGAAGTCGTCCAGGTTCTGTTGGACGAAGACGATACTCCGCGGTCGATTCCGTCAGCGTGGCGCGACAAAATCAGAGCGTTCGAGCAGTCCGTCGACGTGGTCGAAAGCGAATCGAGTCGCCCCTAGTAGTCGATTCGGGTAATCTCTTCGACGGGCCACTCGCTGAGGATTTCGACACCGTTCTCGCGGACGACGACCATCTCTTCGACGCGGACGCCCTGTCGCTCGGCGGGCTGCATCGTCTCGACGGCCATCGTCA
>JAZKTK010000132.1:0-6454 GCA_036625595.1 Haloarculaceae archaeon | reverse complement strand
CGAACGGCTCGTACTTGCCCGAGCGGGCGTCCTTGTTCTGGATGACCATCCCGATAGGGGTGCCCGTCGTGTAGCCGTCCTGCATCCCCGAGTTAATCGTGACTTCGTCGGGTTCGCCACGCGAAGTGGTAATCATCGACTGGCCCGGCTTTCGGCGGTCCAGTTCCGCCTGAATATCCTCTTCGGAGAGTTCGACGCCGGCGGGGACGCCGGAGACGGTACAGCCCATCGCCTCCCCGTGGGACTCACCGTAGGTCGTCACCTGAAAGAGTCTGCCAAAGCGATTCCCGTTCATTGGCAGTTTCTGTGGGGCGCTGGCATTTCAATGTTGAGAAAGGGCACTCACCCCTCGAACAACTGCCGAGCGCGGCGGTAGATGGGTGCCCCGAGCCAATCGCGTTTTTTTGCGAGCCGTTCGAGGCGCTGGCGCGCTTCGTCGTCATCCAGCACACCCCGTTTGACCAGTGCCCGGAGTACCAACGGTGAGATAGCAACTTGGGCAGTCGTCGCAGTTTCCAGTTCTGGTAGTGCTCGAAGGTCATCGGTCAGCAGATACGGTGCATCGAGGTCGTTGGCGAGTATCGCGCAGCTCCCTTCCTCTTCGTCGATACGTGCTGATTCGATAGGATTGTCGATGTTGTGGACGGTGAGCGCTTCTTGAGTACCGAGTACCGCGTTCGCCGCGTTTCCGTGACTGTCCGGGTAGTCCGCGGTCTCTTCGAGTTCGGTCACGACACACTCGGTAGTGTGTACGTCGAACTCCGCCAGCACTGTCTCTAACAGGTCTGCAGTCGCTACGGAGACGAGCGCACTGGTGTCGGCCACGAGCATCTACAACTCCGCGAGGCCATCGGCTATTTCCTCACCACGGTCGAGCAGGGATTTTGATGCCCGAACCGATTCGGCGTCCTGTCGACCCAAAACTGCAGTCAACTCCTCGAACCCGATTTTGTCGTCGAGATAGAGTTCGACGACTGCCTCCCGAAACGAGTCATCGTCCTCGACTTCGTCCAGATACTCCCGGAGCGCTGCAGTGACGATATCCGTACGGTCTCTGTGTGTGACTGCTGCTGCGAGGTCTGCCTTCTCGACCAACTCCTCCGGCAATCTGAAGTTCACACGCTTGGTGCCCATATGCGTATGTACGTTGTACATACAAATTCAAAAGCGTTCGGTTGACTCTATCCGCGCTCTGTTCACTGCCGCTGCACACTCGCACCCAGTCCCGAAATCACGTCGAAGAAATCGGGGAAGGACACGTCGACGTGTTCGATACCCCGAATCGTCGTCGTCCCCTCGGCGACCAGTCCGGCGACAGCCAGCGACATGATGATGCGGTGGTCTGCACGCCCGTCGACAGTCGTTCCCTCTAATCGTGAGTCGCCACCGTGGACGGTCAGCGTCTCCTGTTCTTCCTCGACGCTCGCACCCATCTTCGTCAGTGCCTCGGCCATCGCGCTCACGCGGTCTGTCTCCTTGTACCGGACGTGCTCTGCATTGGTGATTCGAGTCGTCCCGTCGGCGGCAGCACCCAGCACCGCAATCGTCGGCAAGAGGTCGGGCGTGTCCTCGACTCCCACCTCGATACCTTCGAGGGTACTGTTCTGAACAGTGATTTCGCCGACGTCGCGGTCCCAGTCGACTGACGCACCCATCGCTTCGAGGATGTCGACGATGGCCTGGTCGCCCTGTGCGCTCGGATACGCAGATGTGATGGTAACGCTATCGTCGCTCGCGAGCGCGCCCGCCGCGAGCAGATACGACATCGAGGAAAAATCGCCCGGGACGTTGTAGCCGTCACCAGCATCGTAGGTCTGGTGCCCGGCGACCGAGAAGCCGCGTTTCGTCTGCCGGGCCTGGACACCGAACGCGTCCATCACTTCAAGCGTGATATCGACGTAGGGGGCGGATTTGAGTTCGGTCTCCAGCGCGATGTCGATGCCGGCATCGGTGTTCGCACCGGCCATCAGCAGGGCGGTGATGAACTGCGAGGACACGTCGCCGGGAATGGCGGCCGTGCCGCCGACGATCGGTCCGCCGACCACGAGCGGAGCCTGACCGTTGTTGCGCGTACTCTCGGCGCGGGCGCCGAGCTGGTCGAGCGCACGGAGGAGTGCACCCTGTGGGCGCGAGCGAAGCGAGTCGTCACCGGTGAGCACGGTGAGGCCGTCGGCGAGTCCGGCCGCTGCCGTCACGAGACGCATAGTCGTGCCGCTGTTGGCACAGTCGATGACGTCGTCCGGCACGTCGGGCGTTCCGCCGAAGCCATCGATTTGCATGGTTCCAGCATCTTCGTCGCGGGTAACGCTACCCCCAAAAGCTTCGACAGCGCGTGCGGTCGCGCGGGTGTCTGCACTCACGAGCGGGTCGTATACCGTCGCACCGTCAGCGTAGCCCGCTGCGAGGATCGCACGGTGCGTGTAACTCTTCGAGGGCGGGGCCTGTGCCTCCCCGCTGACCGCCGACCGGGAGATGTCTGCGTCCATACGGACACGTTGTGTGGCCGTGTGATGAGGATAACGCCTTCGCGCCCGGGCCGACCAGCGGCTACTTCGTCATCGCGTCGGTCGTCGCGGCGCAGTTGTTCGGCCCGCGTTCGAGTCGCAGGGCGCGCTGCCGGGGCAGGTCCCGCTGGCCGAGGTTGGTCGCGATGATTCGCTCGTGATTCGATGGGCGAGGCGGCATGTCCGCGAGAATGGTCTCGACGAAGGTGTCGCTGTCCAGCGACAGTGGGCCCATCTCCTCGACGAGTGTGCCGAGTGTTGCGGTGTAGCTACCGTCTTCGGCTGGCTCGGCGCTGTCGCTGTAGTGGCCGGGAGCGACGAGCGTCGATGCCGGGAACTCCAGTACACGTTCCTGTAAGGAGTCGTACAGCTGGGCCGCCGCCTCGGGTGCGCCCTCGGACCCCGCTTCGAGGTCCGGCCGCGCGACGCTCTCGACGAAGAGGCCGTCACCGGTGAACAGCACTGCGTCGTCGATGGCGTAGGTGGTCATCCCGGAGGTGTGGCCGGGTGTATGCACTGCCCGTATCGTCGTCTCGCCGACTTCGAGTGTCTCCCCGTCGGCGACCGTCTCGTAGTCCACGTCGTAGTCGATGCCGCGCTCGGTGGCTGCGGCGGAGACCACTGCCGTGGCGTCGGTCGCCTCGGCGAGGGCGCGCACGCCGCTTATGTGGTCGGCGTGGACGTGGGTGTCGACGGCGTAAGTCAGGTCGGCACCGTACTCCGTGGCTGCCTCCACGTACTCGTCGGTGAACGCACGTAGCGGGTCGACGACCGCCGCTTCGTCGCCGTCGACGACGAGATAGGCCAGACAGCCACTCGATGGTCGCCGGAACTGCACGACCGTCGCCGCGGCGTCCGTCGACAGTTCCGCGGAGACCGACAGGTCGGCCCAGGCCGCCATCCCGCCGGCCAGGTTCCGGGCTTCGATTCCGTTGCGCCGGAGATATCGCGCCGACTCGCGGCTGATCTTGCCCGTCCCACAGACAGTCACGACCGTCTCCGTCGGTACGTCCGCGAGCACGTCGTCGGGCTGTCGGCGCGTCAGTTTCCGGTCGGGAACGTTGACCGCCTCGACGGCCGGCCCCTCGATGTGCCACGTCCCGAATTCGTGGGACTGGCGCACGTCGACGACCGTGACCGACTCGCCCGCCCGCAGGCGCTCGTACAACTCCGTTGCTGTCAGCTCCGGCACGGAAGACATTGCTCTACCTGTCCTGTCTCGCCAGGGAGACATAAGTATTGTCTATATTGCCCAATTCACACAATTCTGTTTGCGGTCCACTCGTCCCCGCTGCCAACGACGATTGCGAGCCGAGTCGGGGGTCGGCGGTCTGGCGTTACTTCACGTCGGCGCTGGTCGCACGGCGGAGCAGTACCACGGCAATCGCCCCGAGGACGATGTCGAGCACCAGCAAAATACTGATTGCTGGGACGAGCGTGTTCCAGATACCGCCGAACTGGCTCACCTCGATGACGGTCATCACGTGCTGGTCGAGGATGATAGCGCGGGCAGCGTCGACCCCGTAGGTGACTGGGTTGAACGTGGCGACGAGACCAATCCAGTCAGGGAGTGCATCGAGTGGCAGGAAGGCAGTCGAGACGAAAAGCAGCGGGAACTGGAGGAGGTTCGCGCCGATAATCGTCGACTCCTGGTCGCGCGTGATGACGGCGATGATGTTCGACAGCGACATGAACCAGATGGCAAAGAGGATGCCGACAGCCATGATTCCGAGTGCGCCCACGATGCCCGTTTCGATGGTCGCTCCAAGCGCGATGCCGAGGACGAGAATGATGGCAATCTGAAAGGCAATGCGGAGCAGTTCAGCGCCGCTCTTGCCGGCGAAGACGCCGACGCGACTCATCGGACTGACCAGCACCTTCTCGAACATCCCCTGTTCGATGTCGTTGACCAGTCCAACGCCCGACGTCGCCGCCGCTGCCAGTGCCACCTGCATCGCGATAGCCGGGACGAGGTAGGTTTCGTAGGTGATGGTCGCGCCACCCCGGTTGATAGCTTCCGTCGCGATTCCGCCAAAGACCTGGGTAAAGAGAACGAGGAAGATAATCGGCTGGACGAGCGAGACGACCAGCACGAATGGATTGCGGACGGCCTTCAGATTCCAGCGCTTGAAGTTGACCCAGAAATCGCCGACAAAAGTGTTACTAGTCGTGGCACTCCCGAGTCCAGTAGACTGCTCGTCGGGCGTCTCCTCGTCGGCTGACGGCGTACTCATTGTGACACCTCCGACTGGTGCGATTCCGTCTCACCAGCAGTATTGCCCTGCGAGCCGTCCTCGACATCTTCGGCACGCTCACCGGTGATCGCGAGGAACACGTCGTCGAGCGTTGGCGCGCGGATATTGAATCCGGTGACTGTGAGGTCTGCCTCCGTGAGCGCGACCAGCAGGTCCGTCCCGTGCGAGCGAGCGCGCTCGGACGTGATGCTAATGCCATCGTCGGTTACGTCGATAGTGACACCGCTCTCGAAGAGATCCGACTCGTGGGCCACGGTGGCCGCGCGCTCGCTGGCGTCCGCACCGTCAGCGAGCTCGATATCGAGAATTTCGCCGCCGACGCGGCGTTTCAACTCACTGGGCGACCCATCGGCGACGATATCTCCGTCCTTGATAACGCCGATGCGGTCACACAGCTGGTCAGCCTCTTCGAGATACTGCGTGGTGAGAAAGATGGTCGTTCCCGCCTCGTTGATTCGCTCGAAGTACTCCCACAGCCGGTTGCGAGCCTTGGGGTCTAACCCCGTCGTCGGTTCGTCGAGAAAGACCAGCGGCGGGCGGTGAACGAGGGCGGTCGCAGAATCCAGCCGCTTTCGCATTCCGCCCGAAAACCCGTCAGCGCGCTTGTCCGCGACATCGGCGAGGTCGACCAGGTCCAGCAGTTCCGCGATGCGCTCGTCTCGGTCCCCCCGCGGGACCCCGTAGGACTCACAAGCAAATCGCAGGTTCTCTCGTGCGGTGAGTTCGGGGTCGATACTGGTTTCCTGTGGCATGTAGCCGATAGAAGCGCGGATCTGCCGGGCCTGTGTTCGCACGTCGAAGCCGTTGACCGTCACCTGTCCGCCGGTCGGGTTCAACAGCGTCGCGAGAATCTTGATTGTCGTCGTCTTCCCCGCTCCGTTGGGACCGAGAAACCCGAAGAACTCACCGCGCGGGACCGTCAGGTCGATACCCCTGACGGCCTTCGTCCCGTCGGCGTAGGTCAACTCCACGTCTCTGGCCTCGATGGCGTACTCGGTCATGTGGCCCCACTACGGAAGCTGAACTGTTAAGCGTTCGAGCGAGGTAGTTCGTAGCTACTACCGGAGTTGGTAGTATCGTTACTTCAGGGTGCAGTAGCGCAGATGCTACCTCTGGACGCGCCAATCTGAAGGGCTACTCCGGGGAGCCGTGAACCAGCTCCGTCTCCTCGCCGTGTTCGTTCGCCCACTCGTAGAGTTCGCGGAATATCGGGTCGAGGTCGAGCGCGCGCTGGGTCGCCTCGTACTCGACCCGCGGCGGAATTTCGTCGTAGGAACGGCGTTCGAGCAGACCACCCTCGACGAGTTCTTCCAGCCTGCTCGACAGCGTGTTCGGCGAGATGCCGAGCGTCTCCTCTAGCTCGGAAAAGCGCCAGGGTCGCTGTTCCTCTCGGACGACGTAGAACAGAATCGCCATCGCGTGTGAACGTCCGAGCAGCGAGAAGAGCTCCGTCGCGGGGTGGCCCCCGTCGTACTCACCGGGTATCGGCGGATTCGAGGCGCAGTCGTCGGTGGTCTGGTCTGTCATAGCCTTCACTACCAAATCTGAAGTAATGGATATTCGGGTCCGACTGTCTCTGGACGAGTCACTGTGCCGAGTGTCGACGTCTGCGGAGATATTTATCCGTGGCCGCCAGAGAACGGGTATGAACCGTGACCTCTCGACACTCGACGCAGCGCTCGACGAGCAGGGCGT
>JAZKTK010000023.1:0-29410 GCA_036625595.1 Haloarculaceae archaeon | reverse complement strand
CGCCGACGCCCGTAGACGACGCTCAACTCCGCAGAATCACTTTCGTACAACTCGTAGAGGCTGTCGAGTTCCTGTTCTCGGTTGACGAAGGCAGGCATGCGCTCGCCTTAGACTCACCGGCACATAAAACATACAGATAGCGTAGTTTAAACTATCGTAGTTTAGGCTACGGTAGTTGAGACGACGACTCTTCAGCGTATGCGAACACGACGGAAAAGAGAACCGCGTCATCTGAACGCGACTGTAGCCACCTTTTTGCGGCCACCACCGGTGCCGAGTTACAACTACTCGCCCTGCCGCAGTCGGAACTGCTAACAGGGGGGCGTGCGCACCGATTGCCGTGTTCGCGTCGATTCCCGACTTGCTCCGACTCGTCGCCATCCCCTTCTTCGGGTACGTCGCCTACCGCGATATCAAGACGCGGCGGGTCCCCAACCGGACCTGGTATCCGATTGCCACACTGGCTGTGCTCCTGCTCGTCGTCGACGCCTACACCGTCTTCGAAGCAGGGAACAGCTTCAGTGCGCAGTTCCAGCGCCAGCGCTTTCTCTTCGGGCTTGGCGTCAGCCTCTTTTTCGTCGTCCCGCTGGTCTACGGCTTCTGGCTCATCGGCGGCTTCGGCGGCGCCGACACCAAGGCCTTCTGGGTCGTCGCGCTGCTCTTTCCGGTCTTTCCCACCTACGACCTCAGGGCGCTTGGATTCGATTACCTCCTCCCCGTCATCGAGCCGAACATCCCCGCGTTCTCGCTGACGATTCTTTCGAATACAGTCCTCGTCGGCATCGCCTATCCCTTCGTCCTCGCGGCGCGAAACGCCGCGACGGGCTATCTCTCGCCGGGGATGTTCGTCGCAAAACCCGTTGCCGTCGAAGAGATTACCGGAGAGTACGGAACCATCCTCTCCGTGCCCGACCGCTCGCTGACCGACGACCTCTCGCTGTCGGGGCTGCGTTCGTATTTTTCCTGGCGTGGGCTGGACATCGACGCCCTCCGGATGTACCTGCAGTACCGCGGACTGGAACTCGCCGACCTCCGTGAGAATCCCGACCAGTTCCGGGACCCCGACACGCTCCCGGTCGAGCCCAACGACCCCGGTGACGGGTCGATTCCCGAGGCGGCCGTCACCGACGGGGGCGACCCAGTCGAGCGCGAACGTGAGACAGCCCAGTTCGACGACCCCTGGGGGGCCGAGGCGTTTCTCGACGATATCGAGGGCAGCGCCTACGGCACCAGTCCCGAGGCGCTCCGGGAGGGACTGGAGATGCTCGTCACCGAGGACAGGGTGTGGATTTCACCGGGCATTCCCTTCCTGGTCCCGCTGTTTTTCGGCCTGCTGGTCTCGTTGACCGCCGGCGACCTGCTTTTCGCTATCCTCCAGACTGTCGGGTTAGCCTAGGACAAGACCTACAACCCCATCCCACGACCTTCGTGATATGAGTGCCGACGCCCCCCAACTCGCTTTCGACGAGCAGGAGTTGCTCCCCGCCGTCGCACAGGACGCCGACTCGGGCGACGTGTTGATGCTCGCGTACGTCACCGAGGAAGCGCTCGAACGGACCCGCGAGACGGGTCTGGCCCACTACTACTCGCGCAGCCGTGACGAACTCTGGCAGAAGGGCGGCTCCAGTGGTCACGTCCAGCACGTCGAGGAGGTCCGCGTCGACTGCGATGGCGACGCACTGCTCTATCTCGTCGAACAGGAGGGTGGTGCCTGTCACACCGGCTACGAGTCGTGTTTCTACCGCACCGTCGACGGCGATATCGTCGGCGAGCGCGTCTTCGACCCCGACGATGTCTACGAGTAAGTCAGCCGCCGACGACCCCGTCGACCAGCTTCGGCGGGCTGCCGACGAACTCGACGCGGCCCAGCAGCGCGTCGCGGAGTTTGGCGAGGCCGACCTCCGGCAACTCGCCGACGCCTACGAGGAGTTCACCGGGATTCTTGGCCGCTACGAGGAGCCGGCGACCGGTGACGGCGACTTCCAGAAGTTCATCGAGTTCCAGGGTCGCGTCGAGACGTTCGTCGAGGAACTCCCAGAGGACATCCTTCTGCGAGAGGCCTTCGAAGAGAGCGACGACCACCTCCAGCAGCGCCGTCTGAACGAATCAGACTTCGAGCACGTCCGCGAGCAACTGTCACCGGTCGCAGACCTGGTCGCCCGGCTGACCGACCGCGAGGACGCACGGGACGAGTACGAACGGGCGCGCAAGCAGGTTCGCGACCGCCTCCGTGAAGTCCGCGAGCGCATCGACGACCTGGAGCGCCTCCAGCGACTCGGCAAGGCAGACCTCACGGCACCGACCGACCGGCTTCGCGAGCCAATCGAGCGATACGACGAGGCCGTTACCGACGCCTTCGCCGAATTCAAGCGGGAAGCGTCCGCGCGAGAGGTACTCGATTTCCTCGACCGGACGGCGGTCTACCCGCTCGTTCCGTTCCAGCCGCCGCCAGCAGACCTCAAATCCTACGTCGATAGCCATCCACCGGGCACGAAGTCGATTCCCGAACTCCTGGAGTTGGCCGACTACTCGCGGTCGAAGCTCGACCACTACGTCGAGGACCCGACGGCGCTCACACAGTCTATCGGGACCCAGCAAACGTACCTCCGACGGCTCGACGGGGAACCGCTCACGGTCGGATGGCCGCCACCGGCCGCCGAGGAGCTGCGCTGGCGGTGCCAGGAGCTAACAGCCGTCGTCAACCGCTTCGCCCCCGATGTCGTCGAATCTCTCCGGGCAGTCGAGCGACTGCCACTGGAAACGGAGTACGAGCGACTGCGGAACAGTGCCGTCGCCGAGGCCGAACTGACCGACGAGGAACGCGAACGGCTCACGAGCGGCGCAGTCGCCGACGAACTGGCGGCACGCCGCGAGGAACGCGACCGACTGGCAGATGCGCTAGAGGAGTTCCCCGAGCGGTAAGTCAGGCGTTTTCGATAGCGTCGACCATCGATTCGGCGAGGTCGCGAGCGCGCCCTTTGTCGCGGGCCTCCGCGTAGACGCGCACGAGCGGTTCGGTCCCGCTGGGGCGGGCCAGCACCCACGCGTCGCCGTAGTCGAGGCGGTAGCCATCGGTCGTATCGAGGTCGGCGTCGGCAGCCTCTGCCTGGAGTCCGATTGCTTCGAGCATCGCAGCGCGTTCGGCCTCGCTCTCGTAGGTGACGTTGTAACGGACGTTGTGGTAGTCGTCGTAGTCGGCCACGAGGTCGCTGACTGACTGGTCGGCGAGCAGTTCACAGAAGCGTGCGGCGGTGTACGCGCCGTCGCGGGCGATGCGGTAGTCCGGAAAGAGGATGCCGCCGTTGCCCTCGCCGGCAATCGGAACGTTCTGTCCCTCGCTCTCGAGTTCGCGGATAGCCGTGATGAGGTAGGTGCTCCCGATGGGTGTCAGGCGGAGACTCGCGCCGGCAGCCTCGACCACGTCGACGAGGCGCTGGGAGGCGTTGACCGCCGAGACCGCAACGTCGCCGGCGTCGAGCTGGGCAGCAGCGAGCGCGGCGAGTGCGGCGTCACCCTCGACGAACGTGCCGGTCTCGTCGACGAAGATCGCGCGGTCGGCGTCGCCGTCGTGGGCGATACCGAGGTCCGCGTCACTGGTACGGGTGAGTCGCGCGAGGTCGTCGAGGTGTTCGGCGATGGGTTCGGGGTCACGACCCGGGAAGCGGCCGTCGGGCTGGGCGTTGACCGTCAGCACCGAACAGCCCAGGTCGCGGAAGAAGTCGGGGCTGGTTAGCGCGCCGGCACCGTGGCCGGGGTCGATTGCGACGGTGAGATCGGCATCAGCAATCGTCTGGCGGTCGACGGCATCGAACAACTGGTCGCGGTAGTACTGGCTGGCCGATTCGATCCGGCGGCTCTCCCCGGTCTCGTCCCAGTCGACGCGGGCGGGGTCGGCATCGAGGCGGACCTCCACGTCGTCCAGTCGGTCGCGGGTGAGTTCCACGCCGCTCGCGCCGACGAGCTTGATACCGTTGTACTCCGGGGGGTTGTGGGAGGCGGTAATCATCACGCCGGGCACCGCTTCCCGCTCGCAGTACGCCTGGAGGGCGGGCGTGGGAACGACGCCGAGGCGGTCGACGGCACAGCCGACGCTGGCGAGGCCGCTGGCAGCACTGTCGGCGAGCATCTCTCCCGTCAGTCGCGTGTCGCGAGCGAGTGCCACCCGGTCGGCGTCGAACACCGACCCCGCAGCCTGTGCCACGTCGAGGGCGAACTGGGGTGTCAGTTCCTCGTTTGCCACCCCGCGCACGCCGCTGGAGCCGAAGACCTGCATTCGGATACTCATGCGTCCGGCGGGGTCATAGGGATTCCGCTCGATTGGGGCGCTCATACTGCCGGCTGTACGTTCGTGAATAGTTTCGGAATCCCGAGATGCCGAGTATTTCGGAGATGGGACAGCCGACAGTCTCAGACCCGCCTGTCCAGAAAGTCAGTCAGCAATCGGAACATCCGGAGCTTCTGGTCCTGGTCGGAGGAGGCGTGTCCCTCCTCGCCGAGTTCGGTGTACTCGAAATCGCCGTCGGGCCCGTCAGTGTATCCCAACTCCGTCAGTCGGTCGCGGAAGATTCGGGCCTGGGAGACTGGGACGCGGCGGTCGTTGACGCCGTGGAGGATGAACAGGGGTGCGTCCAGATTCGCCGCGTGTGTGACCGGCGACCGCTGTTCGTAGAGGGTCGGATTCTCCTCCGGTGTCCCGAGGTATTTCTCCATCAGTTCGGTCCGGTAGTGGGGCATCGTGTTCTCGAACATATCTTCGAGGTCCGTGAGGCCAATCCAGGCGATGCCCGCGTCGTACAGAGCGGGATACTGGACGAGCTGCCAGTACGCTGAATAGCCCCCGTAGGAGCCGCCAAAGACGACGACGCGGTCCTCGTCGAGCCACTCGTGCTCGGCGAGTGCGGCCTCGGCAGCGGTGGCCACGTCGCCCTGCTCGGCACCGCCCCAGTCCTCGATGAGCCGTTCGACGAACGCCCGGCCGCGGCCGGTCGACCCACGGTAGTTTACCTGGAGGACAGAGTACCCACGCGCGGCGAGCACCTGCGTGTAGAGGTCGAACTGCTTGGCATCGCGGGCGCGGGGCCCGCCGTGGGGGTTGACCACCAGCGGCGATGGGCGCTCGCCCGAATCGTACAGCAGCGCGCCGATGTCGAGTTCGTCGGCGGGGTCGTGGTCGACAGCCGCGGCGGGCGTCTCGGGGACGCCGTCGGAGTTCACTGTAAAATACTCGGCGTCGGCGAAGTCGTCGGGCTCGAAGGGACCGTGGTCGGCCTCGACGAGCACCTCGGTGGTGTCCGTCTCAAGGTCGTAAGCCAGCAGTTCCGGTCGGGTCGTCGGTGTCGTATGCGTGAGGACGACGCGGTCCTCGTCCAGTACTGGCGAGCCGGCCATCCCGAACTCCGCGACGCCGTCTGGGAGGTCGAACTCCCGGCCTTCGCCGGTTGCGATATCGTAGACCACCGGGACGGTCACGGCATCACGGTCCCGGGTGCCGACGACGCGCTCGCCGTCGGGGAGGAAAGCGGTGGGCGTCTCCTCGTACTCGCCGTCGCCGAGCCACGTCACCGCCTCGTCCCGGAGGTCGTAGATACCGATGCGGCCGAGGTCGGTCGTGTTGTCGCCGACGAGGAGGCGGTCCCCGTCCGGCCCCCAGTCGACCGGCGTCGCCTCGGCACCGACCTCACCGATGTGGAGGTTGCGTGCGTTCGTGCCGTCGACGGCCGCGACGTACACGTCGCGGTTGTCGTAGTCGTCGGTCTCGTTGGTGGCGTACGCCATCCGCTCGCAGTCTGGCGAGAGGGTCGCCGTCCAGACCGCGCGGTCGTAGTCGGTCACTTTCGTCGTCTCGCTGGTCGGACAGTCGTGACGGTAGACGTTCAGCTGGCCGTCGCGGTTCGACCCGACCAGCAGCGTCTCGCCGTCGTCGCCGACATCGAGGAGGGTTACCTGGCCGTCCATCTCGACGACGGGTTCGGCTCCACCGCCAGCATCGTTCTCACCCGGTCTGTCGAGGGCGTAGATGTCGTTTTGCTCGTTGCCGGCGTCGTCGAGGTGGAAGTACACCCGGTCGCCGTCGGCGGCCCACTCGACGTGCCAGCGGGCGTTTCGGGGTACCTCGCCGTCGCTCCAGCGAGTGCGGTCGCCGGTCGCGGTGTCGAGCACGTAGAGTTCGTTCCGGCCAGTGGGGTCGTAGTAGAAGGCGACTGCTTCGCTGTTCGGTGCCACGGTCGGATGGGCCAGTGTGGGCAGGCGAGCCAGTTCCTCGACGATATCACGCTCGTCGGACGATGACATGGCCCAGTGTACTGACGCAACCGTCTTAGTGGTTCGCGAGATAGTCGTCTGCCGCCCGGGGCGGTCCGTCCACCACTCGGGACCGGCAACCCCTTAACTGACGCTCCCATCACCGGCGCACATGGATACGCAGGCGCTCATCGACGCGCTTCGGGAGACCGAAGCCGTCCGATTCGGGGAGTTCGAACTCTCCCACGGCGGCACCAGCGACTACTACGTCGACAAGTACGTCTTCGAGACAAACCCCGACTGTCTCGCGCTCATCGCCGAGGCGTTCGCAGAACGAGTTGGAGAAGCCAAACTCGCCGGCGTTGCACTCGGCGCAGTTCCGCTCGCCGCAGTCACCAGCGTCGAAACGGGCAACCCCTACGTCATCGTCCGAAAACAGGCCAAGGAGTACGGCACCGGCAATCAGATAGAAGGCACTCTCGACGACGGCGAGGAGGTCGTCGTCCTCGAGGACATCGCCACGACGGGCCAGAGCGCCATCGACGCCGTCGAAGCGCTCCGCGAGGTGGGCGCGACGGTTAGCCGCGTCATCGTCGTCGTCGACCGCGAGGAGGGCGCTCGTGAGAATCTGGCCGAACACGGCATCGAACTGGAGTCGTTGGTGACGGCGTCGGAGCTGCTGGCCGACGACGCAGACGACTGAGACTGGTTGCCGCCCCATCACGACGAGAGACGGCGACCGGATTGTTTGGCGTGTGACAGCTCTCGCGGCGTCTCGCCACGTTTAATCCGGTCTATCCAGAGAGTCGGACAATGGCGGGAACACTCGCAGAGTTCTTCGAATTAGACGAACACGGGACAGACGTTCGGACCGAAATCGTCGCCGGCATCACGACGTTTCTGACGATGAGCTACATCGTCATCGTCAACCCGGCGATTCTGGGCGCAGCCATCTCGGTACAGGGACGCACACCTGGAGAGACGATACAGATGCTGGCTGTCGTGACGATTATCTCGGCAGCCATCGCGACGCTCATCATGGCGCTGTACGCCAACCGACCCTTTGCACAGGCGCCCGGACTCGGCCTCAACGCCTTCTTTGCCTTTACCGTCGTGCTCGGTCTCGGGGTGCCCTGGCAGACCGCACTCGCAGCCGTCGTCGTCGAGGGTGTCATCTTCATCTTGCTCACCCTCGCAGGCGCCCGCGAGTACATCATCAAACTGTTCCCGGAGCCCGTGAAGTTCGCTGTGGGGAGCGGTATCGGGCTCTTTCTGGCTATCATCGGGCTGGAGGCGATGCACGTCGTCGCCTCCGACCCCGCGACCTTCCTGCAGTTCAATCCGGTCTTCGCGAACGACCCCATCGCGATTATCTCCGTTGTCGGCCTCTTCCTGACGCTGGCACTGTACGCCGCCCAGGTGCCCGGTTCTATCATCATCGGTATCCTGCTCACGACGGTCGCCTCGTACGTTGTCGACGCCGCCGGCTACACGGCCATCAACCCCCAGGTCGGCGAGGGCGTCTCGCTGTACACCCCAGCGTCACTGACCGGCCAGACCGACGTGGTCTACTCGGCCGCTGGCTACGACATCACGCCGCTTGTGGGCGCGTTCCTCGAAGGGTTCTCGAACGTCGACGCGCTCGGGTTCAGCCTCATCGTCTTTACGTTCTTTTTCGTGGACTTTTTCGACACCGCAGGGACGCTCACCGGCGTCGCCCAGATTGCCGGCTTCCTCGACGAGGACGGGAATCTCCCGGACATCGACAGACCGCTGCTGGGTGACGCTGTTGGGACCACCATCGGTGGCATCATCGGTACCTCGACGGTGACGACCTACATCGAATCCTCGACCGGGGTCGAGGAGGGCGGCCGGACCGGCCTGACCGCACTCGTCGTCGCGATGCTCTTTCTCGCGTCGCTGGCAGCAGTCCCTCTCGCGGCCGCAGTCCCGCTGCACGCCTCCCACATCGCGCTGGTGGTCGTCGCCGTGTTGATGTTGCGCAACATCGTCGACATCGAATGGGACGACCTCTCGCATTCGGTTCCCGCCGGGCTGACGATGTTCATCATGCCGTTTACTTACTCGATTTCCTACGGTATCGCGGCAGGCATCATCTCCTACCCGATTATCAAAGCAGCACAGGGAGAACGCCGAGAGGTCCACCCCGGACAGTGGGTACTCGCGGGGGCCTTCGTCCTGTACTTTTTCGTCCGGACGAGCGGCCTCATCGGTGGCGCACTCTGACAGACCGGTCGCACAGGGGCGATGCTCTTTTTTTCGTTGCGCGTCTACGTCGGGTGAATGCCGAATCTCGAACTGTACGAACTCGAAGGGTGCCCGTACTGTGCGAAAGTCACGAAGAAACTCGACGAACTGGGACTCGACTACGAGTCACACATGGTCCCGCGGAGCCACAGCGACCGGACAGAGGTCGAAGAAGTGAGCGGCCAGACGGGCGTCCCAGTGCTCGTCGACCCGGACAACGGCATCGAAGGGATGCCCGAGTCCGACGATATTATCGAGTATCTTGAAAAAACGTACGGCGGGTAACCGTCAGGCAGTCCCCTCTTCTTCGCCGCGGTCCATGATGAGGTCCCGCAGGTCGATGCGGTCCTCGATGTCAGCCATCTCGTCTTCCTCGACGATGGCGGTGCCCTCAATCGAATCGGTCGGGGCCTCGTCGACGACGTAGACGCTGGTCGTCCGGGTGACCCGCCCGACGGACGACATGATTCGGGCGCGCTTCTCGGCGGTCTGGGTGAACTGCGAGTGGCCGGTGAGCACGCGGTCGTGGTCGCTCTCGTTCTCGCTGACGGTCTTGAAGGGGGCACGTTCGGTCGGGTGTACCTCGTAGCCCACGCGGGTGAACACCGCGACGATAGATTCGTCGTTGGGGTCGACATCGGGGTCTGCCGGCGTCTCGGTGTCGTCGCGGACCCGCTCGGCTCCGTCGAGCACTTCGACCGGCGAGGTCAGCGGTTCCTCGAACAGTTCCTCCAGCTGAGAGGCGACTTCGACGCTGGCGTCCATGCCGTCCTCGTACTTCGAGACGGTGCGCCGGGAGACGCCGAGTTCCTGAGCGAGTCGGCCCAGCGACCAGTCGCGTTCCTGTCGGGCATCGGCGAGCACTTCGCTCTCGATGTTGACGTAGAGACCGCCGGGTGCCGCGTAGATGAGCGGCGGGACCTCTTCGACGAAGAGGTCCATCGCGGTGTCGGGCGAGAGAACGGGCACGCCGTGACGGAAGTAGACCACGCCGGGCTTGAGGTCCTCGTCGCGCGTCCGGAGACCGACCACCATTGGCGTGGCCCGCAGATATTCGCCGAGGCGGCGCATCTCCGCGCCCGTTCGGGCGTCGAAGGCGTCGATGTTACCGAGAATCTTCAGCAGGATCGTGTCCTCACCCCGGCGGGCAGCGACGTCGAAGCTCTTTGGCCGAATCGCACAGCGTTCACTGACGACAAAGCCTGCATCTTCGAGCATTGCGGTGACGTTACCCACCAGCGCAGAGCGGGACATACTGGTATCTATACATACATAGTCCGCTCCTCGTATTTATACGTTTTGGCGGCTGTACGGCCGATGTCTGGCGATTTCCGGAACGTAACCACAGACCTACACGTTCGGTCGGGCGACCCCGAAAGCGGTTAGTGGGTCTCGGAGCTAGCCCGGACAGTGACCGTCATCGCCGTCGACGACACCGACTCCCGCGACCGCGGGATGTGTACGACGTACGTCGCCGCACGCCTGGCCGAGCGGGTTCGTGCGGCCGGCGGAACTGTCGAGCGAACAGTACTGGTGCGGCTCAATCCAGCTGTCGAACACAAGACCCGGGGCAACGCCGCGCTTGCGGTCCACTGTGACCTCGCTGCCGACCGAGCGCTCGCGCTCGCCGACGACGCCCTCGACCGCGCGGAAACCGACGACCCCCGGACCAACCCCGGCGGGGTCGTCGTCGACACTGCACCCGAAACGGTGCCGTCCGCCCTGGCCGACGTTGCTCGCCGCGCCGTTCGGGAGTTCCTCGACCTCGACGCTGTCCGCGAGACGCTCTCTGCGGCCGGCGTCGAGACAGTCGAGCGGGGGATGGGCCGGGGACTGATTGGCGCAGCCGCCGCCGCTGGTGCACACCGGGCCTTCGACGAGTGGACCTACGAGTGTATCTCCTACCGCGAACGCGAACGGTGGGGGACCGACCGGCAGGTCGACACCGATTCGGTGTTCGCCGCCGCAGACGACGCCTACCCCGAGGTGTGGGACACCGTCGACCGGGAGGAAGGCGTCGCCGTCTGTGTCCCCCGGACGCCCTGCCCCATTCTCCACGGGATTCGCGGCGACGACCCCGGCGCTGTCCGCCGCGTCGCTCAGCGCATCGAGAGCGAACCCGTTGCCCGCCGGCACACGTTCGTCACGAATCAGGGAACGGACGCCCACCTCCGGGACGGGACCATCGACGATGTTCGGGACGGCCGCGCGTACCGCCTCGACGGGGCCGTCGCCACGCGACCGGAAACGGAGGAAGGTGGCCACGTGTTTTTCACCCTCGAAGGAAACGAAGAGATGCGGTGTGCAGCGTTCGAACCGACCAAACGCTTTCGCGACCGTGTACGGGCGTTGCGGGAGGGTGACTACATCACCGCGTGTGGCGAGGTCAGCGACGGGACGCTCAAACTGGAGAAGTTCGCGGTCCGCGAGCGCGTGACGACGGAACTGGATACACCGGACTGTCCGGACTGTGGCCGGTCGATGAAATCCGCGGGCGCGAACGCGGGATATCGGTGTCGGGACTGCGGGACGAGCGCCGACGGAAAGGTCGCGCGGGAACTGGACCGAGACATCGAGAAAGGGTGGTACGAGGTGCCGCCGGTGGCGCGGCGACACATCGCCAGGCCCCTAATCCGGGGTGGGTTCGACGCGCCGACACATCCCGAGCGATGATACTGTACTGCGCACGAACGGAGTGAGTGGCAGCCTTTTTGGTCCAGATTTTTGCCGGGAGTGGTGTGCGAGCGAAGCGAGCACACCCGAGCGGGAAAAAGGTGGTCGGGAAACCGCTGGTCCGGGGCGGGTTCGACGCGCCGACACATCCCGAGCGACAGCGAGACCGTGCTGTCTACGGTGAGCAACAGTTCTGCAACGCAACTGTACAGATATTCCTCCTACCTACCGGGCCGTCTCGGCTTATTTGTGGTAACATTTAACACACTTCTCGAAGCATATTCAGGTAGGGTTACCTCAATGGCAAGAAACGTCATCATCGTCGGGGCTGGCCGCGTCGGCCGCCGTGTCGCACAGCAACTCAGCGAGGAACAAAACAGGGTCACTGTCGTTGAACGGGACGCCGAGAAGTGCGAGCAGGTGTCGCCGGCCGTCAGCAAGGTTATCGAGGGCAATGGAACGGACGCTGACAGCCTCGAGCAGGCCGACCTGGCCGCGGCCGACGTCGTCGCTGCCCTCACGAACGATACGGACGTGAACCTGACTGTCTGTGAGACAGCGTACGAGACAGTCACCGATGTCCGGACGCTACTTCGAATCTCTCGGGACGGTGAAGAGGGATACGGGCATCGTCGCTTCGTCGACGACATCGTGTATCCCGCGGCAGCTGGTGCATCCGTCGCCGTAGAACGAATCTCGAGGAAGTGATTCCGTATGGAAAGTACGAGCGAGTAGCTAGTTCAGGATAGATTCGACACGCCGACGCATCCAAAGCGAGAGAGCGTTTCTGGACCGTTCGATAGTGATTCTCTTTGGAAGAAGCTGATAAGTCAACCTGTACTCCGAGTGTACCGATTGCGACGATACGACGCCGCTCGACAGCGGCATCGGTCTGTTCGCCCGCGGTGGCATCGACCTCGTCGGGAAAATCGCGTTCGCGTACCGCGGTACTCGACGTTTCACGCTTTCAATCCGGTTCCAGTGAGCGCGACGACGACATCCTCGTCAGCGCCGATGTCGCCGCGCTGGCGGAGGCTGTCGAGTGCGGCAGGCGCGACCGCACACGTTGGTTCCGTATCGAGACCGCGTTCGCGGAGACGGCTCAGCGCCCGCTCGGTTGTCTCAGTATCGATAGCGACGGCGTCGCCATCGGTCGCCTCGATAGCCGCAAGTATCTGGTCGCGCCGAGCGGGTTCTGTAATCTGGATGCCGTCAGCAGCGTCGTTGCGTCCCGTCGCCGCATCCGTGCCGTGGAGTGACTCGACGATTGGCGCGACACCAGCGGCCTGTGCACCGACGAGTCGGGGAAGGCCGTCAGTCCAGCCCGCATCGGAGAGTGCCCGGAAGCCACGGTAGGCACCGAGAAAGAGCGTACCGTGGCCCAGCGGCGTCACGACCACGTCGGGGACGGACCAGTCTCGCTGGGCGGCGAGTTCGAGTGCGAAGGTGGCCGTCCCGGCGAAGAATGAGGGGTGCCAGGCGTGGCTGGCGTACCATCCCTCGCCGGATTGGACCGCGTCGAGACAGGCGTCGGTGACTGCCTGCCGGTCGCCCGCAATCTGGACAGCAGTCGCGCCGGTCCGCTCGATGGCCTCGATTTTGGCCGGCTTGGCGTCTGCCGGGACGTAGATGTCGGCGTCGATGCCGGCGCGAGCGGCGTAGGTGGCGATGGCGTGGCCGGCGTTGCCCGAGGAGTCCTCAAGAACACGTTCGACGCCGAGTTGCTGGGCCAGCGAGAGGGTCACCGCTGCGCCGCGGTCTTTGAAACTCCCCGTTGGAAACAGCGATTCCAATTTGAACGTCGCATCCCAGTCGGGGGCCTCGACCAGCGGCGTCCATCCCTCCCCAAGCGTGACGTGCGAGTCGACCGGCAGGAACTCCGCAAACGCCCAGAGACCGCGGTCGCGGTCGAGGTCCGCGGGTGGTGAATCGCTCGCTGGTCGGGGCTGGTCAGCAAAGTCCAGTGCGTGGCCGCAGACGCAACGCCAGGGCGCGCCGGCGGTCATGTCGTACTCGCGGCCGCAGTCGTCACAGCGGTACATATCCACACACCCACACCGGAGCGCAATCAGTTTGACCCGCGCTCAGGGTTCGAGAACCTCGATGAGATTGCCTTCGGGGTCCTGGACGAAGCAGATTCGCGTGCCGCTTTCGGTCGTCTGGGGCGGAGAGAGGGTCGTGACCTGTTCGGGGAGCGCACGGTAGAAATCGTCCAGATTCTCGACGTCGAGACCGAGGTGTTTCGCGCCGGGTTGGTTGACGCGGTCGGCGTGGGCAGTCTCGCCCTCAGGGTCGTACTCGATGAGTTCCAGTCGGACGCCGTCGGCGTCCAGATGCGCGAACTGTCCGGTAGCATCGGGGACATCGACGCCAGTCGAAAACGCCTCGCCGGAGACGGAGAACTCGGCGAGCACAGGGAAGTCGAAGACATCCTGATAGAACTCGACGGCGCGGTCCAGATCGGAGACAGTGATACCGACGTGGTGAGCGGTGGGCATAGCCGAGAGACGAGCGGGCGCGGCAAAGTGGGTGACGGTTGCGGTGGCCGGGCGTGCGTGCCCGCTTCAGCGGGTCGCACGCCAGCGGGGAAGGGCAGGTGTGCTGTCTGCGGCGCTGTGCGGTTGCTGTGACCACTACGATAGCACCTGCGAGCGGCCTACCGGCCGCGAGCAGCCTTTTTCCCCAAGTTTTTGTGAGTAGCGAGGGAGCGAAGCTCCCTCGTACCATGCGAACGGCGGCAAGCCGCCGTGAGCAGAGAGTGGTGCGCCGCGAGCCGAGAGGCTCGCGTGCGACACCCGACGAAACAAAAAGTGGGTCAGTATGTATCGATATCCGTCCCGACCGAACAGACGTACTCGCCGGCCGCGACGTGTGGGAGCCGGCGAGCGCGCCAGAACACGCCCGCGGAGTCGGCCGTGACCGTCTCTTTCGTGAAGCCGAACACGTCGGTGACTTCGAACAGCGTCTGGCCGGCGGAGACGCGGCTCCCGAGTTCCACCTCGAAGGTGATGAGACCGCCGGCCGGCGCTCCGTACTGGTCGAACCCGCTGGCTCGGGTCTGGGGGCGGGGTGCGACCCGGCCGTCGAGGAAGTCGTAGTACTCGAGGACGTTGAAGACGCCGTCGACGCCGGCCTGGATCGAGTTCTCGTCCCAGCCGACACAGCCGCCGAGTTCGGGGTCGACAGTGGGGACGCCGTCGTCGGGTGCGGCGCGAGCCAGCTGGCCGTCGGGGCCTTTCTGGTCGAGGACGTAGCCACAGCCAAACACCTTGGCGAGTTCGAGACACTCGTCGTGGAGACGGTGGCGGGTGCCACAGCGGACGCGGACCTCCTCTATCATCTGCGAGGTCGACCCCTGGTGGAGGTCGAGCGCGATGTCGGCGCGACTGGCGGCGTCGAAGGTGGCAGCGGCGATGCGCTCGGAGGCGGTGCCGGTGGCGTCGCCGGGGTAGGCGCGATTCAGTTTGGTGTCGTCGATGGGATTGCGGTGTTCGGCGACCTGAAAGGCGTAGTAGTTGGCGACGCCGACAATGAGGATGGTGCCGGCGATGTCCGCGGGGTCGAGTTGGGGGACGACTCGCTGGACGACGCCGACGCCGTTGAGTTCGTCGCCGTCGCTTGCGGCCTGGATGTACAACGTCTTGCCGTCACGAGCGCCGTTGACGACCGCGACGGGGAGCGCAATCGTGCTCCCGTCACGGGCTTCTCCAACCTCGAGACGGCCGGTGTCGAGTTCACCGGGGGCGGCACTCGCCGTACCGAGACTCGTCATTATACGTACTGGACGGGTCCACCGTCTTTAGCGGTTCGATACCGGCCAGCGCCAGCGGACACGGAGCCGAAACCGACGCGATTATTTGACGCTCGACCCTACGAGACGGTGTGTCATCGACCGAGGACCAGCCCGGCGGTCGGGCCGCGCTCGTGGAGGCCCTGCACGTCCGGCAGAACCTCAAACGGGGCATCGTCCTCGGCGTCGCCTTCACCGCAGCTATCTTCCTGTTTTTCGTCGTGCTCGCGCCCAATACTGTTCGCTCGCCGGTGTACTACGTGGCGCTGGCGTTCGTACTCGCGATGACGTCGAGCGGGCTGGCGGCAGCGCTGCTCGTGATGCGACGCGCCTACAAACTCACCAGAGAACTCTAGTCGGCCATCGCCTCGAGTCGTTCAGCACCAGCACGCGTCCCCTTCGCGAGGACCACGTCACCAGCAGCGAGCGGCGTCTCCGGTCCGGGCGAGATGTCCCACTCGCCGCCGTCTTCGTCACCGGTGTGCCGGACCGCGATAACGCGCATGCCGGTGTCGGTTTTGACCTCCTTGCTCCCGAGCGTCGTCCCGTCGAGTTCGCTACCCGCACCGACGGCCAGACGGACGATGACCTCGTCGCTCTCGTAGACAGCCTCGCGGACGACGGGATGTGTCGAGAGCCCCCGGAGGACGCCCTCGCTAATCTCCAGGGCGGCGTCGGAGATTATCTCCGTGCTGCTGGCGAGTTGGACCAGGCCGCGTAGCGAAACCGGGTCCTCGACGCGACCAGCGGCCCGGAGCGTCCACGCCTCGAAGCGGGACTGGAGTGCGTCGACCTCCGCTTCGAGTTCGAACACCTCCTCTGCGACGTCTTCGGAGTCGAAGAGGATAGCGCCGTAGGCCAGGTCGACGGCGAGTTCGCCCATGTCTTTCATCAGAACGATAGAGTCGACGGCGCGGTCGAGGTCAGTCGACTCGCTCTCGATGGGGTCGGGCGGTTCGTAGGCCTCGCCGGTCGCGTCGGCGTACACCGAGATAATTCCCTCCTCGGGACCACGGAAGAGGACGATATCACCGGCCTGGAGCCGAGTGGTCGCGTCGGGGTTGAGCAGCCAGTCGTCCGCTCGGCGGAGCGCGAGTACACGCACGCCGGTTTCGGTTTCGAGGTTCAACTCGCCGAGTGTCGTCTCGGTCAGCGACGAATCAGGGCTGATTTCGGCGCGAACGAGCGTCTCCATCGCTTCGGGGAGGGCGGCGCGCATCTCCGGCGGGAGACCGATATCTTCGAGAACGATTTTCGCGATGTCCCCGGCAGCGTCGCTAATTTTCTCTGCAGCACCGACGATGCCGAGGACGGGTGCGAGCGCCTCGGCGTCGGCGGGACTTCGCGCAGCCATGAGGATACTCATGCGGGCGCGCAACTGGAGGACGTCCATCTTCTCCTCTAGGACGAGTACTTCCTGGGCAACGTCGTCGCTCCCCAGGAGCACGGCGGAGTACGAGAGGTCGATGAGCAACTCGGCGGTGTCTTTCATCTCCGCCAGTAGCTCCTTGACACTTTTTGGCTCGTACTCCACCTCGTCAGCAGCCATGCCTGCACCTCGGTCGCCCCCGTGCAAAAACGTTGCCCGGACGCACGGTCCACGGGACCGATTGACGCGGACACGTCAACAAGACTGTGTTTTGATTTACAAACAATCACTTTTCGAGGGATTAAGGGACATACTTGCAAAAATTGCGTCCGAGCGTGCCCAGGCCGGACGGACCAAATGGTAATGTTTTTTCCTGCACGTGGAAAAGTCGGTGGTATGTCCGACGAACTCAAGAAGGGATTGCGGGGCGTTCTCGTCGCCGAGTCCAACATGAGCTACATCGACGGTGACGAGGGACGGCTCATCTACAACGGCTACGACATCGAGGACCTGGCCCAGAACGCGAGCTTCGAAGAAGTGCTGTATCTGCTCTGGGAGGGACAGCTCCCGACACAGGAGGAACTCGATGCGTTCGCCGACTCGATGGCGAGCGAGCGCGGTGTCGAGGAGGAGACACTGGAAACGCTGCGAATTCTCGCCGAGGAAGACGAGAGCGCGATGGCTGCACTCCGCTCGGCTGTCTCGACGCTGTCGGCCAGCGAGCCGGAAGACGACGCCGACCCCGAAGACCTCGCGGCCGCCCGGCGCAAGGGTCGTCGCATCACCGCGAAGATTCCGACTATTCTGGCGAACTACGACCGCCTCCGTCGCGGCGAGGACGCAATCGAACCCCGAGAGGACCTCTCTCACGCCGGAAACTTCCTCTACATGCTGACCGGCGAAGAGCCGAGCGACGTGGCCGAGGAAACCTTCGATATGGCGCTCATCCTCCACGCCGACCACGGCTTTAACGCCTCGACGTTCACCACGCTGGTCATTTCCTCGACGCTCGCAGACATGTACTCCGCAATCACGGGCGGCATCGGCGCGCTCTCCGGACCGCTCCACGGCGGTGCAAACCAGGACGTCATCGAGGCGCTTCTGGAACTCGACGACAGCGAGATGGAACCCCTCGAGTGGGTCAAGTCCAAGACCGAGGCCGGCGAGCGCCTCCCCGGCTGGGGTCACGGCGTCTACAACACGAAAGACCCCCGCGCGAAGATTCTCCAGCACAAGCTGGAAGACCTCACCGCGGAGGACGGCGAAACCAAGTGGCTCGACTACACGACGACCATCGAGGAGTATCTGACCGAGGAGAAGGGCCTCCCGGAGAAAGGCATCGCACCCAACGTCGACTTCTACTCCGGGTCGGTCTACTACAAGCTCGGCATCCCAGTGGACATGTACACGCCAATCTTCGCGATGTCCCGGGTCAGCGGCTGGGTCGGACACATCCTCGAATACACCGCGGACAACAAGCTCATCCGTCCGCGCGGCCGCTACATCGGCCCGAAAGACCAGGAAGTCACCCCAATCGCCGAGCGATAGACTCCCAACTCCCCGCTCCCGACGTGAGTTCCGCGGCCGTTTTCGGATGTCATCTTTTCGACAGCCGGCGCTATCTCCAGCGGAAACGAAGGGGTTTGTGAACGAGTCCCAAAAAGGGTGGAACCTACTGCGGCGGTTCGTCGGACTGTCCCGGAACGCCACGACCCTGGTAGAAGTCACCAGCCCAGTTGCCGACCCAGATGTCCTGGTTGGCGAGGTAGAGCGCACCGGCGGTCTGGAAGCTGTCGTCAGTGACCGACCACTCGCCCGCATCTGTGTCGTACTCGATTTCGGCGTTGTAGACGGCCGCCTGGCCGAACTCACCGCCAGCCTCTGGTGGGAGCGGCGGCTCGTTGTCACGGCCACCGACCGACGGCGGGCGCTGTGCCCGCTGGAGGCGGCCGGTGTTGAACGTCTCGTCGAAGAAGCGTGCGAACGTCTCCTTTGTTCCCGACAGTTCGAGCACGGCGTCGGCCGCGTTGAGTCCACCGGTGATGTCGCCGGCGTCGCGGGCCGTGATGGTGTACGTGGTGTCGCCCTCACCCGACGCAAAGGTGCCAGCGTCGTCGTCCCACAGCGTGTCCGTCATATATCCGAGCACGCTCTCGGCGGTGTCAGTGTGGTCGACGCCGTCCATCTGAGAGGCCCACAGCAGTCCCTGCGCGACGATACCCTGCGTAGCGGCCTGGTTTTCAGCGCCGTTCTGGACTCTCCCATTGCCGTCGAGGGTATCCTCGATGACGCCGGCGAGTTCGTTCGCGTAGTCGACGGCCGCACGCAGCTGGTCGTCGCTGCTGGCCTGTGGGCCGTAGTAGCCGACGGCTGCGAGCATGAGGCCGACCGACCGAGTCGACTCCTGGGACGCCACGTCTGCCGGACCGAACAGGTCCATCGTCGTCGATGCGACGCCGTCGGTAATCTCCTGAATGCCGACCGGTGGGTCGAAGACGGCGTCCGCGCCAGCCGCCCGCGGGAGGAGCGGTCGGGGATTCTCGTATCCGAACCAGCCGTTCTGTGCGAGGCTGTTCATATCCGAGAGGAACCACAACATTGCGGCGTGGTGGTGCGGGCGTCGGGTCTCGTCTTCGATGCGGCCCTCGCTGGGGCGGTACTCGGAGAGGAATTCGAAGGTGTCGCCGTGGGTCAGCGCCCCGTTCCCGCGGGAACCACCGACGAGGATGGTGGCATTGATACCGACCTGTGCCAGTGTCGAGAGCAACTGTGCGCGGAACATCGGTGCCATATCACCCGGCAGAATGTCGAAGTGTGCCTGGAAGTTTTTCGCCCAGGTGACGCCTTTCAGGTGGGTCCAGGCGGCCGACGATGGACTGACAACGCCGGATGCTTGTGACTTGTCCCAGGCAAGTGTCGACGCATCGGGACGGCCGGAGTCGTCTTCGAACACTGGTTGTTGCGTAAAGTGCGGGTCACCTTCGGTAAACGCCGCAAGCGAGAGGTTCGGATTGGCGATTGGCGGCCGTTCGGCGTTGGCGTTTTCGAGCATCGCGGGCAGTCGCTGGTCGCGCAGTTGCTCCATCTGCTCGTTCAGCGGGAAGGGGACGCCGTTGCCGCTCATCGCGATGTTGGTACTCATGTTGTACAGCGAGTACCAGTACGAATCGAAGGTCGCGGCCTGCCAGTCGTAGTCCTGGGTCGCCTGCTCGCCGCCACCATCGGGCTGGCCGACGACGACAGCGCCTTTCATCCCCAGTCCCTGGTGGGGGTCACAGTAGTACGGAACCGTCCCGTCGGTCTCGAGAGTGCGCTCGTAGGTTCCCGAGTCCGTCGGGTCACCGGACCGGAAGGAGCCGTCGTTCGCGACGACGTTGTGGCTGCCACCGTTGCCGGTCCACTCCCAGGTGACGGTCGTCCCGGGTTCGACCCAGACAGCGGGTGGGTCAAAGGCGAACGCGCCGCCACCGTTGCCGTCCGCGCCGACGGCGACCGTGACACTGTTCTGGTCGCGTGCGTCGACTGTTGTCCCGTCGAAGTTGTCCGTCTCCTCGAACCAGCCGTCGTAGTCGATGTCAGACGTGGTCTGTATCCCGGCGCTATCCTCTGGGGTTGCGGTCTCGGTCTCCATCGGCGTCGATGTCGTGGTGTCCGATGGTGCCTCCTCGTTGGTCGGCTCCGAGCCGGCACAGCCGGCCAGGGCACCGATAGCAGCCAGACTGCCGAGTCGGAGGAATCTGCGTCGTTGTGAGTCCATAGCATACAGTCCTATCCAGACGGGATGGTTAGTGGTAGCCCGCTATCGCACCGTACTCACACGAGAGGACAAGCGTTTATTACCAGCTGCTGCGGGGTAATATAATCCTATTCGGGTCGGGCGCGTGTGCACCACAGACGAACACACGGGTCGGAGCGAACACTGAATAGCGTGGCACCAGTATCGACAAGTGATGAGCGACCCACTCGTCGTCGACGCAGGCGAGTACGAGACAGAGGAACTGCTGACGACGTTAGAGCAGGGCCAGCGGGTCATCGTCCGGACGGAGTTTCTCGGTTCCGAGCACGAGGTGACACTCCGCCACGACGGCGAGACGTACTACTGTGATACGCCAACCCGCCTGCACAAACACGATTCCGCCGAGGAGATGCGTGAGTGTCTCGAACAGCAGGGTTACAGCGAGCAGTAGACAGTGAGTAAACTACCCTCCCCTACTTCGCTCGGGGGCAATGGCCCCGCTCGCTCGTTGAGGGTAGGGCTTTCGCGTGGACTCCCGTTCTATGCCTCAGCAGAGGCAGGAAGGTCGTACTCTCCACTCACGTTCAGCGTCCCGCGATTCAAGCGCACGTCTACAGGTGCGCCTCCGGCGTCTGCGTTTTGCCGACGTTGACGAGACGCAGAGCGTCTCGTTCGCCCACCAGAAATCGGAGATTTTCGGGATCACGAGAATCTTCGATTCTCGAACGACTCCTTGAGGGTGGGGCCTCCGCCTCGAATTAGGTGAGTGAAACGTTACTTGGGGGTTTATTCTCGCGGCAACGATAGTGTACGTATGGCCCAGACCGACCCCTCCCCGGACCGGTTTCGCGAGTTGATGCTCGACGAAGAGCCGGGACTGCAGGACGTGTTGACCTGCGTCTTCGGTATCCAGCGCCACGAGGCACGGACCTATCAGGTACTGCTCGACACCCCAGGGAGTACCGTCGAAGAACTCGCTGCCGAGTTAGACCGCGACCGGAGCAACGTCAACCGGTCGCTGTCGACGCTTCGAGAGAAGGGACTCGCGGAGCGACAACGTCGGCTGCTCGACAGCGGCGGACACGTCTATCAGTACTCCGCGACGCCGCTGGTGGAGGCCCGCGAGTTGATGCACGAGACGCTCGACGAGTGGACCGCCTACGTGCATGATCGTATCGACGAGTTTGGGGAGTGAGGACGAGTGACGACAGGAGCGAGCCGGTCTCGTTATAGCCGAACGGTGAGCGAAGCGAGCCGTGAGGCCAGCGAGGACGAGTGACCAGCGGGAGCAAGTCCTCAGAACAAGCGAGCGGGGAACGGAGTGACCCGCGAGCAGCGAGAGCAGTAAGTGACGACGGGAACGAGTTCTCGGAACAGGCGAGAGCGAGTGCGAGTCTGAGCGATGGCAAACGAATGTAGCGAGCGAGTGTTCGGCCCAGACACCGACAGAAAGTATACCCTCCAGAGGTGCGACAGTAGCGTATCCGATGGACAGAGACTGGCGGCTCGTCGCGCTCGCCGTCATCGGCCTGTTGTTCACCGCGAGTGGAATCTGGCTGGCCCCCAGCGAAGGCACGACCGAGTACACCTACGAGCGGGCCGAAGTCGGCGTTACTGGCGGACACCTCGTCTACGAACGCCCAGATTCGGCGAGTCTGGCCGGCTACAACGACCTTGCGGCCGTCGACTGCCAGCCCGACGACGAGCACACACGTGCCTGCGCGTTCGACAGCTACCTCCTCGAACGCGGACCGGTCTCGGTCCCGAACGAGTCGGTCCAGATAGAGGGGTACACTGACCAGGAGTTCGTCGAACTCGGTGGCGGGTACTACCGCCGGGTCCGGCAGGGCAGCGAGAACGGAAGCTACGTCTTCGACGTCGAGTCGGCGAACCCGACAGCGATGCTCGACGACATCAGCCAACGGGCGGACGAGGGGACCGCCGAGACGTGGGTCGGTGTTCGGGCAGCCAGAGAGGGGGAAGTAACGAGTCCCGCGCCGCCGGAGTCAGTCAGCGGCGTGGGTGAAGTCTACCGGGTCGACAGCACCGACTACGTCGTCGTCGTGACCGACAGGACGACCGTCGACCGGGTGCCGGTACCGATGCCGTCCGAGGACGTTCTGGTCGGACTCGGCGTTGGCTGTCTGTTCGTGGTGGCACTCGCCGTCTCGCCGAGCCGCCTCACCGGATTCCGTGACCGGCGCTAACCGCCCCACTTTTGCATACCCGGTCCATCTGGCCCGATAATGAGCAATCTCGAACTCACGGGCGCAGAGCCGGCCTGTGCCGACGACGGGGTCTGGCTGTCCTGTATCGAGTGCGGGGAAGCGTTCGCCCCCTTCGAGGAGGTCCGCTACACCTGTGACGACTGCGACGGGCTGCTGGAAGCGCGCTACAGCGACCTGCCGACGTGGGAGGATTTCGACAACGACCAGTGGAGCGTCTGGCGCTACTCGGCCGCGCTCCCCTTCGACGAAGGTGTGACGCTCCCCGAAGGCGGAACGCCGCTCCACGAGGTACCGCGACTGGAAGACGACCTCGGTCTCGACCGACTGCGCGTGAAACACGAAGGGATGAACCCGACGGGGAGTTTCAAAGACCGCGGGATGACCGTCGGCGTCCGCGTCGCGAAGGAAATCGGCGTCGGCCGCCTGGCGTGTGCGTCGACGGGCAACACCTCGGCGGCGCTCGCAGCCTACGGCGCTCGCGGCGGGATGGAGACGCTCGTGTTGCTGCCCGCCGGCAAAGTCGCCGCCGGGAAGGTCGCCCAGGCCAGTCTCCACGGCGCACGAATCCTCGAAGTCGACGGTAACTTCGACACCTGTCTCGACATCGTCCAGGACCTCGCCGGGATGGGCGAGGCGTACCTGCTGAACTCGCTGAACCCCTTCCGACTGGAGGGACAGAAGACCATCGGGCTGGAGATCTTAGAGCAGTTCCGCGACGAGGAGGGCGGCTATCCGGATCGCATCGCGCTGCCGGTCGGGAACGCCGGCAACACCGCTGCACTCTACAAGTGCTTCCGCGAACTGGTCGCGGCCGGCGCGATGGACGAATCGGAGATGCCGAAGCTGACCGGCGTCCAGGCCGAACACTCCGCGCCGATGGTCGAGGCCATCGAGAAGGGCTGGGACCACATCGAGCGCTGGGACAACGTGGAGACCCTCGCCACGGCCATCCGTATCGGCAACCCCGTCAACGCGCCGAAAGCCCTCCCCGGTATTCGGGCGACCGGCGGGACCGCAGTGGCCGTCTCCGACGAGGAGATTACCGAGGCACAGCGCGACCTCGCCGGCGAGGGTGTGGGCGTCGAACCGGCCTCCGCTGCCTCGATTGCCGGCGTGCGCAAACTCCGCCACGAGGGTGAAATCGACGCCGACGAGCGGGTCGTCTGCCTGACGACGGGCCACCTCCTGAAAGACCCCGACGCCGCTGCCAAGGCCGGCAAAGACCCCGAACCAGTCCCCGGGGACACCGAGGGTGTCCTCGACCACCTCGGCTCCTGACAGGCCACAGCCATCGATAGTAGTGGGGCCTGTGATCGGCTGACGCCCGTCTGACTGACCATTTTGTGGTATCAGCCCCAACGAGATGAGCGGCCGCCAATGTCAAAATCATCCACCACAGCACCCAGCAGTCGACCCGGGACTAGTGACGGACTTGAAGAGCCTCGCCCCGGCAAAACGAGCGGCCGCGTCCAACGTCCGTGGGGGCTTGCGACGTACTATCGCCTGCGGAGTATCGCACTCGAAGCGCGGGTTCGGACGCTCGAAGCCGAACTGGAACAGAGAGAACAGCTGCGACAGGAGACAATCCAGCGCTACGAGAAACTGCTACAGCGGCCGGGCGAAGACTGGGTCGTCATCACGAACTACCCATCCGAGATGGACCCGCCCGCAGCCGACGACTGAGCCCGGTTACTCGTCGTCGGCAGCCTCGGTCGTGTCCGTGTCGGCCTCCGCCGCTTTCTCACCGGTCATCCCTCCGCCAGCGGGGTGGTCCATCGTCGGAGCGAACCAGCGCGCGACGGCGTCCAGAATGCGGTCTTTGAGACCCATACGTGGGTACACGAGCCAGAGCCACAAAAAGGAGTTCGAACGGGCTACGCTCTGCAACCGGACATCCTCAGTGTCTGAGAATCGGCTCTGACTTTTCCCGTCCGCAACGCTCACCACCGAATGATGGTCTCATCTGAACTGACTGCACACGCCGCCGAAACCGTCGCGATGGCACAGGGACTGGCCTACTCCGTCGTCGCTGTCGGGTCGGTCGTCCTCCTGTACTATTTGTTGGTATACGTCAGGGACGTGCTCGCAGACACGGACACGCAAAGTTGGCTGTTGCTCGGTATCGGTATCGCTGCCGGCGCTGTCTACGGTGTCGCTGGTGTCGCTGCGATGGCAACTGGCGTCTCATGGCTCAACACGTTCGCCGAAGGAGCGACGCTATTTTTCATCCTCTTTGCGGCACTCGGCATCCGGGAGATGTACTTCATGGGCTACGCCGACACAGAGTCACCCCGTGCGCTCCCAGTCTGGGTCGACTATCTCGTCATCGCGGGCTTTGTCGCCTCGTGGTGGAGCGGCTTCCTCGTCGACCACCAGTTCACCCGCCTCGTCGTCGTCGTCGGCTGGGTCGGCGCGTCGCTGTGGGCGCTGTACTACAGTGTCCTCGCCGTCCGGAAACACGAGGGGACGAGCATCGCCGCGCTCGTCAGAAACTTGCTTCCCGCTATCATCGCCGTCGCCGCCGTCGTCTTCGCGGACGTGCTCGGGACCTACGCCGGGGTTCCCGCGGCCGTCGACGCGCTGTGGCTCGTCGGAACCGTGTTGGTCGGCACCTTCCTCTTTACGACTGCCGTCGCCATTCGGCAGCAAAGCGGTGAGGTCGAGCGGATGTACGACTGGACGACCTGGCGCGAACAGTCACTCGACGGAGCGGATCCGAGTTACACGGACGACTGAGACTGTCGACTGTCTCCTCTCGGACAGACCTGGCATCCCGGGTACCGAGACTGGTCACAAACGGACAGCCGGCAGTATGACGCGGCCGCCACAGCGGCGGGTTACAGAATTTTCCAGAGTATCGACCGGAGTTTGTAGCCGAGCGAGTCGTTCTGATATCCGTTCCACCCACTCATCCCGCCGAGCAGCGTCGTTGCATCGTAGTCCTCCGCTCTGAGCAGGCTGGTCGCTCGTTTCGCGACCATCCCCATCTTGCACACGACAATCACGTCTCGATCAGTCGGTATCTCATCGAGTCGGTTCCGCAGCGCGGCTTCGTCACCACTCTGCAACTCGTCGTAGACGGGAACGTTGTGGCTGTTCTCGATAGCGTTCGACTGGAACGACGCCCGTGGACGGATATCTAGCAGAAACGGATTGTCCGACGCCTCTGACTCGAGACGGTCGGCCAGTTCGTCTGGACGGATACCACTCATCGGTTGGAAATTGTGGGGAGGACACAAAACCACCGTGTTTCGGGCGATTCGGGAATGATGACTTCGTATGCGCCGCCTCGACTACCACGGCGACCAGACGCCTCCCCAGATGCGCCCCTATTCGCCGTTGTCGAGCGAGATGTACTTCGTCTCGATGATGCGCTCGTCGGCGTGGAGCTGGTCGAGCACGTCCTTCGGAACGGGGTCGTCGAGGTTGTACACCGACAGCGCTTCGCCGCCGAACGTCTCGCGTCCGTTGTACATGCCCGCGATGTTGAGGTTGTTCTCGCCGAGCACCGAGCCGATAAAGCCGATGACGCCGGGCACGTCGTCGTTACGGGCGACGAGCATGTGACCGTGTGGGACGGCGTCGACGCGGTAGCCGTCGATGCGCACGATGCGTGGGTCGTCACCTGCGAACTGGGTGCCACAGACCGAGATAGAGTGGTCTTCGTTCGAGACGGTGACGGTGACGAGCGACTGGAAGTCCTCAGACTGGTGGGATTTCGATTCGACGACGTCGATACCGCGCTCCTCGGCAATCTGGGGGGCGTTGACGGCGTTGACCTGCCACTCCAGCGGTTCGAAGACGCCTTTCAGTGCGCTGGCTGTCACGAGGTCGACGTCCTCCTCAGCAATGTCACCGGCATACTCGACTTCGACGTTCTCGACGCGGTCGTCGAACAGCTGGACCGCAATCTTCCCGGCGGTGTCTGCCAGTTCGATGTAGGGCTGAATCTTCGGGAAGGCGCTCTCGTCGACCGATGGCGCGTTCAGCGCGTTGATGACCGGTTCGCCCGCGAAGGCGGCGACAATCTGGTCGGCCGTGGAGGTCGCGACGTTCTCCTGTGCGGCTTCCGTCGAGGCCCCGAGGTGGGGCGTGACGATGACGTCGTCGACGTCGAGCAGCGGGTTGTCGGGATCGACCGGCTCGTTTGCGAAGACGTCGACCGCAGCGCCCTTGAGCACGCCGTCGTCGACGGCCTCGGCAAGGGCCGGCTCGTCGATGATGCCGCCGCGAGCGCAGTTGATGACGTACCCGCCCTCGAGTTGGGCGAGTGCCTCCTCGTCTATCATGTTCTCCGTTTCGTCGGTCAGCGGCGTGTGAATCGTCAGGAAATCAGCTCGGTCGAGACACTCATCGATGTCGTCGACGAGTTCTGCACCCAGCTGGGCAGCGCGGTCCTCGCTGATGTAGGGGTCGAAGGCGACCAGGTCCATCCCGACGTTGCCGAGCCGTTTGGCGACTTCCTGGCCGACGCGGCCGAAGCCGACGACGCCGAGGGTCTTGTTGTTGACCTCGGTTCCGAGGAAGTCTCCCTTGGCCCATTCGCCGCCGGTGAGGCGGTTGTGCGCCTGGGGAATCGAGCGGGCGGTGGCGAAGGTCATCGCGACGGTGTGTTCGGCAGCAGCGCGGACGTTGCCCTCGGGGGCGTTGGCGACGATGACACCGTGGTCGGTGGCAGCGTCGATGTCGATGTTGTCCACGCCGATACCGGCACGGCCGACGATGACGAGGTCTGGCGCGGCCTCGAAGACTTCTTCGGTGACTTCCGTCCCGGAGCGGACGATGAGTCCGTTGGCGTCGGCGACGGCATCGAGGAGGTCCTGGCCCTCCACGTCGTATGCTGTCTCTACCTCGTGGCCGGCATCACGGAGTACCTGGATGCCAGCGTCGGCGATGGGGTCGGTGACGAGTACCTTCATGCACGAGGCAAGTCAGGGGGTAGCCATAACGCTTGTTTTCTCGGCGCGGCCGCTCGCACCGCTGTGTCGTGAATGCTCCGGAGAAATACTGTGCGAAACGGTGTCGTGGTCTCGACGGACTACCGCCAGGCCGGAAGCGAGGCCGCCTCGTCGAGCGGCATCGTTACGAACGCGTCGTCCTGACTGATGTCGGCGAGGATGAAGGAATCTGTCGGACCTTCCTCGACCGATGCCATGACTTCCGCGTCCGTTTCCACCGCCGTCGGGGCAACCGTATCCGGCTCCATGTGTGAGAGTATGTAACATCCATACATAAAGCCACCGGAATGCAACGGTACGAATCGCCCGAGTAAGCCGAGACAGTGCATGACGCTCGTCAGACACGTGTCAGCAGCCGTGAATTACCAACTGTAACGGTGGGCACTCGGCCGGTCAAAGTGTAAGGACTTAGTGGATGGGGCGAGGAGTACGGGGCAGTATGAACGTCGCAGACGTTATGACGCCCCGTGAGGATGTCGTCACGGTCGAAATCCCAGGAACGCGTGACGATGTCCTCGAATATCTGCAGGACCGCTCGTTCTCGTCGGTTCCAGTCATCAAGGAGACTGAGGACGGAGAGATCTACCGAGGTATCGTCTCCCGGGACGCCCTCATCGAACACCCCGACGAGGACCAGCTCGCCCTGCTGTCCGAAGATGTTCCCACCACCACAAGCGACACCTCTCTCGCGGTGGTCGCCGAGCTGATGCGGACCGAACACGCCCGACGTATCCCGGTCGTCGACGGTGATACTCTCGAAGGAATCGTTACCGTCACCGACCTCGTTCACGCCATCGCCAGCGGTGACCTCGACGGCGAGACGGCCGTCGAGGGGCTGGCGCGCCGTGACATCAACACGACCTACGAGGGAACGCCGCTGCCGGTCGCCGAGCGAGAACTCTACTATGCGTGCGTCCCCTACGCGATCGTCCTCGATGAGGACGGCGACATGACCGGGATGCTCACCGAAGTCGACATCCTCGAGGAGGCCCGCGTCGTCGAAGGCGAGGCCGATACCGGCGAATCAATCGCCGACGACGACGACGACTGGAAGTGGGAGAGCGTCAAAGCCGTCGGGAACAGCTACATGCCCACCCGAAACGTCGAGATTCCCGCCGAACCGGTCAGCGGGTTCATGACCAGCAATCTCTTGACTGTCAGCACGAGCCGAACCGCCCAGGACGCCGCCCAGCTGATGATAGAGCACGACATCGAGCAGATTCCGATGGTCACCGGCGACCAGCTCGTGGGCATCGTCCGGGATATGGACCTCCTGGAGGCAGTATGAGCGACGAAGGCGAACGCCTGACAGAACTGGCAAAACGCCGGGGTTTCTTCCTCCAGAGTGCCGGTGCCTACGGCGGCGTCAGCGGCTTTTACACCTACGGACCACAGGGAGCGGCCCTCAAGGACAACGTCGAAGACGCCTGGCGCGACCGCTACGTCACCCGCGAGGGCCACATGGAAATCTCCGCGCCGGACGTGATGCCGGAGGCCGTCTTCGAGGCTTCCGGCCACCTCGATGGCTTCGACGACATGATTATCGAGTGTCCCGAGTGCGGCGAGAGTCACCGCGCGGACCACCTCGTCGAGGACAACACAGACATCGAAGAGGCCGAATCGATTTCCACCGAGGAAATCGCAGAGCTCATCGCCGAGTACGACCTCGTCTGTCCGTCCTGTGGCACCACACTCGCCGGCGAACCCGTCGACGATTTCAACCTCATGTTCGAGACGAACATCGGGCCCGGTAGCTCCTCGCCCGGCTATCTCCGCCCCGAGACGGCACAGGGCATCTTCGTCGAGTTCCCACAGCTGGCCGAGTACGCCCGCAACCAGCTTCCCTTTGGGGTCGCCCAGATTGGGAAAGCCTATCGCAACGAGATTAGTCCCCGGAAGAGTCTCATCCGCGTTCGGGAGTTCACGCAGGCAGAGCTAGAACACTTCATCGACCCCGAGACGGACGAGCCCCCTCTGGAGCGGGTCGAAGACGTGACGGTGCCGCTCTACTCGATCGACCAGCAGGAGAGCGAGGACGGCGGCGTGCAGGAACTCACCATCCGAGCGGCCGTCGACGAGGGTGTCATCGGCGACGAGTGGGTCGCGTTCTACCTCGGCCTCTCGAAGGCGTGGTACGAGCGCATCGGC
>JAZKTK010000131.1:0-6602 GCA_036625595.1 Haloarculaceae archaeon | reverse complement strand
CGCTTCCTCGCGACGGGCAACGAGTCCGAACCGACCGGCCACATCAGCGAAGACCCCGACAACCGCGTGGCACAGGTCGAACGCCGGCTCGGCAAGCTCGATTTGATTCGAGAGAGTCTGGACGACCGAGAGGAGTCGAATCAGACCTACCACGGTCCGGCAGACGCGGAGTACGGCATCCTGACCTGGGGCAGCCAGCAGGACACCGTCTTCGAGGCCGTCGACCGACTGAACGAGCTCGGACACTCGGTGAAAGCGATTGGCGTCAGCGACCTGATGCCATATCCCGAGGCAGACGTGACGGCGTTCCTGGAGAGCGTCGAAGAGTGTCTGGTCGTCGAGATGAACGCCAGCGGGCAGTTCCGCGGACTGACACAGAAAGAGCTCGGTCGCTTCGGCCCGAAACTTTCCAGTCTGTTGAAATTCGACGGCGAACCGTTCGAACCCGGCGAAATCGTCGAGGGATTCGAATCGACACTCGACGGCAACCAGCCAGCGGGACAGAACGTCAAGTACGTTCCCGCGGCAGGTGACTAACCATGAGTACATTCTCAGCAATCAACGACGACAGCGAAACCGACCAGGAAGACTTTACACCCGGTATCGAGCCACAGGCGACGTGGTGTCCGGGCTGTGGCGACTTCGGCGTCCTGAAGGCGCTGAAACAGGCCATGCCCGAAATCGGCCGCTCCCCCGACGAGACGCTGCTCGTGACTGGAATCGGCTGTTCGGGGAAGCTCTCCTCGTACTTCGAGAGTTACGGCTACCACTCGATTCACGGCCGCTCGCTGCCGATTGCCCGCGCAGCAAAACTCGCAAACCCTGGCCTTGAGGTAATCGCGGCCGGCGGTGACGGCGACGGCTACGGTATCGGCGGGAACCACTTCATGCACACCGCCCGCGAGAACCACGATATGACGTATATCGTGTTCAACAACGAGATTTTCGGGCTGACGAAAGGTCAGACCTCCCCGACAAGTCCGAAGGGTCATAAGTCGAAGACACAGCCACACGGGAGCGCAAAGGACCCCGTCCGACCGCTCTCGCTCTCGCTGGCTTCGGGTGCCTCCTACGTCGCCCGGACGGCGGCGGTCAATCCGCGCCAGGCGAAGGAGATTCTCGTCGAAGCAATCGAACACGACGGCTTCGCCCACGTCGACTTCCTCACCCAGTGTCCCACCTGGAACAAGGATGCAAAGGAGTACGTTCCCTACACGGACATCCAGGACGACGACGAGTTCGACTTCGACATCCACGATCGGCGTGAAGCGGCCGAGATGATGTACGAAGCCGAATCCCGGCTCTGGGAGGGTGAAGTGCTGACTGGTCGGTTCTACCACGACGAGAACCGACTCTCCTACGGCGAGGAGAAACGCAACGTCGGCGAGATGCCCGAGGAACCGCTCGCGGAGCGCTACTTCGACGAGGATGCCGAGTGGGAGCGCACCGCCGACGAACTCATCGAACGCCATACCTGAGGACGGCTGCCGGTCTGTGACCGGTCCGCACGCGACATCTGGCACCGGCTTCGTCCGGTCTGGATGATGTTTTGCGGTTCGGAAGATATTTTTTCATCGGAGCAAAAAGATGTAGTATGAGTGCCGAGCCCACCGAAGAGCAAATTTTGTCGGTGTTAGAAGACGATGCACAGGCGTCGTATGCGGAGATTGCAGAACGGGCAGGCGTCTCCAAGCCGACGGTTCGCAAGTACATCCAGAAACTGGAAGAGGAAGGTGTCATCGTCGGGTACTCTGCGGATATCGACCCGAAGAAACTCGCCGGGCAGTCCATCGCAATCGTCGGCGTGGACGTCGAGAGCGAACACTACGTCGAAGTGACCCGCGAACTCAAGGAGTTGGACGCGATTGAGGCGCTGTACACCTCCAGTGGCGACCACATGCTGATGGCCGAAGTCCGCGCCGGCGACGGTGACGAACTGGGCGACGTCATCAACGAGGACATCAAGTCAATCGACGGTGTCGCTGCGGCACACCCATCTTTCCTGCAGGAGCGACTCAAATAACGGTCGACGGTGGGCGCGGCAAAGCCGGACCTTTTAGGGGACGCACTCCGGAGGACGACTACATGCTCGACCGGCTGGTACTGGGGAGTGGGTCACTCGGACAGCGACTCGCAGAGATGCTCTCCGACCGGCCGGGCACACTCGAAGTGGTCACCACCGACGAGAGTCGGGTCGAAACGTTCGTCGGAAGCGGAATCGCGGCCACTGCAGCCGACCCGACGGACGAGACCATTCTTCGCGAGAGACTGCCAGTCGACACCGTTCTGGTCGCCGATGACGACCCCGCAATCAACGTGGCAGCGGCGCGTGCCGCCCGCACAGTTGCGCCCGACGCGTTGCTCGTTGCCTACGTCAGTAACGGGGATACCGAACAGACAGACCAGCTGAAACAGCTTGCAGACAGAGTTGTCGACCCGACAGCGGCCGTGGCCGACCAGTTCCTCGAACGCGTGGGCGACGACGGACTCCAGAAGCGCCAGCTCAGTCGCGTACTTCGAAGTATCGACCGGCTAGCTGTCGTCATGCACGACAACCCCGACCCGGACGCCATCGCCAGTGCCGTTGCACTGGGCCGGCTCGCGAAGAGCAGGGGCTGTACAGTGGATATCTGTTACTACGGAGATATTACACACCAGGAGAACCGAGCGTTCGTCAATCTGCTGGATTTCGACCTCAGGAACCTCTCTCCAGAGGAGAATCTCGACGAATTCGACGGATTCGCGCTCGTGGACCACTCGCGACCCGGCGTCAACGACCAACTGCCGAAAGACCTTCCCGTCGACATCGTCGTCGACCACCACCCACCGCGTGCACCCGTCGAGGCGCGGTACGTCGACCTGCAAAGCAACGTGGGTGCAACGAGTACGCTGCTTGTCGACTACCTGGAATTTTTCGGCATCGAATTCACCGAGGCCGTGGCGACCGGACTGCTCTTTGGCATCCGCGTCGATACGAGAGAGTTTACGCGTGAAGCGGTGCAGGCGGATTTCGAGGCGGCCGCGAAACTGCTCCCGGCAGCTGACCTGGGAATGCTCGAACGCATCGAATCGCCGAGCATCAGCGCGGACACCTTCGAGATTATCGCCAGCGCCATCACTAATCGCACGCAGGAGGGGTCCGTCCTCTTGAGTTGTGTCGGAGAACTCGCGAACAGAGACGCACTCGCGCAGGCCGCCGACCGCCTGCTGGCACTGGAAGACGTATCGACGACAGTCGTCTACGGGTTCCGTGAGGGAACAATCTACGTCTCGGCGCGCTCTCGGGGAACCGACATCGACCTCGGCGAAGTACTTCGGGACGCCTTCGGTCGTATCGGCAGTGCCGGCGGCCACGCCGACATGGCGGGAGCACAGATTACGCTGGGCGTCTTCGAGTCCGTCGAAGAACGGGAAGAATCGCTCCGCGAAATCGTCGAAGAAGTCGTCAAGGGCCGCTTTCTCGAAGCGCTGGACAACCGTGCCGAACAGACCGTCGTCGACATCTACCCCGGCAGTTTCAACGCCGACAAGTATCTCGTCCCCGACGAAGACTTCCCGGAGGATATCGAGGAAGGACCCGAGAGCCGGTAGTCGGGAAGCTTTTGCGGTCCCGCCCCGTCAGTGGGAGTAATGGCAGACGAGGGGAAGCCGACCGTCCAAGATTACATGACGCACGACGTGGCAACGGTCTCACCCGACGACACCGTCAGGGACGTGGCCGAGCGTATCGCCGCAAGCGACGAGCACAGCGGATTTCCCGTCTGTGACGGCCGCCACGTCGAGGGATTCGTCAGCGCCCGTGACCTCCTGCTCGAAGATGACCACGAACCGATTTTCAAGGTGATGACGACAAACCTGCTGGTCGCTCATCCTGGCATGGAAATCAACGACGCCGCTCGCGTCATCCTCCGGTCGGGTATCCGCCGCTTGCCTGTCGTCGACGACGCAGGAAATCTCGTTGGCATCATCTCGAATGCGGATGTCATCCGGAGTCAGATCGAGCGAGCGACGCCCGGGAAGGTCGACAAGCTGATGCGCACCCTGGAGAACATCCATGGCGTCGCCGCACGCGAGGAACGACGGGACGTTCCGCTGGCTAAACTCACACCGACCCAGAGCAAGGTGTACGCCGACGAACTCGAAGGTAGACGCTACGAACTCGAACGCGGTCTCGCAGAGCCGCTCGTCGTCATCGATACCGGCCAGGAACTCCTGCTCGCCGACGGCCACCACCGCGTGAAAGCGGCGAGCCGACTCGGCATCGAAGAGATGGACGCCTACGTCATCGTCATCGACGAACCCGTCGACCTCGGGATGGCAAAGACCGCAGAGAAAGAGAATCTCGAATCTATCTCGGACATCGACGCCGTCGACTACGCCCACCATCCACTCATCGAGACGACCCAGCGGCTCCAAGAAGAGTAGCGACTGCTCTAACTGCGTCGCTCTCCGAACGGTTCTCAATTTAAGATAACTAGCCGGTGTGCTTTTTGATGGGGGTGAAAACCATTCAGCTATGGAGAAGCCACTACTGGTAACTGAGTTCCTCGACCGAGCGCGGAAGTACTACGGTGACCAGGAAGCCGTCGTCGCAACGACAGGCGAACGATACACGTACGACGAACTGGGAGAGCGTTCCGACCGGTTTGCGGCCGCACTGCAGGCACGCGGTATCGAGAAAGGTGACCGCGTCGCTATTCTCGACCCCAACACACATTATCATCTCGAAGCCGCCTACGGCACGATGCAGATTGGCGCGGTCCACACGCCGCTGAACTACCGACTCATCCCCGAAGACTACGAGTACATCCTCGACGACGCCGGCGTCGACGCAATCTACGCCGACTACGACTTCGCACACAAAATCGAGGCCATCCGCGACGAGGTTCCGACGGAGACGTTCATCACGAACGACGCCGACGCCGTCGACGGCGACTGGGAGGAGTTCGACGCTGTCCTCGACGACGCCAGTACCGACTACGACCGCCCGGAGATGGCCGAAGACGAGGTCATCACCATCAACTACACCTCCGGAACGACGGGTGACCCGAAAGGCGTCTGTCGGACCCACCGGACCGAGACGCTCCACGCGTACATCGTCACGATGTACCACGAACTCACCGACGACGACGTCTACCTGTGGACGCTCCCGATGTTCCACGTCAACGGCTGGGGCCACATCTACGCCGTCACCGGCGTCGGCGCGAAACACGTCTGTACGCGCGGCGTCGACCCCGCCGACATCGTCGAGACGGTCACATCCGAGGACGTGTCCTTCCTCTGTGCGGCACCGACGGTCCTGAACCAGCTCATCGACTACTACAACAAGAACGACCAGCCGGCAATGAGCGGGGCCAACGACGTGCGCGTCACCACGGCCGGCTCCGCACCGCCGGAAGCCACCATCCGAGAGGTGGAAGACGACTTTGACTGGTATCTCAAACACCTCTACGGTGCCACCGAGACCGGGCCGCTCGTGACGATGTCGGACAACAAGCGCCGCATCAACGACGAGACCCGCTTCGATATCAAAAAGCGCCAGGGGATGGGCGTCCACGGCACGGACGTTCGTGTCGTCGACGAGGACGGCAACGACGTGGCCTGGAATGACGCTGAAATCGGCGAAATCGTCGTCCGTGGCAACCAGGTCATGGACCACTACTGGAACAAGCCCGAAGCCACCGAGGAGGCGTTCAACGACCGCGTCGAGGGCTACTACCACATGGGCGACCTCGCCACCGTCGACGAGAACGGCATGATAGCCATCCAGGACCGCAAGAAAGACATTATCATCTCCGGCGGAGAGAACATCTCCAGCATCGAACTGGAGGATACGCTGTTCGAACATCCCGACGTGGCCGACGTGGCCATCATTCCTGCCCCGAGCGACGAGTGGGGTGAGACACCCAAAGCGTTCGTCGTCCCGGAGAACGGTGATCCCGACAATCCAGGCATCACCAGCGACGACCTGAAGGAGTTCACCGCGGACCGACTCGCCCGCTACAAAATCGTCCGCCGGTTCGAGTTCGTCGAAGAACTCCCGACGACGGCCACCGGCAAGGTCCAGAAGTACGAACTCCGCGAACAGGAGTGGGACGACGAAGACCGAATGGTCGGACAGGGATAGGGCTACCCTCTATTCTCGACGGTGTCGTACTCGTTGGCGATGTAGCGGACAGCTAGTAACAATACGCCGAGAATCGTTCCAATCGTCAGCGCACCGTACAGCGCCATTCCGACTGCGTTCGGCGGCAAGTCTACGAGCATGAAGAGTTTGGGGTCGAGGTCTTCCGGACGGATGAGCCCGATAATAAACCCGAACGTTCCTGCCAGAGCGACCAATATCCCGTACAGCACCAGCACGAACCGTTGCCCCCGCCACTCGGATGTCTCTGTCACAGGCGAGTGTTGGGTTCGCAGACGAATAGGCTTTACACGTTTGCCACCGTATCATCTGTATGTCCGAGAAAGACCTGCTGATGCTCGTCCTTGGGGGTATCGCGCTGATGATGTTCCTCACCGGTATTGTCCTCATCTTCAACGCGTAGCAAAACCGCGCCGCAAAAATCGACCGCGTTCAGTTCTCTTCGCTCGCGGAACCG
>JAZKTK010000130.1:0-6709 GCA_036625595.1 Haloarculaceae archaeon | reverse complement strand
TCGGCTGCCTCTTGCTCGGCTGCAGTCGGCTCGGGACGGCCGGCCTCAGTCCAGTTCAGGTCGCGCGCTTCGCGGCCGAGGTCGGCGTTCTTCTCACACTTCGCGGAGCAGTAGTGGATAGTGGTTCCATCCTTTCGGACGAACATCGTGCCGGTGCCCGGCTCGATGGCGGTGCCACAGTAGTCACAGTCGCGTGTTCGTGGCATTATTGTCCTCCGATAGTGTCTGCCTCGCGTGCAGTCTCGCGGAGCTGGAGTACGTCACCCTCGCGGACTGCCCCGAGGACGTTCCGGGTGATGATACGACCCTTGTTTTCGCCCTCCCGGATGCGGCATTTGACCTGCATGGCTTCGCCGTGCATCCCGGTTCGGCCCACGACCTCGATAACCTCTGCAGGTGTGGAGCCACCGTCGTCTTCAGTCTCTTCAGCACTCATCCTTCGTCACCTCACTGAAGCTCCTCGAGCTTGTCGGCGATGTCCTGCACGTCGTTTTCGGCGTCGCCGGTGTCGACGATTGCGGCGGCAGCACTGCCGACTTCAAGGCCTGCGGCGTGACCGATGTCGTCCTGGGTGCCGACGAAGACGTACGGAATCTCCTTCTCTGCGGCCAGCTCGGGGAGGTGCATCACGACCTCCTCGGGCTGAACGTCCTCGGCGACGAAGACGAGCTTGGCGTTGCCGCGCTCGATGGCCTTCGTTGTCTCGTTTGTACCTTTCTTTACACTTCCCGTGTCCCGTGCGACCTCGAGCGCCGCGAGGGCGTCGTCTTCGAGATCTGCAGGGACGTCGAAATCAACGTATACTGGCATGATTGGTCACCTCCTGCGCGCAGGCTCGCACTCCCCCGCCCTCGCGGTCGTTCCGCGCCCGTCCTGTAGACGGGATATAAATCCTATCGGGGCTGGGAGCGTCATCAACCTCGCGCAGGCTGTACTCCTGATTGGTCCATCTGCCCCTAAAGCAGTTTCGAAGGCACAATCCCATGTCAGGCTGCCACACGCCAGTCTACCCGTTCTGGTCTGCCTCCGAAATCAGTTCGTCGACGGCGCGTCGCGTCTCCGCAGCGAGCGTTTCGACGAGGTCGCCAGCCGGCTCGATTGTCGCCGTTAGCCCGGCACTCTGGCCGGCGTACTGTGGTAGCTCGACTACGTCGCCGGACATCGACGCCAGTGGTGGCGTATCGTCGTATCGCTCGACTGTCCGCTCGTCGTCCGTCCGCGCGAGCGTCTCCCCTTCTCCCGGTCGGTCACCCGGCTCCGGTTGGCCCGCCTCGTCCCACTCCTGAACGGTTGTGTTCTCCAGCGTTCGATGGTCACGGCCCGGCCAGCCGCCGTCGAACAGCGATGTTCGCCGGGTATCCGTCTCGGCAGCCCCCGCTACCGCTTCCTTGTACCGCGGGTGAGCGTTGGCCTCTCGCGTCGCCACGAAGCGAGTTCCGAGCCAGACGCCGTCCGCGCCGAGCGCGAGCGCCGCGGCGACACCGCGCCCGTCTGCGACGCCGCCCGCAGCAACGACGGGCGTCTCTGGAACGGCATCGACGACGCGGGGGACGAGTGGCATTGTCGCCACGTTGCTCTGGAGGTGTCCGCCCGCCTCCCAGCCCTGTGCAACGACAACCTCGGCCCCGGCGTCGGCGGCTGCGCTCGCTTCAGCCGCGCTCCCGACAGTGACCATCGTGGTGACGTCTGCATCCAGACACCGGTCGACGTACGGCGTTGGGTCACCGAACGAAAACGAGATAATATCGACGGGGGTGTCCAGCACCGCGTCGAGGTGTTCGTCGGTGGGATACTCCGCGGTCCGGTCGTCGAGAACGAGATTAGCTGCGAACGGGCCGTCGGTCAGTGCTGCTGTCTCCGCGAGAACGGCACGGGTTGCTTCGGGGTCACGCCACGAGACGGCAAGCGTACCCAGTCCGCCGGCATTCGAGACGGCTGCCGCCAGTTCGGGCGAAGAGACGCTGCCGATGGGGGCCTGCACAATCGGATACTCGATACCGAGCGTGGACTGCAGGGCGGTTTCCAGCGCAGACATCAGTTCGCTCTCTCGTCGGCAGGCACTTTCATCTGTCTCCTGGTGACGACCACAGCGCACAACTTCCCGGGCGTCGGAGAGCATCTATGGACTATGCTGCCCGCCTGCGCGCGAACGCTCGTACGCACAACGAGCGACGCGTTCTCGTCCTCGCAGGGCCTCCCGAGTCTACTCGGACACGGGCGGTGGAGGCACTCGACGCGACGGAGATTCCGGGCGCCGACACGCGTTATGTCGGTCAGGCCGACACGACACTGTGGGACCCAATCGACCCGAAACACGCCGACAAACTGCTCGGAACGACCCAGCAGGCGGTGGTCCTCGACATGCAGGACGCCTGCCAGCCGAACGCGCTCGGATGTGCGCTCGGTGCCGTCGACGGCGGCGGTCTTCTCGTGCTCCTGACGCCGCCACTCGACGACTGGCCGGACCGCCGTGACGACTTCGACGAATCGCTTGCCGTCCCACCGTTCGACCGCGACCAGATCATCGGCTACTTCCGTCGCCGCCTGGTCTGGACACTCCGCCAGCACCGCGGTATCGCTATCGTCGACGCCGAGCGCGGAACCGTCGACAAAGACGGTATCATCGATGTCCCACCGCGCCTCCCGGGCCCGGCCCCGGACCCGCCGACGGACCACGATTTTCCGAGCGCGGCCTACGCCGCCTGTCGTACCGACGACCAGCGTGATGCCGTCGCTGCGTTCGAACGCCTCGATACCGCCGGTCACGCACTCGTCGTCGAGGCCGACCGTGGTCGCGGTAAATCGAGTGCTGCCGGTCTCGCCGCTGGCAGTCTCGCGCTCGCGGGCAACGACGTGCTCGTGACGGCGCCGCAGTACCGTGCCGCACGCGAAGTGTTCGCCCGTGCCGAGGAACTGCTGGTCGAGGTTGGCGAACTCGCTGGACGGGATAGCGACAGGAATCCCCACTGCATCGAAACCGAGACCGGCTGTGTCCGTTTCATTCCCGCTGCCGACGCAATCGCGCTCCCGGGCGACCCCGACTGTGTGGTCGTCGACGAGGCCGCTGCCCTCCCTGTTCGCCGCCTCCGTTCGTTTCTCGGTGCTGACTCGGTCGCGTTCGCCACGACGATTCACGGATACGAAGGGGCAGGCCGGGGCTTCTCGGTCCGCTTTCGGGACGACCTCGACGAGAGTCACCACACAGTACACGACCAGCACCTCGGAACGCCCATCCGGTACGCGCCGGCCGACCCTGTCGAAGTGTGGGGGTTCCGCGCACTCTGTCTCGATGCTCGTCCTGCTGTCGAACCACTCGTCGCCGACGCGATGCCGGAGACAGTCGAGTACCGCCGACTCTCCTCGGCGGACCTGCTCGACGACGAAAACCTGCTCCGGGAGGTGTTCGGCCTGCTCGTCCTCGCACACTACCGGACGGAGCCGAACGACCTCGCGCGATTGCTCGACGCTCCCAACGTCACGGCACGGGCACTCCTCGCTGACGGTCACGTGGTTTCAGTCGCGCTGCTCGCTCGCGAAGGAGGGCTCTCTGCGGACCGCAGAGCGGGGATGTACGAGGGTGAGCGCGTCCGGGGCAACATGATTCCGGACGTACTTACGAGTCAACTCCGCGACGAAGAGGCTGGTATCCCAGTCGGGTACCGCGTCCTGCGAATCGCTACGCACCCCGATGTTCGCTCGCGTGGGCTCGGTTCGCGACTCCTCACTGCGACACGCGAGGAGTTCGAGAGTAGCACAGACTGGCTGGGCGTCGGCTACGGCGCAACGCCCGAACTACTCGAGTTCTGGGACGAGAACGGCTTTTCGGCGGTCCACCTCTCGGTGACCCGCAACGACCGAAGTGGCGAACACTCCGCTATCATGCTCGACCCGCTCTCGGACGCCGGCCGGTCGCTCCACGACCGTCACGCCAAGTGGTTCGTCGGACGCCTCCCGGGGATGCTGTCCGACGCACTCGCCGACGTGGACGCTGACGTGATTCGAGCAACCCTTCGGTCGCTCGATGGGACCGTTCCGCTGGAACTGTCCGACTGGGAGTGGCGGGCAGCGGCCGGGGTCGCAACCGGAAAAACCATTCTCGACATCTCGCCGCGACCAATCGTCCGACTGGCGCTCCGACACCTCGTCGAGCCCGCTGACCCCGACGCACTCGATGCACAACAAGAGCGGTTGCTGGTTCAGCGGGTGCTCCAACACCAGTCATGGGCTACCGTTACCGACGAACTCGATTTTCACTCGATAGCGACTTGCAAGCGCACGCTACCCGACGCTGTCCGGCCGCTGGTGACGGCGTTCGGCGACGAAACCGCACACGACGAACTGGCGCGATTCGAATGAGCGGGACGCTCGCGACGGCACTGACCGTCCTCGCCTTTGTCGTTCTCCTCGCTGCTATCCCGTCGGCGTTTCTTCCCGGAGTTCCGACTGGAGCGCTCTCGCTCGCCGGTGTCGGCCTCTACTGGTGGGGGTCGGGCTTTACCGAACCCGGTACGGTCGTTCTCGCGACGCTCGTCGGTCTTTGCGTGCTCACTGTCGCTGCCGACTGGTTCGGAGGCGTCGTCGCCGCGAGAGTCGGCGGCGCGTCGACGGTGACGACACTCGTCGCCGGCGGCGTCGGGCTTGCCTTGCTCTTTGTCACCGGGCCGGTCGGGATGATACTCGGGAGTGCTGCCGTTGTCTTCGCGCTCGAATACCGCAGACACAGAAACGTGAGCACCGGCGCGATGGCGGCCGGAACGTACGTCCTCGGCTTTTTCGCCTCCGCTATCGTGCAGGCGTTTCTGGCGCTGACAGTCCTCGTGTCAGTGGGCTGGATTGCGCTGGTTTGACAGTCTGCACCGGAACCACTGTATAGCCGCCAGCCAAACTGTGCGTATGGAGTGTGCGGCAGAGGACTGTGACAGCGAGGCGACCTTCGAACTCCACATCCCGTGGACCGAAAACAGGTACGTCTGTGCGGCTCACGCACGTGTCCAGTCACGAACGGACGGCATCGTAGCCGACCCGCTCGACACCGCCGACGACGAACTCCCCGACGGTGCGAGCAATCGCGGATGAGCCGAGTTACTCTTCGGCGGTTTCTTCGTCTCCGCCCGGCACCGCCAGCACCGGACAGGTCCCGGTTCTGATGACCTGTTCGGTCGTACTGCCGAGCAGGAACCGCTCCATCCCCGAGCGGCCGTGTGTCCCCATGACGACGAGGTCGACGTCGTGGTCGCTGGCGTAGACTCTGATGCCGTCACCCGGTCGACCCCTCTCGACGGCCGTCTCCACGTCGACGCCTTGCTCTCTGGCTCGTTCGGCAAGTGCGTCAGTCGCTTCTTCGCCCATCTGCTCCAGACTGTCGAGATAGTTCGCGGGAAGAACGCCACCTGGGGAGCCAACAATGACGGACTCGTCGATGACGTTGAGGGCGTGCAGCGTCGCATCACAGACGCTCGCAATCGAGAGCGCGTGGTCGACTGCAGCGGTCGCACAATCACTGCCGTCGGTCGGCACCAGCACGTTCCGGTAGGGCAGCGTCGGTTCTTCGTCGGCTGCCCCCGTCGCGAGCACCGGCACCGGCGACTCTCGGAGAACGTGCTCGGTCACGCTTCCGAGGACGAATCGTCGAACGCCGGTTCTGCCGTGCGTTCCCATCACAACGAGATCGATATCGTTGTCTTGTACGTATTCGAGAATTGCCTCCGACGGCATCCCCTCCTCGACTGTTCCCTGAAACCGGTCTGGCTGGGCCCACTTGTTGGCGATGTGCTGTACATCTTCGTCCGCCTGCTCCTTGAGCCGATCCACGAAGGTCGCATCGAGGCCGCCCGCGTTGAACGGTCCTGCAGCCTGCTGGAGGTCGACAACTGCGAGTGCATGCACTGTCGCGTCGAACTGAGACGCCAGGGAAAGTGCGTGTTGCGTCGCTGTGTCGGCCGGAGCGCTACCGTCAGTCGGAATGAGGATAGAATCGATGCTCATACTGAATAGTTACCCAGAGACGGTGAAAAACCTACGCCGGATTATCGAAAACTGGCGCTACAGCTGTTTTGCCATCATCACTTCGTCGACGTACTTGCCGTTCAGCTTGTAGTGGTCGCGCCGGCGAGCCTCTTCTTTCCAGCCACGACTGTCGAGGAACTCGATTGCCGCTTCGTTGCTTGCCGGAATCGAGTTGTAGATTTTCTCGAAGCCCTTGGAGGCTGCCCACTCCAGACCGCGTTCGAGCAGATGACTCCCGATGTCGTTGCCCCGGTACTCCTCGAGAACGCCCAGGGTGAGTTCAGCAGTGTGGCTCAACTTCTCCTGTTCAGGGTGTTTGAGGTGGACCCAGCCGACGACCTCGTCGTTGACGCAGGCGACGAAGAAGATACGGGATTCGAGTTCGTTGTGTCGCAGCAAGACGCCCTCGCTGTCGACGATATCGGCCACAGTCTCCGCGTCGACGTACTCGCCACCGCCGATTGCCTGCCGAATCGCTCCGACCAGCCCTGTCAGATCCTCCTCGCGAGCCTGTCGAATGATGAACTCCACGTCGTCGGTCTGGAACTCTTCTTCGGTTCCCGTGTCGAAGGCGATACGGAGCTTCCCGTCTACCTCCTCGAGCACACCGTCTCGCCGGAGTATTGCCGTGTGGTGGCCGAACGCTCGTTCCCCCATTGTGAGCCCCTTCCGTATCTTCTCCGGCCGCGTCGCCCCGTTCGAC
>JAZKTK010000129.1:0-6822 GCA_036625595.1 Haloarculaceae archaeon | reverse complement strand
TGCGAAACACCGTGACTTCGCTGCGCTCGTCACGAGTTTCCAGATGGGCAAACCACGCCCATCTGGAAACACTATCCTTTTGACCCTCCTGCCGGTAGGCTGGTGTAATAATGGGCCGACGAAAGAAAATCGTACAGGAATGTGAGACACTGATGGACAATCCGGAGCACATCCGGAACATCGCCATCGCTGCTCACGTTGACCACGGAAAGACGACACTGACAGACAACCTCCTCGCTGGGGCGGGGATGATTTCGGACGACACCGCCGGTGAACAGCTGGCGATGGACACCGAAGAAGACGAGCAAGAGCGCGGAATTACCATCGACGCGGCAAACGTCTCGATGACCCACGAATACGAGGGAACGAACCACCTCATCAACCTCATCGACACGCCGGGCCACGTCGACTTCGGTGGCGACGTGACTCGGGCGATGCGTGCCGTCGACGGCGCGCTCGTCGTCGTCGACGCCGTCGAGGGCGCCATGCCCCAGACGGAGACGGTGCTCCGGCAGGCGCTCCGTGAGGGCGTCAAGCCGACGCTGTTCATCAACAAGGTCGACCGCCTCATCTCCGAACTGCAGGAAGGTCCCGAGGAGATGCAGGAGCGCCTCCTCTCGGTCATCCGCGACGTCAACGAACTCATCCGCGGGATGACCGAGGAGATGGACGACATTGACGAGGACTGGACGGTCTCCGTCGAGGGTGGCACCGTCGGCTTCGGGTCTGCCCTCTACAAGTGGGGTGTCTCGATGCCGTCGATGCAGCGCACCGGGATGGACTTCGGGGATATCATGGAACTGGAGCGCAACGACAACCGCCAGGAACTCCACGAGCGGACGCCCCTGTCGAACGTCGTGCTCGACATGGTCTGTGAGCACTTCCCGAACCCCGTCGACGCTCAGCCTCGTCGTATTCCGCGCATCTGGCGCGGTGACTCCGAATCGGAGATTGCCGACACCATGCGGATGGTCGACGAGAACGGCGAAGTCGTCCTGATGGTCACCGACATCGGTATCGACCCCCACGCCGGCGAGATTGCTGCCGGCCGTGTTTTCTCCGGAACGCTCGAGAAAGGCCAGGAACTGTACGTCTCCGGGACTGCGGGCAAGAACCGCATCCAGAGCGTCGGTATCTACATGGGTGGCGAGCGTGAGGAAGTCGACCGCGTCCCTGCCGGGAACATCGCCGCAGTCACCGGCCTCAACGATGCCATCGCTGGCTCGACCGTCTCCAGCGTCGAGATGACTCCCTTCGAGTCCATCGAGCACATCTCGGAGCCGGTCATCACGAAGTCCGTCGAGGCACAGAACATGGACGACCTGCCGAAGCTCATCGAGACGCTCCAGCAGGTCGCCAAGGAGGACCCGACCATCCAGATCGAGATCAACGAGGACACCGGCGAGCACCTCATCTCCGGGCAGGGTGAGCTTCACCTCGAAGTCATCACTCAGCGTATCGAGCGCAACCAGGGGATTCCAGTGACGACCGGTGAGCCGATTGTCGTCTTCCGCGAGGCGCCACAGGAGTCCAGCCGCGAAGTCGAGGGTATCTCACCGAACCGCCACAACCGCTTCTACATCACTGTCGAACCCCTCAGCGAGGAACTCGTCGAGACGCTCAAGATGGGCGAAGCGACGATGGACATGCCGGAACTCGAGCGCCGTGAGGCCCTGCAGGACGCCGGCCTCGACAAGGACACCTCCCAGGAAGTCGAGCACATCTTCGGCTCGAACATCATCATCGACGACACGAAGGGGATTCAGCACCTCAACGAGACGATGGAACTCGTGCTTGAAGGGTTCGAAGAAGCGCTCTCCGATGGCCCGCTCGCTGCAGAGCCGGTCACCGGGTCGCTCATCCGGCTGCACGACGCCCGTCTCCACGAGGACGCTATCCACCGCGGTCCGGCACAGGTCATCCCCGCTGTCCGTGAGTCGCTGCACAACGCACTCATCGACGCGGAGATTCGCCTGCTCGAGCCGATTCAGGAAGTCCGCATCGACGTGCCCAACGAGCACATGGGCGCCGCGTCTGGCGAAATCCAGGGCCGTCGTGGCCGCGTCGACGACATGTACCAGGAAGGCGACCTGATGGTCGTCGAGGGCGTCGCACCCGTCGACGAGATGATCGGCTTCTCCAGTGACATTCGCTCTGCGACCGAGGGTCGTGCCTCCTGGAACACCGAAAACGCCGGCTTCCAGGTTATGGCTGACAACCTCCAGCGCGAGACTATCATGGAGATTCGCGAGCGGAAAGGCATGAAGCTCGAACTGCCGGAAGTCATCGACTACATCTGAAAACTACTTTTTTCGGCAAGTGGTGCGCCGCGCGACTTCGTCGCGCGTGCGACACCCGCCGCCGAAAAAACATCCGCAGAAATCGAAGATTTCTGCCGGGCTGTCCTCAGAACGCGAAGCGTTCTGATGTGCATGGAAGACGCTTGCGTCTTCCATACTGCGCAAGAGCTTCGCTCTTGCGAACATAGTGAAAAAGGCTGCTCGCGCTCGGTAGAGCGCTCACGGGCGCAGAGCGCCCGTTCGCATTCCCGAGGCGCTCACGCTGTTCGCGCCTCGCACCGCTCGCAGGTGCTATCCTAACGTCCACCGCAACTGCACAGCAACAGCAGGCCTGCCCTTCCCCGTATCTGCGAGTGAAGCGAGCAGATGCTCGAAAGACGAACGGAGTGAGTCTTTCGGTGAGTCGCGCGACGAAGCGCGCTCCTGGCCACGTCTTACCACTCCTTGCCACCCGACCGAAACGTACAGAACCGAGCCACCGCTTTCCCCACCAGTGACACCGACTGTCGACGAACTCCGCAACGAGATTCGCGAGGCTGTGGACCGATACGAGCGCATCGAATCGACGGCTTTCACCAAGGAAGCGCTGGCTGCCATCTGTGAGGCAGTCGAGTACGACATCGATACGAACCGACTTCCCTCGAAACCACAGATGCGGGCGGGTATCCTCTGGAAACTCGGCGAGATTGGCGAGGACGATCCCGAACTGGCGGACACTTCCTTCCGGAAAGCGCAGTTACAGACTATCGCCGAAGAGCTCCGCGACGAGTAGAGCAGCGCGGAAGTCCGTCTTCCGGTCAATCCGTTTGCTTACCTATCGTCACGTCCAACCGTCGGTATGTCCCTCAGATACCAGATTATCGATATCCTCCTCGGGGGGGTGCTGGCTGGTCTCGCCACGTTCGTCCTCGGGGAAGTGATTGCACCGTATCTCGCCGTCGCGCTGGGCACCTTCTTCGCGGCGATGTTTTACTTCTCGCGCAATCCCTGGGGGAGTCCGAACGGCGACGAGTACAACGACGCAATCGACGACTTCTACGACCGATATCTGCCGTAGCTGGCCGCTCACTTCCATCGCAAACGACGGGATTCTTATAGCCGGCCCACCGAGAGGCTGGCAATGAGCCTCCGTACTCGATTCGGCAGAGGTGGTAGCCGATGAGCGACTCGACGGAGGAGGTCCGGGCGTACACCGTCCGGCTGGAGCTGGTCGACCGTCCCGGGGAACTGCTCCGGGCGCTCGAACCCATCGCCGCCAACGGCGGCAACCTCCTCTCGATTTTCCACGAGCGGGGCAACGTCACACCCCGTGGTCACATCCCCGTCGAAGTCGACCTGGAGGCGACACCGAACCGGTTCGACGACATCGTCGACGCCGTCCGCGACGAGGGAATCAACGTCATTCAGGCCGGTGCCGAACGCTACGGCGAGGAACTGACTATCGTCCTCATCGGCCATCTCGTCGATACGAACCTCTCGAACACCCTGGACCGCATCGAGGAGTCTTCGGGCGCGTCGGTTCGTGACCTCTCGCTGTCGGCACCCGAAGACAGCGAGGGTGAATCGAGCGCTCGTATCCGACTGGCCGCCCAGCGCGGCGAGACCGACGCCGCACTCGATATCGTCCGTGAGGTTGCCGAGGAAAAGGACCTGCAGGTTATCGAGCCGCTGACGGCGGGTGATGCGCCGTGAGACTTGCGGTAATGGGTGCCGGTGCCGTCGGCACCTCGGTCGTCGAACTCGCGGGCGAGTACGGTCACACAGTCACCGCGTTTGCGGATTCACGTAGCGCCGTCGTCGATGCGGACGGCATCGATGCAGCGGCGGCTGTCGAACGCAAGGAGAGTGAGGGGAGTGTCGGTGACGCAGACCCCGATGATGCGCTCGCCGCAGCGTACGACGTGCTCGTCGAGGCAACACCCACGACGCTCGGTGACGCCCAGCCAGGCTTCGGTCACGTCGAACGGGCACTGGAACGAGACCGTCACGTCGTGTTGGCCAACAAGGGGCCGGTCGCCGAACGGTACGCCGACGTGCGCGCACTCGAACGCGAGAGCGAGGGAACGGTGTTGTTCGAAGCGACGGTCGGCGGCGCGATGCCAGTCTGTTCGACTATCGCTGATTTCGGGCCGGACCACATTACGGCTGCCCGCGGCGTCCTCAACGGGACGGCGAACTTCATCCTCTCGCGGATGGCCGCAGAGGGGCTGGGCTACGAACACGTCCTCGCAGAAGCGCAGGACCTCGGCGTCGCCGAGGCGGACCCCACCTTCGACGTGGAGGGGACCGACGCGGCGCTGAAGTTCGTCATCATCGCGAACGTTCTCGCGGGCGACGAGCGCGAGTACACGCTCGCGGACGCCACCGTCGAGGGAATCAAGGACGTGCCCGCGAGCGCGCTGGACCTGGCCCACGAAGACGGTCGAACCATTCGACTCATCGGTGAAGTCAGCAACGGCGAGGTTCGCGTCGGCCCGCGTCTCGTGCCCGAGCACGGCGCGCTCGCGGTGACGGGGACCCGGAACATCGTCCAGATAGAGACGACCCATGCCGGCCGACTGAACGTCTCCGGACGCGGCGCGGGTGGGCCCGAGACCGCGACGGCGGTACTGGCGGACGTCGACCGCCTCGCGGACTGACCGACGGCACTGTCGTGTGACGCAGTAGCAAATCACGGGACAGCGGCCGCCTCGCGGGCGCGGACTTTCGAAATGGTTTTATGAACCACCGCGTAAAGACTGCCACATAGCGCCTCTGCGCGTGAGATAACATGAGTGAGGACAAACCGCACCAGAACTTGGCCGTCATCGGCCACGTCGACCACGGGAAGAGTACGCTCGTCGGACGACTCCTGTACGAGACAGGTAACGTACCGGAACACGTCATCGAGCAGCACAAAGAAGAAGCAGAAGAGAAGGGCAAGGGTGGCTTCGAGTTCGCCTACGTGATGGACAACCTCGCCGAAGAGCGAGAGCGTGGTGTCACCATCGACATCGCCCACCAGGAGTTCGACACCGACGAGTACTACTTCACTATCGTCGACTGTCCGGGCCACCGCGACTTCGTCAAGAACATGATTACCGGCGCGAGCCAGGCCGACAACGCCGTGCTCGTCGTCGCAGCTGACGACGGTGTCCAGCCACAGACCCAGGAGCACGTCTTCCTGGCCCGTACGCTGGGCATCGACGAGATGATTATCGCGGTCAACAAGATGGACCTCGTCGACTACGAAGAAAGTCGATACGAGGAAACCAAGGACGAAGTCGGCGACCTCCTGAACCAGGTTCGCTTCGACACCGACTCCGTCAAGTACATCCCGGTTTCCGCGTTCGAAGGCGACAACGTCGCCGAAGAGAGCGAGAACACGCCGTGGTACGACGGCGAAATCCTGCTCGAGGCGCTCAACGCGCTCCCCGAGCCGGAGCCGCCAACGGACGCACCGCTGCGCCTCCCGATTCAGGACGTCTACACGATTTCGGGTATCGGGACCGTTCCCGTCGGACGTGTCGAGACGGGTATCCTGAACACCGGCGACAACGTCAGCTTCCAGCCGTCGGACGTCGGTGGCGAGGTCAAGACCATCGAGATGCACCACGAAGAGGTGCCCCAGGCAGGACCCGGTGACAACGTCGGATTCAACGTCCGCGGTATCGGCAAGGACGACATCCGCCGCGGTGACGTCTGTGGTCCGGCCGACGACCCGCCGAGCGTCGCCGAGACGTTCCAGGCGCAGGTCGTCGTCATGCAGCACCCGAGCGTCATCACGGCCGGTTACACGCCGGTCTTCCACGCTCACACGGCACAGGTCGCCTGTACTATCGAGTCCATCGACAAGAAGCTGGACCCGTCCTCGGGCGAGGTCGCCGAGGAGAACCCGGACTTCATCCAGTCCGGCGACGCTGCGGTCGTCACCGTGCGCCCGCAGAAACCGCTCAGCATCGAGCCGTCCAGCGAGATTCCGGAACTGGGCTCCTTCGCCATCCGTGACATGGGTCAGACCATCGCAGCTGGCAAGGTGCTCTCGGTCAACGAGCGATAACCGATGCAACAGGCACGCGTCCGGCTGGCAGGTACCAGCCCCGACGACCTGGACGACATCTGCGCCGACGTGCGCGACATCGCGGACAAGACCGGCGTCAAGCTGTCGGGGCCGGTCATGCTGCCGACCAAAACGCTCGAAGTCCCGACCCGCAAGTCCCCCGACGGTGAGGGGACCGCAACGTGGGAACACTGGGAGATGCGCGTCCACAAGCGCCTCATCGACATCGACGCCGACGAACGGGCGCTGCGCCAGCTGATGCGCATTCAAGTGCCCAACGACGTCAGCATCGAAATCGTCCTCGAAGACTAGGGCGACTCGCGTTCACGCTCGGTCACCGTACCGCGCGCAGGGGCTTTCGCCCCGCTTTGCGGGCTCGTAGATCAGTGGCAGATCGCTTCCTTCGCAAGGAAGAGGCCCCGGGTTCAAATCCCGGCGAGTCCATTCCTTCGGTCACTTCGTTCCCTCAGTCATTCCCTCGCC
>JAZKTK010000128.1:0-6964 GCA_036625595.1 Haloarculaceae archaeon | reverse complement strand
TATCTAATCCGGTTCGAGACCCCAGCTTTCGTTCCTCACTGTCGGATCCGTGCTCCTGAAGTGCTTTCGCCATCGGTAGTCCGTCCAGGATTACAGGATTTCACTCCTACCCCGGACGTACTCTTCAGGTCTTCCGGTCCCAAGCCAATCAGTTTCCGCCGGACGGCTGCTCGTTGAGCGAGCAGGTTTCCCGACAGACTTGACTGGCCAGCTACGAACGCTTTAGGCCCAATAAAATCGGCCATCACTCGAACTGCCGGTATTACCGCGGCGGCTGGCACCGGTCTTGCCCAGTTCTTATTCGTACACCACCTTACGGTGTACAAAAGCGAGGACTGTATGCCCTCGCACTCGGAGTCCCCCTATCGCACTGTCGTGCAGTGTAAAGGTTTCGCGCCTGCTGCGCCCCGTAGGGCCCGGCATCTTGTCTCAGATACCGTCTCCAGGCTCTCGCTCTCACGACCTGTATCGATTATAGGCACGGTGGGCCGTTACCCCACCGTCTACCTAATCGACCGCAGCCACATCCTACAGCGCGGACGAGACGCAAAGCGTCTCGTTGCGCAATCAGACATAGTCTGATTAGCGCCGGGGCGTTTCCCGCTCTCTGCTGTTCCAGCATGAGAGCAGTATCCAGGATTGGCCTCAGTTTCCCGAGGTTATCCTGATCTGTAGGGTAGTTTGGCCACGTGTTACTGAGCTATATGCCACGAGTCTGAACTCGTGCGACTAGCATGGCTAAATCGGACTCCGATAGCAATGGCCTCCGGCAGGATCAACCGGAATGTTCCCTGATAATCAGGGGGCTGGCGGAGACACGCTATGTCTCTGTCCGTCAGTTGGTGACAATACATCGAACGATTCGATAATACATCACCGAACTGTCAAGGCTTACATCAGATACCATCTGTACGGGGTCACCGCAGGGGTGGAATCCTCATCTTTCGTCGAGCCCCACGAACACTCGCGGGAGCCAGAGAGACTGCGGATGCAATCTCCCTGTCACATCGCCATCATCGACGGAGAATGTCCGTCTAGAGCGTGATGGCGTAGCGGGCGACCCCGCCATGCGCCATCTTTCGTGTGCATTCCATTCGATGGGAGGTGTATATAAATATGCGTCGATAGAGGGACCCGTATGGGAACTGAGACCACAATACGTAACGCCTATTTACATATTCCAAATATATAATGGAAGTTGATACTATGTGGGTGACTATGCCTGGCGTACCATCGAGCGAAGCGGTCCGTTCGTAGCCACCGCTCCGATACTCGTCGCTCACGAATTCGTTGCACGTTCCAACACACGTCGGGGACAGTGCTGGCCTGTTCCGGCTACCAGTTGATACAGTTGCACTGCCAGCCTCCAGTATGGGCGACCACGACCACCCGCCATCGGATGCACCGAGCTGGGATAATCCAGATTACTGTCCGTTTTGCGGGCAGCAACTCCCAGACGGAGGGGCTGATTCCTCGACCATATTCAGGAAGGCGCAACCGACACCTGCCGGGAGCGATTTGAGACGTGGCGCGAGAACATCGCAGGCGACGTAAACGGGGAGTGGGGCGGCTAATCCCGGCAGCGGAGTTCGCTCACGGGCTTGTCGACGGTGAGTAGCTGTACACTGACGTTTTCCCGTCGGATACGTCATTATCCAATGCCTCGTTTGGAATCGGTTTCCCGATGATTTCACCAGCATAAACGAGAGCAGAGAGATGACTTTTCACAAACGCCTCGTACATCGATTTATTCGCTTGCTGTACTGTGACTTCTCCGAGGATTTCTCCGATTTCACCATCTACGTCGGGGACTTCGAAAACATCGACACCGAGTATCTCTTGCGAGATCTCGTTGACTGTATAGGCTTTGTCGGGATTGTCCTTGAAGAACTCCAGTATCTCAGTGCGCGTCGATCCTGCACGGTCGGTTGATTGCCACACTTCAGAATTGGTATCGATTGGCATACCCATCATCATTCAGCCTTTCAGATAAACTCTTGCCACCATCACCCCCGATTCGACTGTTTCGGTTGCAGCTTTTTCGACTGGGATTTTCGAGTGGAATCACTATCGTTGATTTTGATGCATCACAAAATGAAGTGGGACCGCCGAGATTCGAACTCAGGTCCGACGGACCCCATCCGCCGAGGATACCGCTACCCCACGGTCCCGCACTCGGGGAGAGTACTGTCCCGGGATTAAGCCCTTCGATTCGCCCGCCGTCTCATAGTGATTATTGGGAGTCTGTACCGCCGGGTGAAGAGATATCCAATCGGTCAGAGCTGGAGCAGCCGAGTTTTCGTGGCCGTGCCGAAAATCACCGCAATAACCACTATCAGACCAGTACTCGTTCGAGTCTGACGACAAGTCCACTCGCTGCGTCGGGGTCGGCGACGAGGGTTCCCAGACAGACCGCTGCGCTGTTTGGCGTCTCACAGACGACCAGTTCGCCCTCGGTCGGGACCGCACCGCCGGTCTCTGCAGGGGCGGCGTCGATAACTCCCGGTGCGTACACTTGCGCCCCCTCTGCAACCTCGCGGGCGGCGCTGGGCGCGATAGTCACGCGCGGGAGTTCGACGAGCGCACGCTCGGCGGGGTCGACCACCTCGCGGAGCGAAGACGTATCGCCATCCTCGGTCCAGAACGCGAGTGCATCGGCGAGGTCCTCCATCGTCACGAGCGTGCTATCGTCGAACGTACCCGTCGCCGTCCGGCGGAGCGCACCCATGTGTGCGCCCGTCCCGAGCGCGAGACCGATGTCGTGACACAGTTTTCGAATATACGTCCCCGATTCACAACGCACGCGCAAGAGGACCTGTCGGCCGTCCCGTTCGAGCACAGCGAGGTCGTGAATCTCCCGCACACGTAGGTCGCGGCGGACGGCGCTCTTTCGCGGCGGTTTCTGGTAGAGCGGTCCGACGAACTCCGAAAGGACGGCATCGAAGTCGGCCGGTGGTTGGCCGTGGAGTTCCAGGACTGTCACGTACTCTTTGATGCTGTCGTCGAAGACTCGCGCACACCGGGCGGCGTCACCAAGCAGGATTGGCAGACAGCCGGTGACCTTGGGGTCAAGCGTTCCGCCGTGGGCCACCCGACCGAGACGGTCGTCGACACCGGCAGTGGCGAGACGGTCGTCGACCATATCACGCACCCAGCCCGCGACCTGGTGGGCCGACGGCCCCGGTGGTTTGTCGAGGTTGACGACGCCAAATGAGAGGAGGGCAGCCGGCGAACGCTCGGCGGGCGGGCCACGGAGCATGTTCAAAAGTCGTAGGTGACGCCGCTAACTGGGAATTTACCCTCGTCAGCGTCCGTATCGTAGTTCTCGACGGCGTCGGCAACGAGCGCGAGGACGCCCTCGGGACCCCACCGCGCGGTGTTGATGACGAGGTCGTAAATCGAGCGGTCGTGGATATCGATGCCGTAGTACTCCTCGTACCGCAACGCTTCGCTGTCAGCACGGGCCTGTGTCTCCTCGCGGGCCTGGTCGACTGGCTTCTCTTCGCGCTCGGCAATACGGGTGGCACGTACCTCAATCGGTGCGTCGAGCCAGAGACGAAGGTCCGCGTAGTCGCCGGCCATCCAGCCCGCGAGTCGTGACTCGAGCACGAGGTCGTCGCTGTCGCGGGCGGTCGAACGAAGACGGTGGTCAAGGTCGCGGTCGATCTGGTCGTCTTCCTCCGCGAGTTTGTTCAGTTCCAGTGGCGAGAGGTCGCGTTCGGCTGCAATCTCTCTGAAGATGTCCCCACCAGAGAGATGGTCGTACCCCAGTCGGTCTGCCAGCGTCGCGGCGAGTGTGCTCTTGCCACTGCCGCCCGGACCGGAGACGGTAATCAACATATCCCACCTCCGTCGGTGGGACTAAAAGAGGTTGCGAGTTGCCGCGATTAGGTCGGTGACGTCTGGACGTTCAGCGCTTTGCGGAGTATCTGGTTGAACCCCATCGAGCAGAGGAAATACCAGATGAGCCAGAGCTGAATTGGGCCGAGGACGCTCGTCCGCCAGCTCTCTATCTCGCCAAAGATTGGCAAGACCATCGCCGAGCCGGTCACGCTCACGCCCACGTCCAGCACCATCCAGTACAGCCAGAGGAAGACCGGAATCGTCAGCAGCATAATCCAGACCATCGGACGGAACTGCGCCTTGAACATCCCCATGTTCTCGGACATCAGCTCCATCTGCTCCTCGCGAACTTCCTCCATCAGTTCGTCGTCGTCCTGCTCTTTGGCCCGCTCGCGCTTCTCCTTGAGGCGCTTGTTCTGCTCCTGGTAATCGCCCATCACGTTGTCGTCCATCAGGTTGTCCTGCAGGATGGTCGTAAACAGGCCAGTCAGGAGTGCCAGAATCAACACAACGACGTAGAATGGCAAGGATGCGTTGATGGGACCCATGATGACGTCGATGACGCTGGCGACTTCCGAACGAACTGACGGCAGCGAGTAGCCGGCAAAGAGCGCGAGAACGCCGACGGCAGCCGCTTTGTCGTATTTCGTCCAGCTTCCGTCGCCGTCCTCGTCGGCGGCCGGCTCTGCATCACCCAGCGCTTCGTGAATCCCGTCCGGGTCGTCGATGACGAACCCGTCGCCACCGGCATCGACGAGCAACCCTTTCTCGATGAGACGCCCCCATTCGCCGCTCGTGATGTCGTCGCTGACATCACTCCAGGTGACGGTCCCTTGCTCCTCGGCGACAGCGAGGACTTCCTCCAGGGCGTCTATCATCGACTCCCCTTCGGCAGCGAGGTCGTCTACTTTCTGTGCGGTGCGTGGCATTACTCTAGAGCAGGTGGCGAGTGGTAATCAATTTTTTACTCCACGCGGGTGTCGATGGCGTCCTGAATGTCCGCCCAGACCTCGTCGGGCGTCTGTTCACCGTCGATGGCGACGAACGAATCGTCACCGTCGTAGTGGTCGATGACCGGTTTGGTGTTCTCCTCGAACACGTCCAGGCGGTTTTCGACTGACTCGCGGTTGTCGTCGTCGCGCTGGATGAGGTCGCCGCCACACTCGTCACAGACGCCTTCCTCCTCGGGCTGGTCGAACTCGACGTGGAAGTTGGTGCCACAGTCGTCACAGACCCGGCGGCCGGTCAGGCGGTCGATGAGCTCCTCGCGGGACACGTCCAGCGAGAGGATAACGTCGAGGTCAGTCATCTCTGCGAGTTCCTCGGCCTGGTCGAGATTCCGAGGGTAGCCATCGAGGACAAAGCCGTCAGCCTGCGAGAGCGCTTCGTCGACGATGGCGTTGACGACTTCGTCCGGGACGAGGTCGCCCGCTTCCATGTACTCACGGGGCGTGTCGTACTCGGTGTCCATATCCGAGATGTCCATGTCCTTGTTCCCGCGGAGTGCGTCGCCGGTCGTGATGTGGTCGACGCCGTACGTCTCTGCGATGTTCGCACTCTGCGTTCCTTTACCAGCACCTGGTGGTCCGATGATCAAGATTCGCGGTGCACTCATAATCAGGGGTACCCCGGCAGGGGTTAAATGATTGTCCAAATGTGGCCGCGTCACAGCCTGGGAATCGACCACGCTGTGAAGCCAGCTACTCGATCAGCGGGAGGACGATACCGAACACGAGCGGGGCAAGCAGTGCGAGCAATATGCCGACGACCTCCGCGTTGAACAGCAGCGTCTGCTCCCAGCCCGGGAGTTCGGCGTACAGTGCGTGCCCGACGATTTCACCGAGCGCGCCCACGGCGAAGAGGCCGACACCGAGCAAGAATCCCTGTTTGGCACGCTTTGCGTGGTCCATCGAACCAGTCTGACTCATACTCATTGGTAGCCTCGGGTCAGTCCCTAAACGTTGCTATTGCGCGGAGTCCCCGTGCGGGCGACGTGTATCCGAAACCCTTAGCCCCCGACCCGCCAAGGACGAGTCAATGGACCACCTGCTCGTGCGCGCTGCCCGTGGGGAACGCACGGAGCGCCCGCCGGTCTGGCTGATGCGCCAGGCCGGACGGCACATCCCCGAGTACCGCGAGATTCGAGAGGACTACAGCTTTCTGGAGGCTATCAAGACGCCCGAAATCGCCGAGGAAATCACTCTCCTCCCCTGGGAGTACTACGAGCCCGACGGCCTCGTCATGTTCTCGGACATCCTTACGGTCCTCGAACCGCTCGGATTCGACTACCACATCGAAAGCGGCGTTGGCCCCGTCGTCGACAACCCGGTCGCCGGCCCCGACGACGTGGACCGCTCGCACTCGGACGTAACTCGTGAACTCGATTACGTCGGCGACCTCCTCGTCCGCCTCAACAACCGCGTCGGCGACCAGACCGCTATCATCGGCTTCGCCGGCGGTCCCTTCACCCTGTCCTCCTACGCCGCCGCTGGCGGCCCATCCCGGACGAACATGCCGCTGCGGCAACTCCGCGCACAATACCCGGAGGCGTTCCGCACGCTCCTGTCCTCGTTCGCCGACGTGGTCAAGGACTATCTGGAATTCCAGATCGGCAACGGTGCGGACGTGGTGCAGTTGTTCGACACCTACGCCGGCGCGCTCACGCCCGAGGACTACCGGGAGTTCGTGTTGCCGCTCCACCGCGAAATTCTCTCAGATTTGGACGCCCCGACCATCGTCTTCGTCCGGCGGATGGGCGGGCGACTCGACCTGCTGGCCAACAGCGGGGCCGACGCTGTCGCGCTCGACTGGACCGTCGAGATGGGCGACGCCCGGGAACAACTCGACGGGATGCCCGTCCAGGGCAATCTCGACCCATCGTATCTCTTCGGTGACCCCGAGTTCGTCCGCAAGAAGACCAGAGAAGTTATCCACGCCGCCGGACCGGAGGGACACATCCTCAATCTCGGCCACGGCGTCAACAAGGATACACCGGTAGAGTCAGTTCGCGCGTTCGTCGAGACGGCGAAGAATATCGACCGCGACGTCTGAAGCAGGATTGCGTCCACTCACTCCTCCGGGATAATCACCGTCTCGCGGTCCTCGACCGGTTTCTCGTCGA
>JAZKTK010000127.1:0-7049 GCA_036625595.1 Haloarculaceae archaeon | reverse complement strand
GCAGAGAAGTCGGAAACACCACGGTCGGGAACAGAGCAGGGAATGGTGTCGGGGGTAAGGACGGGAGGAGGATCGGGTTTTCTAGTCAGCAATACGTTACTGACGGCCAACGGGTATTTACAATAGACAAGGAATGTTACAATATGATTTACCGGTCTCCTCAGACAGATGTGGGAAATCGGATCAGTCCAGCTGCTGGCATTCTATCTTCGCTTGTACTCGGAGAGGGGCGTCGAAAGCCACAGAGGCCAATACTGTCGGATCGCTTGATTACCGATGCCTGAGACATCGTCCACAGACGTCGGTGGAAGGATTCCGACTACCAGAAAAGAAATACGTGCAGTCTTCAGTGAACACTACGGCTATTTCGGCGACAAAGACGGAGAGGTAGCCCACCAACAGCAGTCGGGTGAGACGGCAATCCGTCGGGAATACTCCGGGCGTGTGGTGTTCGAATTGCTACAAAACGCGCTGGATAGAGCCGAGCACACAGTTGTGGTACGTCTTGTCGAGAGCGCCAGCACGGAGGCCGATTATCAACTCATCGTTGCGAACGACGGGCCACAGGTTCACGTTGACCCCAACTATGCCTACCACAAGCCGCCGGATGCATCGGGACGAACGGCACGGCGACCAGATTTCAATGCGCTCTGCTCGCTACATACTTCGAACAAATCTCCCGAGGAGAGCATCGGTACCAAAGGAATCGGGTTCCGGTCAGTGTTTTCGCTGGGCACCTACGTCCGGGTGTGGAGCCAGTACGCTGACCGTGACCAGTGGTGGGGTCTGGAAATGCACTCCCCACTTAACCGGGATACCTGGGACCGTCGATGTAATGAGACTGCGGTCGAAGACGGTCTCGAAACATATCTCGACAATGTTTCGTTGCCGCCGATTGACGAGTCCGAACAGCGCCCGAGCTATCATTTCCCGCTGCCCTTAGCCACAGAGGGACGGCCAGCCGACGTTGATATCGATAACGATGTGAGTACGGCGGTCGTCGTGCCTGTCCCAGCCAGCCGGGAAGACGCCCTGGTCAAGTCAATCACTGAGTTCAAAAAACACCACCTGTATTTCACCGGACTAGACGCCAAAAACCGCGACATCAACGTGCAGTTCGAAACGCCAACCGAATCATTCTCCCGCACGACATGGCCCGAACAAACCGGTGACCCACATCCATGGTCGATTGTTCACTGGAATTCGTCCGAGCTCAGAAAGCTCGCACATGAAGCCGAACACGAAATCTCCGAGCCTGGCGCCGCAGTGGCCTGGCCTCCACAGCATCAGGAGATGATTGCGGAGGACGAGGAGACAATGACGCCGGCCGTTTATGGATATCTACCGACGCTCGTCGATGGACCGTTTGGCGCCGACTTCCAGGGTGATTTCCAGCTCAGTATCGACCGGACAAATCTCCGACTGGACGATGACACTATGGGGCCGTACAACAAGCGACTCATCAAGGCCGCCACCGAGCTGCATTTGCTGCAGGCGATCCAACGGGTACCGGGACTAACTAAGGCGGTCGACTGGGATGTCATTATCCCGGACGCCGTGGAGCACGCCCCAGCGGGGGTGAAACCGGATTCCGAACGGCCCGATCTATGGTACTTCTTGAATCCAGGATTCGCCCAGTCGAAAGCGGGCAAGATTGCGGTCAAGCATCTCGCCGAGTTGTTGTTCGAAAACCCAAAACGCCATCGCAAAAACCCTTCGAACTACGAATTGTGGGCAGAGTTCGTAGCTGGCTATTTTGACCAGCGTGACCGATGGCCGGAGGCGACATATCGGAGTTTCTGGGCATCCGTTCTAGAGTGGGTTGATTATCTCTGGTATACCCAGAGCCGCGGGAAGACGTGGCGAGAAGTCGCGGAAGCGATGTGTGATGCACTCCGCGAGGAAGATGCAGCGGTCGCTGCTATCGTTGAAGATGGCGGGCACCCCGAGGGTGTCGAGGCGGTGCCGCTGCCCGCGACAACAGACCCGGTTGAGGAAGGCGGTCAGCCCGAGCGCAAAGACCGCACCGTGTTTGTGCGGACGGCAGACGACGGTCGGCTGACTCTCCCAACGGCACTTCAGGCCGACGACCGCGCTGTGACAACCTACGAGTTCCCGAGCGTTCTCTACGAGAACAGGCCAAACGCCTTGGGCGCGACACGGTTCAATCGATGGGCTGTGCTTTCGGAGCTGCGGCAGCTACCAAACTCGCTCGACGGCTGGTCGTACGAACCACTCGTACCACCCGAGGTCACCGATGCGGATGCGGGCGACTGGCAACGTGAACTGATTCGGTTTGCTGCGCAGCTGTACCGACTCGAGACGGGAGGCAGTCAGGACCCCCCGGCAACTACTGAAAGCTACGACACTGGCTGGCGGGTGCGAAACGAGTTCAGCCCCAATGCCCGACAGGCAGGCCGGGCGCTCGCCACGCTGTTCCTACCCACAACTGATGGGCAGTGGGAGCCCGCACGGCAGCTCACGCGTGACCGAGTCGATGTCGAGCGACTCGGAACGTTCGGCGATGAGATCAATGTAGATTCGTTCTTGGCGTTCCTCGGTGTCGCACCAACACCTCCAGAGGATGGCGTCCAACTCACACTAGTCGAGGGCGGACCAGACGGACGGGTCGAGCCCTGTGAGTGGCCGCCCACCTTAGCAGCGGCCGGTAGCGGCCTCCCAGATGCGACACTCGGCGAGCTCCCCCCAGCCAACGAGCCGGCGAGTGACCCGCACGCGTGGCAGCAATCCCTGCAGGCGGCGTGGGATGACTGGCTCAAACAACTGGTCGCCATCGAACGGGAGGCTCTCGAGAACGAGGAGGTCACCACAAGAACCAGCGTTCGCAACACGCTCGGTGACCGGCCTTGGGTTCCGGTCGCGGATGGAGACGACACAATGGGTGTCGTTCCGCCGGAGCCAGACCGTCACCCACCGACTGCCGTTCCGCCGGAAGACGTCACGCTGCACGTCCCCAAACAGACCCAGTATCCGAAGCTACTCTGGAGCCTTAAGACCACAGCTGACGCGGCAGCGATGCTGCGCCAGTTCGGAGCAATCGCTGGGTTAGACGAAGACATCCTGCAGGCGAACAGCGCTGCGCCAGCGTTCCGGCTGCTAGAGACGCTCCGGGACCTCGACCCGAGCAGTATCGCCGATCCCCGACGCCAACAGACGCTCGTAAACCTGTTTGACCGTATTCTCAACGCTGTCGTTGAAGGCGACTCAACAAACCGTGGAACGGCCGACCTCTGGTTGCTCACGCGCAGGGGTGCCGACCCCGACGAGGGTGCCGTCGCCCTGTCGGAGCGCCATCTAAGATGGAGCTCCCTCGACGAACCGGGCTGGGTCGCCGGCACGCCCGCCCAGCAAGAAATGATGCGCCGATATTTCCCTACGGTACCGTTAGTGGCTGGGACGGTTGCACCACAAACCCTGGAGAACTACCCACCGTTAGCCGACCGGGCCGTTCGCGTCGACCGGGCGGTTCACAGCGACCCACAAAGTGGTGTCCACGACGACACGGCCGAAGCGGTCGCAGACCAGCTTGCATCGGTCGCTCCCCAGCTGCTCGCGCTGGCCGACGCAACCCGGCCGTTCGACATCGACCTAGAGACGATGGCCGATCGCTGGGGGCCCGACCGGTTTCGGCATGCCGACAACGTCTGGCGTGAGGTCACAGCGAGGTTTGACAGCGGGACTCGCACCGAGCAGGAGTTTGAGAATGAGCACGGACGGGCGCTTATAACCGGTAACGACCCCCGAACTATCATCTTCGACAGCGAAGACGGGACGCGATATCCGTCGCTCGATACGTTTGGCGAACCGCTCGCTGAACTGCTTCTGAAAGACCAAGGGCGGGAGGTCGGCGATTTGTTTGCAAGGGCTCTTCAAATCGCAACCAGCGACGGTATGTCACTGGAGGAGTTCGTCGACCACAAGGGCGCTACGCCGCTTGTCGACACCTACAAGCGTGTTTTCGACCAGCTTACCGACAAAGAACGGAAACTCCTCCGAGATGCGACCGTAGCCGCGCTCAACGACGAAGATATTAAACTCAATACCGACGCTGTGAATCACCTGCGGCGACTCACACCCCGCGACATCGAGTTGCCCGACGGTCGGCCTGAACTCATCGAAAGCGACATCAACAGCGTGCTTGACACGGTTGACCTTCCGGATACGCGGGATTGGGAGTGGTACCGGCCCCGGTTCCGGTGCTACGAGCGGCACACAAGCGAATGGCAATCCTGGTTCGATAACCACGAAGACCAGCTCATTCCATATCTTCTCAAAATCGTTCATAAGGGTGGGCTGGGCGACTACGACACCGAGACACTCACGGACGATCTCATCACCCACGTTCTTGACAACGAGTGTGAGAAGGTTGCGTTCCAGCCCGAGGTGGCTGTTCTCAACTGGCTTGACACATTGGAACTCGATATAGAGGAGTCTGAGATACCAAATCCGGAATCGCTCAAAGCGGAGTTCGAAGACCACGGAGCAACTTTCAAACCAATACAGGAAATCAAAGACATCACTGACACGGATATCACCGAGTCGTCCCCAAAGCCAGCGACACCGAATAAGAAAGGTGGCGGCGTTTTCAACCTAGAAGACGACACCGAAAAGAAGCGTGCCCAGATGGCGTATGGCCAAGACGCTGAGGACGTGGCTCGCACGGAGATAGTGGACCGGACAAGAGCTGTTCTCGATACAATACAGGAGTCCGACCATGTCTTAACCATCCAAGAAACAGAAGTGACTGACATAGAGGATGCAGTTGATGTGCTCTGTTGGCCGTTCTACGATGGCGGCGTCACGGAGAGGCATGTCCAGAAGCATTTCGAGGAGTTCAGGGAAACTGCCGACCATGAAGCACTAGGAGACGCGCTTCACATCTCGAACGTCTGGGATGGTGCCGGATTTGACCTCATCGGGCTCGAATTAACAGACGAACAGCTACAGCCGGTACGCTACGAAATTAAGGCCTTGTCGGACGACCTTTCGGAAGCAAAGGCGTACCTCTCGAAGTATCAGTACGCGGTTTATCAGGCCGTCCATGATGACGAGGAGGACGATCAGACAGTAGCTGGCGACTGGCGGCTCCAAGGCGTGACTGAATCCGGGATAGCCTACGACTTGACGAGTTCCCTCGCCGCACTCCCAGACGAAGCCCTCGCCGCACTGCGGGACAACGGATTCGACCACGACGGCCTCGTACTCACGCTGGAACGTATGCAGGATGAGGACTCAGGATGACCAAGGACGACCTGCATAACTCACTCTCTATCTGCCGTGTCCGTGATATCACTGGTGACGCCTCCGTAGGTGGGCGTCTGGGTATTCGTCATTCACCCGTGGCCTCTTACCGAAAATAGTGAAACAGTTGCATCTATCTCGGAGTTGATAGGCGGTGCTGTGCAACATACAGAGGACGAGGGCACAATAAAAAGGTTAGTTCTGGACTCAAATAAGAGAAACAAACACTCTACTGCCAAATGTCAGGAGGTAAATTTCTCTCCCCCCATTCTTACGGTACCCTCTTATTATAGGATTGTTGTGATTATGTCAGGGGGAGTTCGGTGACCGTGGTCAGAATCAGGCGTGTCGATTGCCGAACTCGTCAAGAGACCGATGTCCCTTCATCGGTCGTCGAACGTGTGTTTCGCAGCGCGGTCTTCGAGGGGCTTGCGTTACTGTAATTGCTCGCGGACTGTATCGATGTATCGCGGCTTCAGACGATGGGTCGAATAGCTGCCGTCTGCGTCCCCTTCGGTCGATTTGAAGTAGCTCGCGTCTTCCATATAATTCGGGAAATTCGAGTTACTTCGCCTCACCCCATTCATCGCGTAATGTGATGGTATTGTTACACCGTAGTCCTCCTTCGCTCGGCGACGAACCTCAACGCCACGGAGGGTCTCACCGTCCGCATCGGCCAATACCTTCAACACCGCTTTCTGTTTCTCGGTCAGTGCTGTTAGGTCTGGTTCGCTCATAGTAGAGATTTCGTTGAAACTTTTGTCAAATCAACTTTTCCCCGCCGACAGATTCGGATAAGAAAAGCCCCTACGCTCATGGCGACGTATTGTAACTTGGCGTTCATTTAGTCGAGTGGGCTACTGCTGAGTAGGAGTCCGCCGCTGTTTCAAGCCGAGTTACGAGTCATCGGATTGAGCGTTGCTGTATTTGTAACGGCCCGCCCCGCTCGCCGCTGCCGCCCTCCGCTTGCTCACGGCTCCCTGCGGTCGCCGTTCGCGTCGAGGCGCTCCCTGCGGTCGCGCCTCGCTTCGCTCGCGACCGACCATTCCGGGCATGCGGCTCGCTGCTCGCGGGTCGCACTGCTCCCCGCTCGCTAGCCCGTGGCCTCCCTGCGGTCGGCCACGCACCGCTCGCCGTTCCGGGCTAAAATGAATGTGCCCTCGACGCCAGCACCAAGCTCGCTTTCGGTTGCGTCTCCCTCGCTGACGCTCGGTCGACGGACGCGAAACCGGCTTGTGTGCTGGCCGCTCGCTCCGGGCGGGTCGGCGCGCGGTGCTGGTTGGGTCCGACCGTGACAGCGCGCGCCGCTCGCGCCCAAAGGGCGCTCGGCGAAGGCGCGCGCGGCGCGCGCAGACGTCTCTCGTCGGTCGGTCTCCGTAGAATCCGCGATGTAAGGGCATCGCGGTGTCGGGCGCTGTGGTGAGCGCCTTCAGTGGTACGGTGAGTACCAATGTCTAGTAACAACTCGAGTCGCAAGGTCGTTACGGTCGATGAACAGGCATTCGAACGAACCGAAGACGCCGGCGTCGACGAGGAGGGCTTCGAAGTCGTCGACGACCGGCCGGAGTTCCGGGCGACGGTCCAACAGGAGAAGCAGGCGAAGGTGGATTCCAACCACCCAGACGGCATCGTCCAGGACTTCTCACACCTGCCCCTCGCGCAGGAAGAAAAGATTCGCGCCCGGGAAGCCGAGCTGGAGCATATCAGCGCCCAGGCGGAACTGGGCACCCAGGACGGGCGGGCGCAGCGGACTCGCGAGGTCGTCACCGAGATGCGGGCCCGCGAGC
>JAZKTK010000126.1:0-7152 GCA_036625595.1 Haloarculaceae archaeon | reverse complement strand
CCGAGTACGGCGAGGTGGCGATGGTCGGCGACGGGGTCAACGACGCGCCCGCGCTGGCGGCCGCCGAGGTCGGCGTCGCCATGGGTGCGGCCGGCACCGATACCGCCCTCGAAACCGCCGACATCGCCCTGATGGGTGACGACGTCGGGAAGCTGCCGTACCTCTACGAGCTGTCGCACGCGGCCAACGGCGTCATCCGGCAGAACATCTGGGCGAGTCTCGGGGTGAAAGCCACGCTCGCGCTCGGCGTGCCCCTGGGGCTCGTCAGCGTCGCGATGGCGGTCGTCGTCGGCGACATGGGGATGAGCCTCGGCGTGACCGGCAACGCGATGCGGCTGTCGCGTATCGAACCCGAGCACTCGGCGTAATCAGGCTGGTGCGTCACGCCTATCAGCGTCGACCCCCTCCGAATACGCATGCACCACCCACGCTCCGACCGCGACTGCCGGTCGGGACCGTCTCACGAAATGCGACGAGTGAATCATGTACGGGAAAGATAAGTACTACAACTATTCCTCCCGGTCTGTTGTGCCTACTAACTGAACCCGCCTCCCCAGTCAGCAAGGCACGCTGATTCAGTCCCCAAGTTCGCGGAGCTTCTTCTGCACTTGCGCGTAGACTTTCGGGTGGAGATTCACCCCTTCGTCCACGAGATCGTACAGGAGATTGGTCGCCTCGTCGGCCGTCAGATCGCCTTCTTTGGTACAGCTGAGCAACAGCGTCGTCACCCACCAGCACTCGACGCCGTGGCTCCGGGCGACTTCGATCAGCCCCTTGTCGTTGGCGAGGAGGACCTCCTCGTCGTCCTCAGCCAGTAGAATCACCGACGCGTCGGCCACCGTGATCCCCTCCATCGACGCCACCTCGTCGGCTGCCGCCGGCGTGTTGTGAACAGCGACGCCCTCCAGAAACTCGTCGAGCGCCGCGGTACCGCGCTTTCCCTCGGTGAGGACTTCTTCTCGAACCTCCTCGGTCGTCCGAATGTCCTCGAAGGCGGTCGAGATCAGGTCGAGTCGACCGACCCACGCGAGCGGAATCAGGGCGGAAGAGTCTACGACGACCATTAGATGCGGTCAAGGTCGCGCTCGAGGTCGTCGGTCGTGTACCCGACGTCGATGCCCTCCTCGGCTGCGAGGGTCAGCATCTCGACGTACGAGACGTCCGCCAGTTCGGCCGCTGTCCGGAGCGTGATGGAGTGGTCTCGGAGCCGATCGAGTGCCCGCTCCGTGCGCCAGTCGTCCAGCCCCTGTCGGATAAGACGACGGAGCACTTCCGACCTGTCTGCGCTCATCTCCACCTCCAGTTCGGCGAGCGCCTCCTCGTCGTCTTCCGGGATGCGCGTTGTGACCGTCTTCATCGTTACGATCACATACGTTACGATACGGTATAGATGTAACGGAGGGTTCAGATTCATCGAGACGTGAGATGTGAGGTCGTACTACCGCAACAGCCGCCAGTTCCAATCGTCCATTGCTGCGAGCGGCGCCGACGCCATCCGATGTCTCTTTCCGCCTCGACGGCGTCTCTTCCCGTATGAATGCGAATTCGCCGGCAGTTTCCACGCGGAACATGTCACGGAATCTGGTGAGGGACGTATGAGCGGGAAAGACAAATACTACAACAAGGCCAAACAGGAGGGGTATCGCGCCCGCTCGGCCTACAAGCTCAAACAACTGGATGAGACAACCGGGATACTCGGGGAAGGACGGACTGTCGTCGACCTCGGAGCGGCACCCGGTGGCTGGCTCCAGGTCGCCGCCGAGCGCGTCGGCGAAGACGGGACCGTTATCGGCGTCGACCGGCAGCGAATCCAAGAACTCGAGGACCCCGACGCCACCGTCGCCTTCGTCCGTGGCGACATCACCGAAGAGTCGACGAAAGACGACATTCGCGAGACCGTGGCCGAAACCACAGGCCAGAGCATCGAAGAGCGACCGGTCAACGCCGTCATCTCGGATATGGCCCCCAACATGAGCGGTGATTACGACCTCGACCACGCCCGCTCGGTCCACCTCGCCCGCCAGGCCTTCGAGGTGGCGACAGACCTCCTCGATACGGGTGGCGACCTCGCGGTGAAGGTCTTCGACGGCCGGGACCTCGACGATTTGCAGGCAGACATCGAAGAGGAGTTCGAGTACGTCCGGCAGGTCCGCCCGGACGCCTCTCGGGACTCCTCCTCGGAGCTCTATCTCGTCGCGAAGCACTTCCTGACCGCGCCCGTCCGCGTCGGCGACACCGTCGACGTGGAAATCGTCGACGTGGGCGAAGAGGGCGACGGCGTCGCCAAAGTCGAGGACTTCACGCTCTTCGTCAGGCAAGGGGAGACGGGCGACGAGCTAACTGTCGAAGTGACCGACGTGAAACCGCGGTACGGGTTCGCGAAACCGGTCGAAAAGAACTAGTCGGCAGTGACGGCCGCAGGCTGTCTCTTCCCTCTCGCGAATCGGACGACGGCGTAGACGAAGGGCGTATCGAGCAGTGCGATAGCCAGTTTGAAGATGTACTGTCCGACCATCAGCCCGATGGCGACGTTCAGGGGCATCCCCTGGAAGATGACGAAGGCAATCGAGATGAAGATGACAGTGTCGATGAGCTGGCTCGACGCCGTCGAGACGATGTTTCGGAGCCAGAGGGCGTCGCCGTCGGTGTACTCGCGGAGGCGGTGGAAGACGATGACGTCCCAGTTCTGGCTGACCAGATAGGCGACGAGGCTGCCGGCGACGATGCCGGTACTCGCGCCGATGACGCTGCTGAACTGATCCTGTGGCACCGGGGAGTTGGCGGCGATTGGCAGGCCGATGGCGAGCCACGCCAGCCCGAGAAAGACGAAGTTAGCGGCGAAGCCGACGTTGACCAGTACTTGCGCCGGACGGCGACCGTACAGTTCGGCGTAACAGTCCGTCGCGAAGAAGGTCAGCGCGTACGCGACGGCTGCACCCGGCAGGATGATAGCATCGCCAGTCAGCGGCAACGAGAACGGAAGCCCGAAGGCGAGTACCTTCGAGGCAGTCACCTGCGCCGTGACGAGAGCAGTGATAAAGAGGGCAACCAGTGCAATCTGGAGTCCCCCGAGTGGGTCGCTACTGCTCATCGTCGAGTCGGCCCTGTCGGGCGTCGATGTCGTCGAGCATGTCGAGTGTCTTCCGGATGGACGCCCGGATGGCCTCGCTTCGGTTGACGAACTTGCCGTCCTCACCGACGTGACCGTCCAGGTCGGTCAGCAGTTCTTCTGGCACCTCTACACTAATCTTGGGCATACCTGAATAACACTGCGAGAATACCCTTTAATAACTCGGTTCGCGCGTTCCCTGCACTCTCGACGTCAGTGAGCGTGTACGATTCGCTCGCCGGTGTCTAGCCCGTTCCGGAGGGCAGCGTGCAGGCGTGCCTCGCCAGCCACCCAGTCACCCAGGAAGTAGAGGTCCTCGCTTTCGGCAGACTGGAGGGGACCGGTCGGTGCGCCGGTCTCCGGCTGTGCGTAGCGCCAGCCCTGGTGGTCGGTCCAGTCGGGCGCTGTGAGTCGGTCGTCGCCGACGATATCCGCCGCCATCCTGGCGAGGGTGCCGACGTTGTCCGCGGGCGAATCGTCGTAGTGAGCGACCGACCACTCGTGGTTGGCCTGGACAATCAGAAGCGACTCGCCGTCGGGGACGTGTCCGCCTTTGCATTCCTCGCGAGATATCCAGCCCACGTCGTGTTCCTTGTCGGTGTTGACCAGCGCGTAGTAGGGCACGTCGAGTTCGAACGGGTAGTGACGCACAGCAGTGTAGATAGTGCGATAGTCGACACCACCAACGGCGTCGACGAGGTCCGTTCGGAGCGGGTCGTTCCACTCGGCAGCGGCGAGTAGCTCTGCGGTCTGTGGGGCGGGCGGGTTGAGGACGAGAATATCGAAGGGACCCCACTGCTGGCCGTCGGTATCGGTCACGGTCCAGGCGTCGTCTGCTCTGGTGAGCGTCTCGATGCGCGTCTCGCGTTCGACCGTCGCGTCGGTTCGGGCGAAGAGTCGTTTGGCAATCTGGGTCAGCCCTCGCTCGTAACTCCACTTGTGTTCGTCTGCGTCACGACCCTCCGAGACCGTGCCACTCGAATCGAAGGTGTAGATGGGCTCGGTTACGTCGACCAGTCCCTCGGTGTCGAGTTGCTCGGTCAGCAGGTCCACGACGCGCTCGTCGTCGGACTTGACGTAGTTCGCACCGTAGTCATATCGGCTGCCGTCTCGGCGTCGCGTGGCCGCACGCCCGCAGACGCCGCGAGACTTCTCCAGTACCGTGATGTCCGCGCCGGGCAACACCTCGTCGAGGACGAACGAGGCCGCGGCGGTCGCTGCACCTGCACCGACGAATCCGATGTCTGTCATCACACGCTCTTGGGGTGCCAGACGGAAAAAGCGAGTCGGCAATCAGTTACGGAGACGGTCGAGGACGGCCAGCGGTGCCAGCCCGATACCGTATGCCATTGCGGCCGGAATCGCGACGATAAACATCGTGAACACGCCTTTCGGGGTAGCAAAGCCGGCGATGGCGAAGACGCCGATGACGAACACCCGCCAGCGGGTCCGGAGCGTCCGGTAGCTGACGATGTTCCCGCGGACGAACAGCCACATCGTCACTGGAATCATCGCGAGGACGCCGATGCCGACGGTGGTGAAGATGACCAGCCAGCCGAAGTTGTTGATTCGGTAGGCGATGACCATATTCGAGGTCAGCGCGTCGCCGGCCAGCCAGCCGATCATACCCGGCGCGATGTAGAAAAAGCCAAGCAGCGTCCCGCCGACGAGCGCGACGACCAGCGAGCCACCCCACACCAGCAGGATGTTGCGGTTCCCGCCGGTCGAGAAGCCCCGCTCCTGGATGGCCGGCCACGCGAAGTACAGGACAATGGGCAACACCGAGAGCGCAGCCAGCAGTGTCGAGAACTTGATTTCGAAGATGAGCGCCTCGACCGGGTGGAGCGTGACGATGTTGACCTGGTCGGCGAGCGCTTCGGGCATACTCCGCAGGAACGAGTCCCGGATAGTCCCGATACCGCCCTGGTAGAGAAAGAGGAACGTTGCCGCGAGGACGGCCATGAACGTGCCGACAATCCAGATGACTTTCGAGGTGAGCGAGTCCAGAATGAAGGCGATGTCGTAGTAGTACCCGCCGATATCGTCTTCGGTCGTCTCGTCGTCAGTGAAGGCGTTGGCCATGCCAGCCGCCGTCGAGGTGACAGGGTTGGCGTCGTCGTCTTCTTCTTCCGCCTCGTCTTCGTCGGGTTCGTTGATTTCCTCGAATCGGTCGAGGATGGCTTCGGCTTTGTCGCCGTCTTCCTCGGCGATAGCGTCCCGTGCGAGGTCGAGTGCTTCCTCTTCGGAGAGCGCCGCGAAGGCCTCGCGGGGGGCCGCATGGACCGCGTTGGCGCTCAGCGCCCCGATATCGATTTCGGCGGGCTGCCCTGCACTCGCCGAGCGTTTGGGCGCAGTGACCTCACTCTGGTCGGTCGTGGCCGGTGTCGCCCCGGAGGTCATCTGCTGTCCAGCCGCGACCGCCTCCAGTTCGCGGATGCGCAGATAGAAGAGCGCGACGAGGGTGACGACCAGTGCGACGATGCCAGCGTAGAGCGCGGCAGTCTGTGTCGGGTCGAGTCCGAGCTGGCCGAGTTCGCCGGCCGTCGGGAACGCGTATCGGGAGCCGACAGCAGCCAGCCCGTCGTTGATCGCCGCCAGACCGCCGCGGGTGAGGAAGCCGTAGACGCCGGCCCCCGCGAGCAGTGCGACGCCGGCAAGGATGTTCCAGCGCTTGCGGACGACCATCCGGATCGGGACCTCGGCACCCGCCCGCTTCGAGAGGATGGCGAGTTTGGTCACGCCGAGACTGAAGACGTACAGCGCAACGAGCGGTATCGCCCACATAATCTGCGTGAAGGGGTCCGGCGGCGAAAATATCGCACCGAAACCGAAGATGCCCAGCACCGCGTAGCGCCACTTGTCGCGGAACGTCTCGTAGGGGATGACACCAGTCAGCGAAAGGCCGCTCATCGCGAGCGGGAGTTGGGCGGCCAGTCCAAAGGAGAGTGTAAGGAAGAAGACGAACTCCGTCCACATAACGATGGAGTACGTCGGCGAGAAGCCGGCGTTGACGGCATTCGACGCCAGGAAATCGAACATGATGGGGAAAAACAGCTCGTAGGCGTAGCTGACACCGCCGACGAACAACAGGACAGTAAAGATGCCGACAAGCCCCAGTTTCCAGCGCGGAATCGCGTCCGACGGCCAGATGCCGCGGTCTTTGAGCGCGCTCCGGCTGACCCACACGAGCGCCGGAATCGCAAACAGGACGCCGGTTATCATCCCGACTTTCACCTGCAGGAGGATGACGTCGAACGGCGTGACGGCGACGACCTGGGTCGAATCACGAATCGCGGGCGTCATCTGCGAGTAGAGGATGTCCTGCTTGAGCGCGTCCCAGACGTAATAGCGGAGTGCGAAAAAGGCAGCGAGCATCCCGACGAGGAAGACCAGAAAGACCTTCTTGAGGTCACTTTGAGCCGAGGAAAGCATGGCACCGACGGTTTCACGCCCGCTGGCGACAGTCCGTGCTGCATCCTCGTCGAGCGCGCTAGCCATCTCTGGCGAACTTTGCTGACTGGCGATTATCAATCTATTCGTTCAGTCCTCCCACGAACCGCCGGCAAAGAGAGAAGGCTTACAAGAGCCGCCAGCTAACCGCCGGCCAATGAGCGAGGGGGACCCCGACGACGAACGTGACGACGAGGAGCGTCACGACCAGGGTGGTCCCGACGAAACAGACGAGACCGCCCCCGACGAATCGGCGTCGGAGTCGGAGACGGAAACAGAGCCGGAGGGAGAGGCAGAGCTGGATTCGGAAACAGAGACGGACGACTCGGCGGACGCAGCCGACACCGAAGACGAGTCCGAGAGTCTCCCGGGTGAGAATTTTCTCACTGATGTCGGCGGCGAGAGTGCAGAGGACTCGGACGACGAGAGTGCAGATGCAGAGGACTCGGACGACGGGGAGGGAGACGACGAGAGTGCAGATGCAGAGGACTCGGACGACGGGGAGGGAGACGACGAGACACCAGACGACGAGGACTCGGACGAAGCGGACCACCAGGATGTGACGATAAGCGGCGGAGCGGCCGCACCAGAGC
>JAZKTK010000125.1:0-7179 GCA_036625595.1 Haloarculaceae archaeon | reverse complement strand
CGGTTCAAATCCGGTCCCGCGCACTGAACAACAAATCGTGAGCGTAGCGAGCGGTTTGGAATGTGGGGCAGGACCGATTTTGAACTACGCGAGACGTGCGGAGTGAGTCTCGCACCGAGTTCAAATCCGGTCCCGAACATATTCTGTCCAGACGACAGTGAGGACGAACAGTGGACAGTCGAAATCAAGGGTTTTGAAACGTCGATACGCTTTTAGCCAAGTCTGCACTTCTGATAGTAGAAACTGAGATATGGCTGCCGACGAGGTAACAGCGGCCAGCCAGACCACGGTAAGCACCACCACCGTACTCGCGGGTCTGGTGCTTGTTCTGGTCACGGTCGGAGTCAGCGGGGCAGTCATCTTTGGTGGTGGTCTCGATGTTGCTGTCTTGGGAAGTGGCGACGAAGCGGAAAATACGCACCCGTCTGTCGTCGATGTCTCGGGAAACACAACTGTCACGATTACATACACTACTGGAAGAGAGACCGAGGAGTTCGTGGTTGACGGCGTTGCTCCCGAATTGACTGATTCGGCCAATAGCTGGGCGTTCGTCGATAAATCAGCGTTGCCACCAGCACTCGAACGCAGAGGCGATAATCGAACCGAGAGTATCGTTCCAGTCGGCGAGCGGGTATTGGTCGGGAACGTGACCAGTTCGACGAGACAGGTCGGGACAGCGACGGTCACCGTCGTCGTCCCGGCGGGCCGAGGTGTCGACCCAGCACGGAAGTCGTACTTTATCTCGGAGTTTCTCTCACCGTACGCGCTCAACCCCGAGAGACAGGCGGTCACAGTGGTCGCAGCACCAGACGCGTTGCCGTACAAAGGACTGACCTACGGGGACGGGACCAGCTATGTGACAATCGAAGCGTTTTGGGACGGCAACGTGGGAAGTGTCTGGCTCCACGAAACCGTCCACACCCGACAATCGTTCACCCTTGACAGTGAGATGAAGTGGTTTCGAGAGGCCAGCGCAGAGTATCTCACCTACCGGGCTTTGCAAGAACAGTACGAAGAGGTCGAGGATAGTGATGTCCGGGCGCGACTCGACGCGGTCCCAGACTACCACGAAGCCAGATTGTCGGCTCCGTCAACGTGGGCGAGCAATCCTGTCGACTACACCAGAGGCGTACGACTCCTCTATGCTATCGACGCGGCGGTCCGGATAGGCAGCGGTGGCGACCACACGCTATTCGATGTCTTTTACGCGATGAACCAGCGTGATGGGCCTGTCTCTCTCCATGACTTTCGGCGCATCGTCGAAAATCACTCCGGAAATAACGAAGCCTGGGTCGAACACGCGATTACAGAGCCCGGTCCAGTGAATCAGTACCACGATGCTACTGCTGTCTTTGTGGATGGTTGAAGGGGAACAGTTGCAGGCCGAAGAACGACTGTTTAAATAGGTCTCTCCATCATTCGTAATGAAATGAACGTACTTTCTATGTCGGACTGGAATCAGGTGGGTTACCTGTGACCCGGTTCGTACTCGTTGCCGGAACGACTGAGACGGCAACAATCGACGGAATCAGTGCGGCAGGGGCAGACCCGGATGTGATGGTTCACACACCAAGCGCGGACGCGGAAATCGTCGCGTACGGCGAACCAGTCCGCGCGCCGGTCGTACCGGTAAGTCCGTCCGGTTGTCCAACTCCGGCAGTAATGACGCGTGCCGTCCGGGAAGAACTGGGCTTCGACCTGACGGTCGTCGATGGTGGGTTAGCAGAGCCGACCGGTGCGCCAACCGTCACGGTCGGAGCAAGACCTGGCGGCGACATTCGCGAATCGGATCCGGTACCGACGGCCCCAGGTGCGTACGAAGCAGCGCGACAGTTCGGACGAGCGATTCCCGACGACGAATTGTTCTTGGCAGAGACGGTTCCGGGTGGGACGACGACAGCACTAGGTGTGTTACGAGCGCTCGGTGAACGAGCGTCGGTCTCCTCGTCGTTACCAGAGAACCCACTCGGACAAAAGGAGTCAGTCGTCACAGAAGGGCTAGCAGCGAGTTCACTCGACGACGGTGGGGCGGCAACCGACCCAAAACGAGCGCTTCGTCGAATGGGGGACCCGGTGCTTGCTGTCACCGCTGGGATAGCCCGCGGTGCAACCGAGACGGATACTGCAGTGACGTTTGCCGGTGGAACGCAGATGTTCGCAGTAATCGCGTTGCTCCGCCACGCCGGTGTCGAGGGGGCACTCTCACTTGCGACGACATCCTTCGTCGCCGATGACCAGACGGCAGCTATCGACGGGCTGGCAGCGGATCTGAACGTCGATCTAACGGTGACAGACCCCGGATTCGACGGAAGTGACCACCCGGCGATGGCTGCGTACGCCGCCGGTGAGGCAAAGGAGGGCGTCGGCTTAGGAGGCGCGCTTGCGTTGGCTGACCGAGCTTCCCTCTCGATGGCCACCGTTCGTGAGCGCATCGTGACCGTCTACGACCGACTGACAGAAACGACGGAACGGCCACAATAGTAAGTATACTTCAACTTTTATATTCATCCGAACCAGGATCGTGTTGAACCCCAATATACTGCGCCAGCAAAGTATGATACTCGGGTATGCCAGGTGCGAGACGGGTGTCAGACAGGTCGCAAGACTTTTTCCTGTCGGATGAGTTGATAGGACAATGACCGCGCTGGACGATCTGTTAGACGACATCGTTGCCGATGTGGATGCGGTGTTACTATTCTCACCGAGCGCGGCGACTTTCGAGCCGTTCGCTGACGCCGAGATTACCCCAATTGTCGTCGCGCCGGAGAACACGGTGGATGCGGACAACTTCGTCGAATTACCACTGGAGTTTACGGATGTCACAGGACGCATCCGGTTTGGACTGGAAGGAGCGGTTGAACAGGAGCTCGTCGACGACGAGGACACGGTGGCTTGCGCCACGAAATTGTTCAACGATGACGTCGACACTGTCGTGCGGGTGCAAGCGGGCGAGTTTACGCGAGCCGGCGTGTACGACCTGTTTGTGAACTCCCGAGCAGAATCCTCAGTCATCCGAGACGTGTTTGAGGTGGCCATCGAACTCGGGAAGAAAGGGCAGAAAGGAAAGCCGGTGGGCGCACTCTTCGTCGTCGGGGATGCGGGGAAAGTGATGAACAAGTCCCGGCCGTTGAGCTACAACCCATTCGAGAAGTCCCACGTCCACGTGGGTGACCCCATCGTGAACGTGATGCTCAAGGAGTTCTCGCGACTCGACGGGGCTTTCGTTATCTCCGATTCGGGGAAAATCGTCTCAGCGTACCGCTACCTCGAACCATCCGCCGAAGGAGTCGACATCCCGAAAGGGCTAGGTGCACGGCATATGGCAGCTGGGGCAGTAACCAGAGACACGAACGCCACGGCGATCGTCCTTTCGGAGAGCGACGGAATGGTACGGGCATTCAAGGCAGGTGAACTCGTTCTCGAAGTCGACCCGGAGGAGTACTAGATGCAGGTCGAATGGGCGCGGTACATACGACGAATTTTCTCAGAGGAGACAGCCTTTACTATCTCCGTTGCGATACTGATCCTCGGAATTTTGCTTGCCTACTGGGTCTGGCGTTGGACTCACACTGTGATGCGCCAGATAGGCGCCGACGACCTGGTTGAAGGGACGCCGTTCGAACGGACTGCACAGAATTTCGGCACCTCGACAATCAGTATTCTCGCTCAGTTGGCGGCGCTCTTTGTCTACCTTGTATCAATCATCCTCGCACTGAACATTGCCCAGCTGACCGATGTGCAGTTGTTCTGGGCACAGATTACGGGCTATTTGCCCCGCATCTTCATCGCTATTCTGGCGCTCATTATCGGACTGGTTGCAGGCGACAAAGCAAAACTCGTCGTCAGTGACCACCTCCGGAGTATCAAGCTTCCCGAGGCAGAGATTATCCCAGAAATCGTCAAGTACAGTATCTTCTACATCGCATTCCTGCTCGCTCTCTCGCAGGTTGGGGTCGCTACAGAAGCGTTGCTCGTCCTCCTCGCGGCGTACTCCTTCGGACTGGTCTTTCTCTCCGGCCTCGCCTTCAAGGACTTGCTTGCGGCGAGCGCAGCGGGTATCTACCTCCTGCTCGTTGAACCGTACGCTATCGGTGATAAAGTCGAAATAGACGACAAGCGCGGCATCGTCCAGGAGGTCGATATGTTTGTCACCCACATCGAGACAGACGGCGAAGAGTATATCATCCCGAATCAGCGGGTCATCCGGTCGGGAATCATTCGGATTCGAGAGTAGCTACTCGGGCCGTCGTGACCCCGTCGTCAGCGTGTTCATCCCAGTGTGGATTCTCTGCTTGACTCCGGTTTTCGGCCGACATCTGGTGTGTGCCTCTTCGAGATGGAAAATGCGTTCTGGACATGGATTCTCTCTGCCATTCGACCTGGGAGCTATCAACTGCTGAGCGAAACGAACCCAGTAGGCATCCCTGAGTAAGAGAAGCTAAGCAACAAGACATGGAAAGTATAATTTTATATATCTTAACATTTGTTAACACAAATTGTAGAACAGGTGTATATGAAGCTTCGGGTTCATACTATGTACTTTCGGTCTGTTTCTCCCCCTCACAGTGCATCGGGAGTACAGCGGCTAAGAAAGCTATTCAGAGGGAAGTATGTTAACGCGACTCAGAGTACTACTATAACCCTCCAGATGTTAGGTACGGCTGACTATGAAGAAGCAGGAGCTCATTCATCTCCACGGGCTACTTGCACAGGTACAGAATCACTACGAAGAAGAGACAGGCGATACTGTCGAACACGACGAGTACGCCAAACTGGGCGTCCAGCCAACATCCATCCATAAATCGAAGACGGACCACAAAGCTGCTGTCTTCGCCATCGCGGACGGTATTACATCTGAGATGACCAGTGAAGAGACCGAGCGGGTCTCTGCGACTGCCGACTGAACGCACTGTTTCTCAGGCTCCAGCAGGAGCCGCACACTACCCACCGCCCAGAGCTATCGCTATCCGCGCTGAACAGTCGAAAATCAGAATGTCGTTACTCGTCGATGAGTTCCTCGAACTCCGGGAGCACGTCGTCGCCCTCTTCCGACGGTGACTCTGTCGCTTCTTCGTCGAGTGACTCTGACTCCGCGTCGTCGTCCGTCTCGCCGCTCTCCTCTTCGCCTTCTTCGTCGAGCTCCTCGATCTCGAGGACATCGAGTGGAATGTTCTCCAGTCGCTGCCCGATTTCTTTCCGGGCGATACGGGCGGCGTGTTCGTCGCGTTCGACGTTGAACACCGTCATCTCGAGTTCGAGCGCGACCAGGCTCTCGTCGGCAGCGATGAACGCGGGTTCCAACTCCTCGCCACAGTGTGGACAGGACCGCTCGCCCATGTTGATCTCGACGTAGTTGAGGTCCGGATTCAACATCTCCCCCGTCTTCGAGATCGCGATGCGAACCGCTTCGTCGGGAGAGCCTACGTCGTACACTGGGACCGCGGCCTCGACGACAACTCTGCAGTTCATATACGTTGTTTGACTGGCAACCAATATGAAGGTTAGCCCGGTAGAGCGATTCAGAAGGTCTGAAGGCCGTCCGACTCTTGTCTTGCGATAATGGAGTCCGGCGTCATCGACATCGGCGCGCTTGCGGGTGGGTTCGACCTCCAGTCCACGCTGGAGAGTGGCCAGTCCTATCTCTGGTGGCGTGAGGACGGCCGCGATTACGAGGACGACAAACAGTATGGTGGTGAGGCTCGATATCTGACGACGACGCGCATCGATGGCAGTCCTGCAGCGCTTCGCGTCTGGCAGGCGGACGGACAGCTCCACTGGGAGTCAACTATCGACGCCGAAGCGGTGGTTCGAAATCGACTCCGCCTGAACGACGACCTGTCCGCAATCCGAGCAGCGACACCCGACGACGACCTGCTCGACGACGCCTTCGACACCTACAGCGGAATGCGACTGGTCCGGGACCCGCCCTTCGGCGCGCTCGTCTCATTCATTTGCTCGGCACAGATGCACGTCACTCGCATCCACGGGATGCAACAATCCCTCCGAGAAGCGTTCGGCACACCAGTCGAATTCGACGGCGAGACGTATCACGCCTATCCGACACCCGAGCAATTGGCGGCAGCCAGCGAATCGGAGCTGCGAGACCTGAGTCTCGGCTACCGTGCACCCTACGTCAAGCGGACTGCCGAGATGGTGGCAGCAGGCGAGGCTGACCCCGCCGACGCCCGAGAGCGACCCTACGAGGAGGCCAGGGACGCACTCACGGCGTTCGTCGGTGTCGGCGAGAAGGTTGCCGACTGTGTCCTGCTGTTCTCGCTGGACTATCTCGAAGCGGTCCCGCTCGACACCTGGATTCGCAAGACAATTGCCGAGTATTACCCCGACTGTGACCGCGGCAACTACACAGCGACCTCACGGGCGATACGAGACCGACTCGGCGGCGAGTACGCCGGCTACGCACAGACGTACGTCTTCCAATTTATCAGAAATCGCAGAAGTTCAACAGTCTAGTTCGCCGACCGCTGCCGGACCTGGAGGTGTTCCGGCGTGAGCAGTCGTCCCGGCGTAGTCGATGATTGTCCGGTACGCCTCGCCCTGACGTACCTCCGTGATGGTATCCACACCTCGTTGATTGGCGCGATCTACCGCCTTACTGACGACTTTCTTTCCGTTTTCTTCGAGGACCTCGACGCTGTCGCTCCGGAGTTGGAGGACGCTCTCCTGTGTTGTGTCTACAACATTGAGGATGTGGACTGTCGCGTCGCGGGTGGTCGCGATATCGAGGACATGATCGAATGCGACCAACGCACCGTCACTTCCATCGGTTCGAAAAAGGATCTGATCGAATATAGTTCAGTAATCGAGGGGGTGATGCAAAAAATCCGGAATTCGCTAGCTGTCTCATCCCGAAAACTATAGCAGTTGAATAGTACAAGCAGTGTTCGTCCGGCTGGCATCGTCTTGGACTCTGAGTACACTGTTGTATGTGAGCGATACCGCCGTTGGGCTCTATACGAATCAGTTAGACTGATTCTTGACGGTGTGGTTGCCAGCGTCTCGTAGTGGTTTCGACTCTCGATTCTCACTGGACTGTCTTTCGACAGATCGCCAGCCAGTCGCACGCTGACTGGCCAGTATACGATTCGACGCCGTTGTACGATCGCACCTCGCTCCCTGCGCTGGAAGCGGACGTTCGGACCGTCGCACAAACGTGGTTCA
>JAZKTK010000022.1:0-31197 GCA_036625595.1 Haloarculaceae archaeon | reverse complement strand
GGTTCGAAACAGTACACGTCGGAGAACATCCGCTCAGTCTCGAAGAGGTTGCTCTTCTGGAACGAGTCGTCGTCGAACGTCCGTCGGTCGGTCACGTCGGCGATGTCCATGTTCGCAAAGAGACGAGTACAACCTTAACTCCAACGCCACTGGGAAGGTAACACATACATCGGTTCACCACAATAGCATGCGTATGCACATCGTTGGCGTTACTGGACCTGCCGATGCGGGCCGACCGTCACTGGTTGAGCGACTCCTCGCTCGTCTCGACGAGCACGGCCGCGTCGCGACGGTCCGAGACGCATCCCGACCACTTCCCGAAGACGAGACGACCACGCGCTACCAGCACGCCGGCTCGACCGCGACCTACAGCCGGACCGACGACGGCTGGCACGCACGCGGCGACCAGCGAACACTGGACGACCGTCTCGAGCAACTCGCCCCCACGTACGACTTCGTCGTCGTCGACGACTTCCCGGACGCGGCTATCCCCCAGGTCGTCCTCGGCGACGACGACAGTGCGGGCGAGACACTCGCCAGCGCCCCGACAGCAACGGACATCGATACCGACGCTGTCGTCGAGGAGCTCCTGGCGCGTGACCCATTCGAGACGCTCTCGTCGCTCGTTGCCACGGCCAAAGCCTCTCCAGCCGCCGAGAAGTCCGGTGCTATTGCCACCTTTACCGGCCGCGTCCGCGGCAAAGAACACGACGACGATACCCCGACCGAATTTCTCGAATTCGAGCGCTACGACGAAGTCGCAACCGAACGGATGGCAACGATTCGGGAGGAACTGGAAGCACGCGAGGGCGTCTTCGAGGTGTTGCTCCACCACCGCACCGGCGTCGTCGAGTACGGCGAGGATATCGTTTTCGTCGTCGTGCTTGCCGGTCACCGCCAGGAAGCCTTTGCCACCGTCGAGGACGGTATCAACCGACTGAAAGACGAGGTCCCGCTGTTCAAAAAGGAGGTCACCGTCGACGACGAGTTCTGGGCCCACGAGTGACGAACGGCCCGCCGGTGGGTCGACCCGCCAGCGGTCCCGTGCCAAGATTAATACGGGTGACTCGCGAATGGGTACCATGCCTCTTGCAGACGAGTTCGGACGAGAGGTCACGGGTATCCGTGTCTCGCTGACCGACCGGTGTAACTTCGACTGTGTCTACTGTCACAACGAGGGGCTCGGCGACACGCGTGGCCCGATGGACCCGCAGGACGACGAGATGACCACTGACGAAGTCGTCCGGATTCTCGAGGTCGTCCACGAGTTCGGCGTCGAGAAGGTCAAGTTCACAGGCGGCGAACCGATGCTCCGACAGGACCTCGAAGAAATCATCCGTCGAGTCCCAGATGGGATGGAGGTATCCCTGACCACCAACGGCACGTTCCTTCCCGGGCGGGCAACCGAGTTAGCCGACGCCGGTCTCGACCGAGTCAACGTCTCACAGGACGCACTCGACCCAGAGGATTTTGCCGAACTCACCCAGAGCGGTGCCTACGAGCGGGTTATCGAGGGTGTCGAAGCGGCGCTCGAGGCCGGCCTCGCGCCGGTCAAATTGAACATGGTCGTCTTCGAGCCAACGGCGGGGTACGTCCCGCGGATGGTCGACCACGTTGCCGTCCACGACGGCCTCCAGTTACAACTCATCGAGTATATGCCCGAGATTGCGGGCCACCCAGAGTGGGCTATCGACATCGAGCGGGTCCACGACTGGCTCACAGACCGAGCCGACCGCATCGAACACCGCGAAATGCACGACCGCAGACGCTACTACGTTTCTGACCCCGAGGAACAACCGACTGCCGACCTGACTGACGGCGACAGTGACGGGCCTGCAGCGGGCGAGGGAATGGTCGAAGTGGTCGACCCCGTCGAGAACCCACACTTCTGTGCGAACTGCCATCGCGTCCGCGTCACCCACGACGGCAAATTCAAAGGCTGTCTCAACCGCCACGACGACCACCGCTCGATGGCCGACATGACCCGCGAGCAAATCCGGACTGCCTTCCGCGACACCGTCGCCAACCGCGTCCCCTACTACGGCGAGTACATGGTCAAAGAAAACGGCGAGTGGGTCATCAACGACGACTACATCGACCGGCCACTCCCGACGGCCGACGACTGACGAGAGCGGAGACATGGAGTGTCCTCTCGACCACCGACCGTCTTGGTCAGACAGCCATCGGGCAGTGGGTATATTTTGTTCGCAGCCGTAATCGGTCGTGAGATGCACTGGAGAAGCCGACCGAGTCGAGCTATCCGGTCAGGACAGACAAATGACTAAACGCGCAGTGTGGCGGACCTATCAGGAGTTTCTCGATCGGATGACCGACGAGATGCTCGACATCGTCGCCGAGGAGTTCGGCGGAGGACTGCTCGGAAAGGCGGCCAAGTCGGGGGCAAAGCGCGTCACGAAAGACATCCAGGACGATATGCGACAACAGGGCCGCCTCGTCGTCGAGTACGCCGATTCCCTGGCTGCTGGGCAGGACGACACTGCGTACGAAGACCGGTTTCTGCGTACGAACCCAGTCTACCAGCGCTACGACGGCGACCGCGAGGCAGAACTGCGCGACCACCTCCTCTCGCACTTCCGGCAGGTTGGGTCGGATCTCGCCCCACTCGTGGCATCTGCTGAAGACGACTTCTGGACGGCACTTCGGACTGAGTACACCCGTTCGGAGGCCGAGGACATCGTGGACCGGCACTTCTCTCAGGCCGAGACGTTCGAAGAGTACAAAGAGGGCGTCTTCTCCTCGCAGCGTATCGGCGAGAAGGTCCTCTACGTCCTCGAAAAGGGTGAGACACGGCTCCGGGAGAGTATCTATCAGGACCTGACAGACGTCTACAGCGAGACGGAGACGTCCTGACCACGCTCTGCAGGCAGGCCAGTCGCGCCACCGGCGCAGTCACAATTGTGCCACACCGAGAGTTTCGAATCGGTTCACCACGAGTGAGAGTTAGAGCGGCGGAAACTCCTGGTCGGTGGCCGCTTCGAGCCATCCGCCACGGATGTCAGTGAGTTCCTCGGCTTTCGGTGCGAACGGCTTGATATCGAGGACGGGCGTCCCGTCAACGAGGTCAAGCCCATCAACCGAGAGCGTCGCCCCGTTTCGCCCGGTCAGCCGAACGATAGAGAGCCCAATCGGATTTGGCCGGCTCGGCCCCCGGGTGGCGAAGATTCCCGGACTGACATCGGCAAACGGCGGGTGACACCGCATCGTCGACTCGTCGACCTCGTGGAGATGCGTCACGAGGACGATATGCGAGAACCCGTCAATGTGTTCGAGACCGTCGACATAGTCCTCGTCGACCTCGACAGTCCCTGTGGCATCAACAGTACTATCGGTGGTTTTCGGAACGTCGTCGGGCGACTCAAACGGTGAGTGAACCGTTCCAATAGGGTGGTAGCAGACTGGTTCGTCCATACGCGGTGTACGGGGAGCAACGACGTGTATCTGATGGCGTAGTTTCGGGGGTAGCTATTCTTCGAGTGGGTCTGCGTCTTGTGTAGCGGCATCATCGCTCCCCCATCCGGCAGCACTCTCTGCGTTCGCGTCCTCGGCTAGTAGATTTATTATCCTGCAATTAGTACGTGCGATTGCTACGTTGGCGTGGCATTGCATTCAGTCACCTGTATCGTCGGTTGTCAGTCCGACGTAGCGACTCTCCCCCCCTCACGTACCGTCTCCATCTTTTCGCACCCTTCCAGAGACGTGTCCCTGTCGGGTGTGTTTGTCTTCTGATCGATTCGACCGTCGATCGAACACTAACCAGCGACAGTGTCGGCCGTCCAGTGAGAAAATTATATTCACCTGGCTCGCAGAGGGACTACATCGTTAGCAGGTTATCGGCTATCGACAAGTGAGAACTATCCATGCGCAACGCAAAGATTGTCTGTACAATCGGACCGACATCTCGGTCGCACGACAGACTTCGAGCCCTGGCGGAGAGTGGGATGGACATCGTACGAATGAACGGCAGCCACGGGACGCCGTCGGACCGTGCAGCTCTCGTTGACCGCGTTCGCGAAGTCGGTCGCACTCGGTCGAAGTCGATACCGATATTACACGACCTCCCGGGGCCGGAGATTCGAACAGCGCACGGAGACGAATCGGTCACACTCGAGGCAGGGTCACGTCTCCGGTTCGTCCAGGAAGAGACACTGTCACCGGACGAAATCGGGCTCACCGAATCGATTGCCGCTGTCGAACCGGGTGATCGCGTGCTCCTCGACGACGGTCGCATCGAAACGGTCGTCGAGGAAGTCGACGGGACCACTGTCAGGGCACGAGTCGAAAGCGGAGGCGACCTCGGCTCTCGAAAGGGTGTCAACGTTCCCGGCGTCGACCTGGACCTTCCCGTCATCACTGCACGGGACCGACGCGAACTCGAAGTCGCCGTCGCGAAGGGCGTCGATTTCGTCGCCGCGAGCTTCATCCGTTCCGGTGAGGACATCTACGAGATAAGCGAGTATATCGACAGACTGGGCGGCGATATCCCTATTGTCGCCAAAATCGAGCGTGCGGATGCTGTCCAGAACCTCGACTCGATCATCGATGCGGCCTATGGAGTCATGGTGGCCCGGGGAGACCTCGGTGTCGAGTGCCCGATGGAAGAGGTCCCAATCGTGCAGAAACGCATCATCCGGTCGTGTCACGAAGCCAGTGTCCCGGTTATTACCGCGACCGAGATGCTCGACTCGATGGTTCACGAGCGGCGGCCAACGCGCGCTGAGGCCTCTGACGTGGCCAACGCCGTCCTCGACGGCACTGACGCGCTGATGCTCTCTGGCGAAACTGCTATTGGCGACCATCCCGCGCAGGTCGTCGAGACGATGGACAGTATCATCCGAGACGTGGAGGAGAGCCACGAGTACACGACGAGCCGCGAACAGCGCGTTCCAGCCGCTGGCGAGACAAAGACGGATGCACTCGCGCGGTCAGCCCGGTATCTGGCGCGAGATATCGATGCCAGCGCCGTCATCACGGTCAGCGAATCTGGATACACAGCACTGAAGGCGGCGAAATATCGGCCAGATATGCCAATCGTCGCAGTGACACCGAACGAGCAGACGCGTAACCAGCTGCGCCTCTCGTGGGGAATCACAGCGGAGTCAGTGCTATATGACGCGGAGAATACCGATACCGTCGTTCAGACTGCGGTTCAGACTGCAATCGATATGGGGGTCGTCTCGCCGGGAGACACAGTGGTCATTCTTGCGGGTATGATGACTGAGTTCGAGGACTTAGACACCTCGAACATGCTGAAAGTTCACGTGGCGGCTGAAACGCTCGCCTCCGGCAGGTCCATCGTCGAGGGACTCGTCTCGGGCCCACTTGCCTACATTACCGACGGCGACCTCACAGCCGTCCCTGACGGAGCCATCCTTGTTGTTCCCGAAGCGTTCGAAGAGGGATTCGAGGGCGACCTCGAACGTATCGGCGGCATCATCGATACACACGGCAGCGTGACGGGGTACGCTGCCATCGTCGCTCGCGAGTTGTCTGTGCCAATGATTGCCGACGCCGACCTCCCGTCGGACATTCCCGCCGGTACCGTAGTCACACTAGATGCCGAACGTGGTGTCGTCTACGAGACGGATAGGAGAGCGTGACTGGCTGTCGCGTGGGCGGACACCCGAAGCCCTCAGTTCATTCAAGACAGGGTCGTTATGTCTTGGTTCCGGAGCTAATCCGATCGACCTGACCAGTGAGATGATCGACAGTCTGCCGTTGTGTGTAGGCGATGTCTGTTATCTCATCGGTCGTAGATTCGACGGACTCGGCCTGTTCCATGACCTGGTCGATCGCTGCAGCGACTTCTTCGGCAGTCGCCGCCTGGTCATCGTTCGCCTTGGCAAGTTCCTGAATATTCGTAGAGATTTCCTCGACGGCAGTCGCGTTCTCTTCAAGCGCATTCAGTGCGTTTTCGACGGGGTCGACGCTCTGGTCGATCTGGTGGTTCGTCTCCTCGACGACAGACATCGTCTCCTGGGTGCGTTCTTGAATGTCCGAGATGTGGTCAGATATCTCGTCGGTCCGTGACTTCGTCTCTTCCGCGAGCGTCTTGATCTCGTCAGCGACGACAGCGAATCCCTCGCTCCCTTGCCCAACGCGTGCGGCCTCGATGTTCGCGTTGAGTGCGAGAATGTTGGTCTGTTCGGCAATCTGGTTGATGACGTCGACGACCTCGTCGACCTCTTTCATCTGTGCTTCCAGTGCCTGCATAGATGAGAACAGTTCGTCACCCTGTTCGGTGACTTTGCCGATGGCTTCGCGTGCCTGCTCGCTCGCCCCTTTCCCTGTCTCGGCTGCCTCTTGGGCGTTTTCCGCCTGGTCTGCCACTGAATCCGCGTTCGCAGCGACTTCTTCCATTGTCGCACTGAACTCGTTCATCTCCTCGACAGCCTCTCCGAGCGTGGTGTTCTGTTCGATGACATTCTCCTCGATCTGTTCCGCGAACGATGCGGTCTCGTCGGCCGCCTCAGCCAGGTCCGTGGTCGCGTCACGCACCTCGTTGACGACCGATTCGAGTGCTGCAGCGTTTTCGTTGACGCCTTCGATGACTTCGAGCAGGTAGTCGTCCATCTGGCGCTTTTCGTCTGTATCCAGTTCGGTCCTGGCACCGAGGTCACCCTCTCCAATAGCTTCCAGTGTTGCCGTCACCTTTTCGACGGCGTTCTCGGTGGTCTCCTGGCTCCGCACGATGTCTGTTCGGTCCTCGAAGTGCTGAATCGCTCCCAGCGTCTCCCCGTCCTTTACCACCGGAACTGCAGTCAACTGGAAGTGGCGGGGCTCGCCGCTGGCGGTTTTGATCGTCGCTCGCCCCGTATACACGTCGTGGTCGCAGTATCTGGACGTTTGCTTCTCGAAGCTATCGATGTTCTCGGCGGCCCGCGTATCGCTGGTTTCGTCGGTCGCGTCGAGAACCTTGTCGGCCAGCGTCATCACCTTGTTCCCGTTCTCGTCGCGCCCCACGTAGTCGTCACTCCCGAGTTCCTCTTGCCGGGAGCGACCGTACAGCGCCTCCATTCCTTTGTTCCATGCAACGACTGTGTGGTCGGCGTCGAGGGCGAACACCGGCATCGGGAGCCGATCTAACAGAACGTGAATGTCGAACGCCTCCGTCATACTGTCCGGGGGCTGGGGCTCTGCTGTCGATTCTGACCCCATCGAACGGCTTTCTCCCCCATCAGTCAGCTTCTGCACAGCAGTCTGGTTGTTCTTCGTCGACTCTGTCGACGAGTCCGCTGCTTCCGTGGAAAGGTAGTTCGCAAGTAACTCTGGAGAGAGCATGTATGGCGATATCACACATAGGATGTAAATAATTTTGCCAGACAAAGAGAGACAGACCGGCGTTCTCTCTGTAGCCCATCTTCAGTCGTTCTGACGTGACTATTCGAGCGCAGGGTATGGAACGACACTGACAGTCTCCTGAGCAGATAGCGCCGACTGGGTCACCACGGCTCCGTCTGCGCGGGTCGCGCGTGTGCTCGACGAGATGACACTCGCGTCGAATTCCCGCTCGTAGACTTCGAGCGGGGACGCGACGTGTCCCATGGGAGTTGCCTCCCCATCACTGAGCGTAACCGGAATCATGTACTCGAAGCCGTCGAGACCCAGTTCCACGTCGTGGGTAAGCGTCGCGTCGACCGATGGAAGGTCCGTCCGGCCGGTGAAGAACGGGCGCATAACGAACGTCGAGATGGTGTACGCACCGAGCGGCTTTCCCGGAATCGCGAACACAGTCGCGTCTGCATCTTCGAGAGTGGCAGCCGCGATAGGCTTCCCGGGACGAATCCGAACACGGTGGAAGTGGACCTGCCCCAGGTCGTCGAGTGCACGAATTACGTGGTCTTTGTGTCCCACGCTCGTGCCACCCGTCGTGAGAACGACATCGTACTGCTCGGCAACGTCTTCGATAACCGATTTGACCCGGTCGTATTCGTCCGGAACCGACCCCTCGTATGATGCATCGTGGCCCCAGGAGCGGACGAGGTTCGCGAGCATGTCAGAATCGAGGTCCTGCTGACGCCCCTCGTGAATCTCGGTCCCCGTTGCGAGGATTCCAGCGGTAAAACGCTCCACGACGTCGACGGCCTCTTTGCCGAGGTCACCAAGCAGGATTGTGTCTTTCGCGGAGAGACGCGTCCCCTGTTCGAACAGACGCTCGCCGGCAGTGACGTTGCTGCCGCGTTCGTACGTGTAGGTGCCGGGGTCGATATCCACACCGGAAAGCTGGTCACCGTCGACCTCGGACTCTTCGCGTTTGAGAACGGCGTTGGCTTCGGGTGGCAAACTGGCACCGGTGGCGATTTCGACGGCTTCTCCGTCGCCTATCGACGGCGGTTCGTCTTCGGGATACACTTCGCTGTCGACGACCGTCAGCGGATAGTCGTCCGTGGCGTCGAAGGCATACCCGTCCATCGTTGCGTGGTCGTGGGCAGGGACGTCCTGGTCAGCGACGATGTCCTCGGCGAGCACTCGTTCAGCCACTCGGTCCAGTGTGACTGCCTCGGTCGGTTGTTCTGCGAGAGCGGCCCGACGGAGAGCGAGAACCGACTCGACCGCGTCAGTTCGCCACATCATATCGTCGTGGTTGTGAGCCATACGAAACCAAAGAGCGAGTAGTCTCAAAAAGGATTTGCAACGGTCCGTTTTTCCGTCGATTCTCAAGAGTAGCGGTGAACAGCGATCGCCGTGACGGTCGCAAGAGCGGCGATAAGAGCGAGAAAGCCAAACAGTGCGTCACTGGACGCGTAGGTCAGCAGGAATCCCGTAATAGCTGCCCCACCGGCACCGACGCCGAACACGCCAGCGTACATGTAGCCATAGGAGATTCCGCGCGTATCAGCCGTCGAGTGTTCGGCAATAGCGGCCTGCAGGAGCGGCTGTTCGCCGAAGACGACGAAGCCGAGTAAGGCGCTGACAAGCAGGAGTGGAACGAGTCCCGCAGATGCTGCTGGAATAAACAACAGGGCGATAACCCCGAGCGCAGCGAACGCCAGCGCGACGCCGAGGACCGGTTTCAGCTGGTCGGACAGCCACCCGCCAAAGTACTGTCCGCCGATGCCGACAATGAGTAATCCGACGTAGAGATATCGCGACGGTTCGATGGGCCGACCGAAAAAGTCGATTGCGCCAAACGTCGCGAACCCGCCGAGCATGTCCGGCAGGAACGTCAGTGCGCCCCGGTAGTAGAGCCCCTCGAAGATGACGATCACGAACACGACGACAAACAGTCCGCTAAACGTCGTTCGCGTCAGTGCCAGGAACGACCGCCACGAGAAGCCGCCGTCAGTCGCGACAGCGGTATCATCAGTGCCGCCGGGGGAGGTCGTCGATTCAGTGATATCCATTCGCCAGACGAGCGGGGCGATGAGTAGTCCGGGGACTGCGAGACCGACTGTCGCGATTCGCCAGTCGAAGACTAACAACAGCAGAATGGTCACCAGGGGTCCGACTGCAACGCCGATATTGCCGGCGATACCGTGATACCCCAGTGCGCGTCCGCGAGACGTCACATCTCTGCTGAGAATCGAGAGGCCCGCGGGGTGGTATATGCTGGCAGTGACACCCCAGAGAAAGAGCGCAAGTGCGAGAACCAGTATCGTCGGGGCGCTACTCACGGCGAGAAACGAGACGCTCATCCCGAAGAGACAGAGTGCGATGAGCTTCTTCGTCTCGTAGACGTCTGCGAGTATGCCTGCCGGGACGGAGCCAAAGCCGAACATCGCGTAGCCGACACCGACGACGAGACCCATCGTCGACGGCGTGATACCGAACTGGTCGAGCCAGAGTGGAATCAGGACCGGAATCGAGAGTTCGTACGTGTGGACGAGTGCGTGTCCAAGCATCGCCATACTGACGATTGACTGCTCGTTACTGTCCATGACATGTACCCACTTACCACCTGTAATTGTTTTTTTTGGTCTGTGTGTCGTTACTCGTCGAGTATCCCGACCGCACGCATCGGACCACCGGACCCGTCACGGATGTTGAGCGGAAATCCAGAAAAGGTGTACTCCTTCCCGACGAGTTCCTCAATGTTCTTGAGATTCTCGATGTGTGGAATCTCGTGGTCGCGGCAAACCTGATGGCACGGCATGGTTACGTCGTCGGAATTCTCCGGTCCCGGAGCGTCGACGCCGAACGTCTTGACGCCCTGGTCGATGAGCCACTCGGTCGCCTCAGCCGACAGCCCGACGTAGTCAGTGACGTACTCCGTGTCGGGGTACGTTTCGTTGTAGTGACCGGTGTGAATGAGTACGATGTCGTCATCCTCGATGGTGACGTTGGCCTCCTCGCAGGCTTCTTCGAGATCTTCTGGTTCGATGTACGTGTCTTCACTGCCGTCGTATTTCGTGACCGCGATGGCCTTTCCCGGCCCGTAAAAGTATTCGAGGGACATCTCGTCGATGGTCGCTCCACCCGGACCGTAGTGGGCGAACGAATCGGCGTGTGTCGGTCCGTGGTCACAGAACTGGATTGTTTTGGTAGTGTAGATGAACGGCGGGTCCTCGCCGTCGAGCGCCCGCCGGAATATCTGCTCTGCCTCGTCGTACGTGTGGTGTGTCCAGATAGCCGTCGGGGGGTGCAAGTTGTGGAGTGGATGCTTGTGATAGATCTCCTGGCTGAGGTCGACTAATCGAGCCATATTGGCCCATCGATGCGGGGATAGTTATCATTTGCCCTCCATGCAACGTGGACTGTCCGCCGTGGGAAGCCTATATTATATATGTGGGCCAGTCAAACCCGTCACTGAACCATGGCACGTAGATGTCCCATCTGCAGAGACCCGATCGAACACGTCCGACGAGAACGTCCCGACGACCCATCGGCCCATCCCAACGCCATTCCCGGGCCACACGCGACTATCGAAGTCGACGAACTCTGTTCGGCCGCTGACGAGGACAAGTGGGACCGAATCTGTACCAAAGCCGCCGTCGAGACAAGTGGTGGTGGCGGGATGATGTCTCCGGTTCTCGAAGTGTTCTATCACTACTTCGACGACGAAGACGAAACCGAGGCAGAAAACGAAGAGTAATCCCACTGACAGCGCCCTCTCACCGAGACAGATGACGAATCGCACCGTCGAGACGCTGGCAACCAACTGTTACCCTCCGCGTGGAGTAGGCAGTCCGTTTCTGCACCCAGTCAGACGGCCCTCTGAGCCAGCCGCAGTCCGTTAGTTTTCGGTATACGACCACGTGATAGAGTGGTCGTGTGTCTCCTGCTCGGTCGGCGTGACATCCGGATTCTGTACCCAGTCGACGAACTCCGACGTGCAGTCCCGACAGAGTAACAGGGGGAACGCCCCCCGCTGTTCGATATCGAATTCCTCGTTCCACACCGCGAACGTTCCCTCGATTATGGTAAACGGCTCATCGGAAGGCTGGTGAATCTTCCTGAGGAGTTCTTTGGTGATGTTCTGGTCGTCGGCGAGTTCAGACACGTCGGTAGCGGAGATGGGGATTTCGTCGTCACAACGGTCACACAATGGCACGGTACCAGGTACGATGCCGTTCCACTTAGAGATAGCGACTTCTCTACGGCACGGAAACTGCCAGGTTGGGACAGGGAGTTGGACGGCACAATCAGAGCACTCACCAACTGCAGTCTGACGGTCGACCCGGCTTCCGCTCGCCCGACTCTCGGGACTCGATGAGGTGTTAGTCAGAAAAACGAGGTGTGTTATACAGCCTGTGTCTGGCTACCGCCGGTCCCCTGGTTACGATAGTCCCGAAGCAGGAACAGGACTTTCCCGACCGCAACCACGAGCAGGAGACCGACCGACCAGAGCGGGGCACCGCGACTGTAGGCAACGGCAGCGACCAGCGCCAGGTCGATTGCCATGCCAAGGTCGTCGAGTGCCCGAACGATCTGAATACCGCCTGTGATGAAGAGGAGCGGAATCCCCCATTCGGGCGCAATAAGCGTCATCACACCGAGGATTACCAACCAGCCGCCAATGCTGGTGTCGATGACGGCCCATCCCTCAGCTCGCTGGACTCTGACAAATTGGACGAGCGCAAGCGCCAGTATGACGAAACCGACACTCGAGTCTGGGATCACGTACACGAGCGCTCCAATCAGAAACATCACGACTGCTAATCCGAGTTGTGTGAGTCGTTCTCGTTGAATCATAGGTGTCTTTTCCTGGACGGCGACAGCTAGCCCAGCGCTAGGCGACTGTCGGCCGTGTCTGAAAGACACAAACAGAGTACTGATAATAATAGTATCGGTCACAGCGATGCTCGTCGACTGGAGACCGCTCTTCTCCCCAGTCATCGAGAGCAGTGAACCGACCGCTCTGACGCCGAACGCACACGTCGTAAAGTCTTTTATCGCCCCCACTCGAGTTGCAAACCATGGTAACAAGTCGTTTTACCCACACCAGCATCCTGGCTGACGACCTCGAAGAATCAGCCACCTTCTACGAGGAACTGTTCGGAATGGAACGAGTCCCATCACCGCGGTTTTCCGTTCCCGTCGAGTGGCTCCGGTGTGGTGACCTGACCCTGCATCTGTTCAAGCGGGACATCGACGCGGCGGACTACTACCACGTCGGATTGCACGTCGATGACTTCGAGAGCGTCTATCAGCAAGCGATCGACCGTGATGCTGCGTCGGACTTCGACCCTGACGTCGAGGAACCAGTCGTCTACGAACTTCCCGAGGGCGCAGTCCAGTTTTATATCAACGACCCAACGGGAAACCTCGTCGAGGTCAACTATCCCGACGTCGACGACCTCGACCGGGACATCGTCACGAACATCGTCAAACGGTCCGAACAGCGTGAACAGACGGGTGACGCCGCTGAAGCGAGGCTTTACTTCGAGAATACGGTTCCGTAACGCCGTGTAGACGCGCTTTTGCCGCGAACGGAAGCCACGCGTATTCGCCGGAACTACTCTAGAGAACGGACACAAATCCTATACAGGAGGACAGAGAACTCGGCGTAGAGATGAGTAGTGATAGCATGCGCGCAGTACAGGTACCAGAACCAGGTGGCGAATTCGAAGTCGTCGATCGAGCAATCCCGGAGATCGGACCGACCGAAGTCCGAGTCGAGGTAGATGCCTGCGGCGTCTGTCACAGCGATTCATATACGAAGGAGGGGTCGTGGCCCGGAATCGAGTATCCGCGAGTGCCAGGACACGAAATCGCCGGTCGGATCGACGCGGTCGGCGCAGATGTCGAGAACTGGTCCGAGGGACAGCGGGTGGGGGTCGGCTGGCACGGTGACCACTGTTTCACCTGCGAGCCCTGTCGCCGCGGAGAGTTCATCGACTGTGAGCACGAGCGCGTCACCGGAATCGACATGGATGGCGGATACGCCGAGTACGTGACTGTCCCGACCCACGCACTCGCACGCATTCCGGGTGAACTCGACGCCATCGACGCTGCACCGCTGCTCTGTGCAGGCGTAAGCACGTTCAATGCGCTCCGCAAGAGCAACGTGCAACCCGGCGATGTCGTCGCAGTACAGGGGATTGGCGGGCTTGGGCATCTCGGTCTCCAGTACGCTGCCGCCGCCGGGTTCGAGACGGTCGCGATTTCACGCGGGACGGAGAAACGCGACGTGGCATTCGAACTCGGAGCAGACCACTACATCGACTCGACGGTAACCGACCCGGCCGAAGAACTGATGCATCTCGGCGGCGCGTCAGTTCTCATCGCGACTGCCCCCCATAGCGAGGCAATCGAATCGGTCGTCTCGGGGCTGGCGATTCACGGGCAGTTGATTCCGCTGGGCGTCCCGGACGACGATGTCGGAATCGACGTGATCGACCTGATTGAAAACCAGCGGTCGATCAAAGGCCACTCGTCGGGAACGGCACGGGAATCCCAGGATGCGCTCGAATTCAGTTCGCTGCGGGACATCACGCCGATGGTCGAGACGTTCCCACTCGAAGACGCTGCTGCGGCCTACGACCACATGATGAGCAGCGAAGTAAAATTCCGAGCAGTACTGGTCCCATAGCGAGTTCGTGGTCGACTGTCACCGCTTCAATCGAACGCAGTCGCCTCGCCGCCCTTGAGGCCGAGGAACTCGCGGACTTCTTCGGGGCTCGCTGGCTCGCGGCCGCTCACCTCCCACGCGAGGTCGACGATTTTCTCGACCTGTTCGGCGTTGCTCCCGGCCAGTTCGCCACGCCGGAGGTAGAGATTGTCTTCGAGGCCGACGCGAGCGTGGCCACCCATGCTGACCGACTGTGTGGTCAACTCGAACTGTGACCGGCCGGCTCCGATGGTCGAAAAGGAGTACGAATCCCCAAACAGAGAGTCAGCGATGCTTTTGAGGTGAGAGAGGTTGTCCGGGTCAGCCCCGATACCGCCGTTGATACCGAGAACGAACTCGAGGTGAAGCGGCGGTTCAATCCAGCCCTGTTCGACGCAGTGCTGAAGGTTGTACAGGTGGCCCACATCGTAACACTCCAGACTCGGCACGACATCGTGGTCCTCCATCGTCCCGAGCATGACCTTCAGGTCCTCGAAGGTATTCTGGAAGATTAGCGTGGTCGTCCCTTCGAGATACTCGGGTTCCCAGTCGTACTCCCAGTCGTCGATGTTCTCGGCCATCGGATACAGACCGAAGTTAATCGACCCCATGTTACAGGAACACATCTCCGGGTCGAGTCGCGGGACGACCTGGACGCGCTCCTCGGGAGCCATGGTTGGCGCACCACCCGTCGTGGGTTGGATGATGACATCCGTCTCGCGGTGGATACGGGCAGCGACATCCTCGTACAGGTCGAGGTCAGTCACCGGTTCACCCGTTTCGGGATCTCTGACGTGAAGATGGATGACTGCTGCTCCAGCCTCACTGGCGGCGATTGCGTCGTCGACAATCTCGTCGGGGGTTACTGGGAGATGTGGTGACATCGACGGTGTATGAATCGCTCCCGTCACTGCACAGGTGATAATGACGTTTCCACTAGGGAGTTCGCGCATAACCTACCCTGGAGGGATTCGGTTAAAGCTTTTTTGGGGATGTCAGAGGTTGGGTAATTAAAACGAGGGGTACATCTTAAATAAGCCCCCGCCGCGCCCGGGCCCAAACAGGGAAAAAGCTAAAACGACGCGCTATGATTGTTCCAGTGTGGCTTGTAAGCATGCCAAGTAATCCCAATAATCAGGACAGACCTGAACGACGAGTGTCAGTAACAGTCAACGGTGAAGAAATCGTCCGCGACATCGAACCGCGGACCAAACTGTCGGACTTCCTCCGCTACGAGGCAGACCAGACAGACGTTCGCGTCGGTTGCGAACACGGTGCCTGCGGTGCCTGTACCGTGGAGTTCGATGGAAAGACGGTCAAGTCGTGTATGCTCTATGCGGTCCAGGCGGACGACTCTGAAGTTCTGACGTCGACGGGCCTGAACGAAAGCGACGAAGAGCTCGGTCCGATTCAGCAGGCATTCCACGAGAATCACGGGCTGCAGTGTGGTTTCTGTACGAGCGGTTTTATTATGGCAACGAAGTCACTGCTCGATGAGAACCCGGACCCAAGCGACGAGGAAATCGAAGAAGCGCTCTCGGGGAACATCTGTCGGTGTACAGGCTACGTCAACATCGTGAAGTCAGTCAAAGACGCTGCAGAGCGTATCGACTCCCCAGGTGAACTCGAAGAGGTTGCACACGGAATGGGGGATGATTAAATTATGAGTCAAGCAGAAGACACCAGGAAAGAAGAAGTACAGGCGGACATGGAGGGGCAGCCGACGCCCAACCAGTACGTCGGCACCGAGTACGACCGGAAAGAAGACCAGCAGATAATGACGGGCCACCGGGAGTACACACACGACCGGACCCCGCCAAATGCCGGACACGCCGCGTATGTCCGGAGCCCTCATCCGCACGCCAGAATCAACGATATCGACACGAGCGAAGCTGAAGAACATCCAGACTGTCACGCGGTCATAACGATCGACGACTACTACGAGGCTGGATTCGCCCCGATGATCTGTGGGATTCAGGAGTGGGCGGAGCCGCCGCTCGCCGAAGACAAGGTTTCCTACGTGGGACAGATTGTCGCGATGGTCGTCGCCGAGGACCGCTACGCCGCCGAGGACATCATCGATCTCGTCGACGTCGACTACGAGCGACTCGACCCCGTCGTCGACGAGATGGACGCACGCGAAGACGAGAACGTCATCCACTCCGAGATGGGGCCGAACGCTCCGTCGAACGTCGCGTTCGACGAGTCCTTCGATCTCGGAGAGCCGGACAAGATGTTCGAGGAAGCCGACCACGTCGTCGAGAAAGAGTTCGAATGGAACAGCCGGGCATCCGGCGTTCCGCTCGAGACGCCGGGCGCAGTCTCGGAGTACAACCCCCACCCGGAAGACGGCGAAGAGAAGTTCCACGTCTGGTCGAATCAGCAGCTTCACACCTGGGCTGACGTGGCGATCTACGCTGCCCTCGATGAACCGCGCGAAGAGGTTCGCGTCGAGGTCCCACTGACCGCCGGTGGGAGCTACGGGACGAAACACGCGACGGTCTACCGTCACGCCGTGCTTACCGCTGCTGCCTCGAAGATTCTCGACGGCAAACCGGTCAAGTACGTCGAAGACCGCGTCGAAGACCTGCAGGGCGGAGACAGTGCCTCCACGGACCGCACGTACAAAGCCAAACTGGCGTTCAACGACGACGGGGAGTTCCTGGCCAACGACTTCTGGCTCGCCGACAACTTCGGTGCCTTCCCGCGATTTATCTGTACCAACCAGGTACTGAAGCCACTGGCAATCATCAACGGTCCGTACGACGTCGAGCACGCAAAGTACGAGTACGAGATCGTCACGACCAACAAGATGCCCCAGACATCCTACCGTGGGTTCGGGACGCCCGCACACAGTTTCGTCTGGGAGATGCTCGTCGACGAGGTCGCCGATACGCTCGACATGGACCCGATGGAAGTACGGTTGCGAAACTACATCGAAGAGGAGGATATGCCCTACAAGACGCCGTCGGCGAACACCTACGGCGAGGGCGACTACTCCGCGACCATCGAGAGAGTCTGGGAGAAGGCCAAAGAAGAGCAGGACGGCGGAATGCTCGACCCGGACCGCATCGAGGAACTCCGCGAGGAGGGAATCTACCGCGGTGCCAAGCCCGCTCTCGTCCTCGAACCCGGCCTGGGTTGTTACGACTACCACACGCGTCAGTTTGTCCCGCGTGACGAACTCGAGACGTACTACACGCCCGAGAACCGGGACTTCAGCGACGTCGTGACGATGCCCGAGCCGCTCGAGGCGTATATCCGCGGCGACGGCAAGGTCGTCGTCAAGATTTCCTCCGACGACCAGGGGCAGGGTCACCAGACGATTGCCTCGCAACTGCTCGCGGACGAACTGGGCATCACGCCCGAACAGGTTCTCGTCCCGCAACAGGACAATCTCGACGTGGCGAGTGACGTCGGGAGCGCCTCCTCACGGATGGCGACGGTCATGTCCAGCGCAGCAATCGGCCTCGGCGAGAAGATGCGCGGCCAGCTAGAAGAACTGGGCGCCGACCACTGGGGCCCCGGCTGTGATGTCGAGAACGTCGAGTACACCGAGGGCGGCGTGGAGCTGAAATCGACCGAAGGCATCGACCCGGTCGACGCGCGCCACGAAGAGCGCCTCGAAAATGACTTCCTGTCGCTGGCCGAGCTCGTGGAGATTGACAAGTACATGGAGACGGGAGACTCGTTCTTCAAGCCGGAAGCCGAACTGAAGACCTACGCGTACTACGAGTACCCCGACGTTGCCTACGACAACCGCGAGTGGTTCGAAGAGGCGATGATCCGCAAGCGGCCGACCTACCCGAGTGTCTCGTTCGCCGCCAACGTCGTCATCGTCGATGTCGACATCGAAACCGGCGAGATCGAGGTGCCAAAGGTCCTGTCGGTCCGTGACTCCGGTCGCATCATCAACCCCAAGATCGCCGAGGGACAGTTCCACGGCGGCATCGCACAGGGTGTCGGCGCCGCACTCCAGGAGGAGTTCGGCTACACTGAGGACGGGCAGCCACAGACGACGACGTTCTTCGACATGATGCTGCCGTCGATCACGAACATCCCAGACCTGGACATCGACAAGCAGGAGACCTGGTCGGTCTTCACGAAGTCCGGTGCCAAGGGTCTCGGCGAGACGGGTATCATGGATATCCCGGCAAGCATCGCGACTTCGGTCAACGACGCACTCCAGCCACTCGACGTGAAGATGGACGAGATGCCGTTGACTCCGGACCGCATCCGAGAGCGTGTCAAAGACACAGCCGAAGCACCGAATCCGGCTGACGACTGATACCGTCGCCTCTCACCACTGGTTTCCTCATTTTTCGACGACCGACGACTGATACTGTTGGCTGTAAGTACGTGGAGATAATCGGCACCCCGAGGTGCCGATTTCTTCCGTAATGTTACAGCCGACAGTATGAATAGCTGCTGCGTCGTTGCCCGCCAGTTACTGAGTGAGTGCAGCCGGTGGTCCGCCAGGCAAGTCGCCGCGGTTGTGTGACGCCATCAAATCGAGTTCGGGACCGACCGGTACGAATCCTGTCGGATTCAACTCCGGCTGACCCTGATAGTAGTGCGTCTTCACGTGCGCGACATCGAGCGTGCGAGCGACTCCGGGGAGTTGGGCGAGTTCTTTCGTGTAGTTCCAGAGGTTCGGATAGTCGACGAGGCGCCTGACGTTGCACTTGAAGTGCGTGTAGTAGACGGTATCGAACCGAAAGAGCGTAGTGAACAGACAGATGTCGGCCTCGGTGAGGACTTCGCCACAGAGATACCGCTGGGTGGCGAGCGACTCCTCGTATCGGTCGAGCGCGTCGAAGAGGTCGGTAACCGCGCGTTCGTACGCAGCCTGTGACTCAGCAAATCCCGCCCGATAGACGCCGTTGTTGACCGGGTCGTAGATGGCGTCGATGACCTGGTCGATGTTCTCACGATACCCCTCCGGGTAGAGCGTGAACTCGTGACCGAAGTCCGCAAACGAGACGTCTAGCATCCGCATGATTTCAGCCGACTCGTTGTTGACTATCGTCTCTCGCTCGGTATCCCAGAGGACTGGCACAGTCACGCCACCCGTGTACGCCGAATCGGCTTTTCGGTAGACGTCTCGCAGGTAGGAACAGCCGTTTACCGTATCCGGTGTACACCCCTCTTTTGCTGGTGTGAACTCCCAGCCGTCGTCCTCGCGAACGGGGTCAACGATGTCGACCGAGATAATATCCTCCAATCCACGCAACGCCCTGACGAGCGTCGTGCGGTGGGCCCACGGACAGGACTGTGAGATATAGAGGTGGTATCGGCCTGCGTCAGCGGGGAACGTGTCGTCGGTTCCGAGCGTGCCGATCCAGTCCCGGAACGATGTCTCTTCGCGGACGTATTCATCGCCCGTGTCGTCGTCTCCGTTCTTGTCGGCATCCGGATACCACTCGCCTTCGATCATCCGTCCCATGAGTAGCCTCCGTTCGCCGCGGACGTAGCTGTTCGTTTACGATTCATCGTCCGGTTCGTACACCTGTCCAGTATCGTCAGACGGTGCGCCAAAGCTCAGTACGACTGCGGGTTCGTCCGCGTCAGCCGGGACGAACGCGCGGTGTGGATTCCCGCCTTCGACGAGGAACATCTCGCCAGATTCGACGACATACTCACGGTCTGGAGTCTCCACGTGGAGCGTCCCCGACCGGACGAGGAATGCCTCCTCCTGTTTCTCGTGGTAGTGATACGCCAGCGGAATCTGTTCTCCCGGCTCGGCGATATTATTGCGAATGCCGAGAATCTCGAAGTTCGCGATATCGCTGACCGAGAACGTGTCCGCGATTGGGTCCGGTTTCGGCTCGATATCGGGCCGGGCCGGCGTCGTCTCTATTTCGTCCGGATTCGTGAGATGATACCTATTGTCAGTCATGACAACCGCTTTCACGCGAGGCAGAATAACTGCTGTGGTTCGGATAAAACACCGCGACGAACGCGTGACGTTAGCTCATGTTCAACGCGACTTTGATGGCGTTCTCCTTGCGTTCGGTGAACGTCTCGTAGGCTTCGTCGAAATCTTCGAAGTCGAACTCGTGGGTGAACAGCGAGTCGACATCGACCTGTCCGTTCTTGACTACGTGCGAGACCGGAAACAGATCTACCAGCTTGCGAAACCAAAAATCACGGAACTGGCCGAAAAAACCGAGGAACGAGCAGAATTTATGGTCGAGGAGTATGGTCGGTCCGTGTTCGTCCACCGTGATACGGGCGACAATGCAGTCCAGACGGACTCTGGCATCGGCAAGTTCCATCCGCTCCACGCCACGGCCGCGGGAAAGTCCATTTTGGCCTTCCTTCCAGAGGAGCGCGTCGATGAGATCTGCGAGACGCGCGGCCTGGAGTCGTTTACCGACAACACGATTACCGACAAAGAAACGCTGTTTGCCGAACTTGAGACGATTCGAGAGCGGGGGGTCGGCTACAACGACCAGGAGTACATCAACGGACTGCGGGCTGTCGGCGTTCCCGTAAAAGATGTCGACGAGAGCATCGTCGGTGCGATAAGCGTCTCCGGGCCGACACACCGTCTCAAGGGCGAGTGGTACGAAGAGGAGATTCCGGATCTACTGCTCGGGATGACAAACGAGATCGAGCTCAAGATATCCTATCCCGAAGACGGCTCCTGAGCCGTCAATCGACGTTCTGCAGCGGGATAGCCGCCAGTACCACAACGAGCCCACTCGCACTCAACAGGACGAGACCAGGGGTGAACGAACCAGTCAAATCCTCGAGGAAGCCGACGATGAAGGGGCCGGAAAACCCGCCAATTTCCCCGAACATGAAGATGAGTCCAACCGCAGTGCCCGCTAGTTGCGATTCGATTCCATCCATGTTCAGCGGGAGCGAGCGGACGAGCGTGGCCAGGCCACCGATACCGATTCCAACACTCCCGACGGTGGGCAGGACAGTGGCGAGCGTCAAGCTATTGATCAGGAGTATTCCAGCCGTTCCTGCAAAGATGAGTAACCCACAGACAACGATTACCTCGCGCCGTTTGCCGAAATAATCTGCTAGCGGTGGGAGGACGACAGTCCCCAGAAGCTGGGCGATTATCAGGCCGCTCGTAATCGACGAAGCGACTGTCGAAGCGAGTCCACGCCCTTCGAGAATGACGGTCAGCCACCCCTGGAGCCCGTGCGTAACGAACAGGTACATGACACCGACGACGACCAGTAGTTGCAGGTCCCGGTGAGTCATGACGCGCTGCACGTCAGAGAGAATCGACGACAGAGAGAACGCCTGTTCGCCTGCGCCATCGGTAGCCTCTGGGACAGTGGGTGCGAGCGTCGCAATATCGTCAGACAACCGTGCAAGCAAAATCCAGCCGACAGCGACCGCTATCGTTACGACCCCACTCAGAACGAACAGCGGCCGCCAGCCACCGAGTGCCGGTCCGAGTATGGGGCGGCCAAGTCCGAAGGCACCGGCAGTCCCCGCATACAGGCCGATCAGGTAGACCGACGACATCGACCCGGACTGCTCGGGAGGGAATAGATCCGAGACGAGTTTGGGGAGACCGAACGTTAGTCCTGTGCCGCCGAGGCCGAGCAGCAGCGTCAGCGTGAGCATCGTCGGAAAGCCAGCGGCAAACCCCCGTCCGAACTGGGCGAAACCCACGATGAGCAGACCGACGCCGATGGCTTTGTACGACCCGACGCGGTCGATGATGAGCCCGCTCAGCAGGGCAAATGGGATGTACATCAGCGGGACAGCCCCGTTCAAGAGACCTGCTGCTGTACTCGAGAGCCCCAGTTGGTTCGTAATCGGCGTCAGGAATGCTGCGATGGAGAACCACACGAACAGGAAACACCCGTACCCAATCGTTCCGACGAGCAAGAACAGATACGACCGCCGGGGGATTGTTTCGCTCGGGCCAGTCATCGGTTCGTTCTCCTCCAGCGGGGCGCGATGCGATGTCGGGACGGTGGTTGGTGTCCGGGCACGAATCAATACACCCAGAGGATGATACTGAAGATTGTGTTTCGAAATTACGGAAGCACCAACACTTAAGACCATATCGCCGGTGACGACTAGATGCGCTCACAGGGTAACTATGAAGCTCGCAAGTTTTGATGTTACGGCAGAAACGGGTACAGAGAGGCGAATAGGCGTCTACAACGAAGAGACAGACGAGCTCGTCGATGTGACTGCAACGTACGCTCAAGCGCTCGCAGACGAGGGAGAGGGGAGTCCACGTGAAGTCGCAGCCGCTCACGCACCGACAGATATGGTCGATTTCCTTTCCCGGAGCGACCGTGCGATGGACGCCGCACAGCGTGCGCTCGAGTATATCAACGAGACGAACGCGACGACAGGACTCGACGAGACGACGCTCCAGTACGACACCGCCGAGGTCACCCTCCTCAGCCCGGTTCCGCGGCCCAACTCGATTCGAGATTACATGGTCATGGCTGAGCACGTCGAGAACGTCTTCGACGACATCCCGGAGCCATGGTACGACCTCCCAGTCTACTACAAAGGCGACGCAGACTGTATCGGTCACCCAGGGCAGGACATCGAATGGCCCTCGTACTCCGAAAAGATGGACTACGAACTCGAACTCGCAGCCGTCCTCGGCAAGAAGGGACGAGATATCAGCGCCGACGAGGCTGACGAGTATATCGCCGGCTACACCATCTACAACGACCTCAGTGCACGCGATATGCAGTTCGAGGAGATGGAGGTCAATCTGGGCCCGTCCAAGGGGAAGGACTTCATCGGCTCAAACGTGTTCGGCCCGTATCTCGTGACGCCTGACGAAATCGAACTCGAGGAAGTGGAGATGAAGGCGCGTGTGAACGGCGAAGAATGGTCGTCGGGAACACTCGGCGCCATGCAACACTCGTTTGCAGACATGATCGAACACACGTCCCAGAGTCAGTACCTCTATCCGGGTGACGTACTCGGAAGTGGTACCGTTGGGATGGGCTGTGGCCTCGAGATGGACAAGTACCTCGAACGGGGCGACACCATCGAACTGGAAGCAGCGGGAATCGGGACTCTCACGAACACGCTCGTCGACGAGTAAGACCACCGCTTCTCCGCGAACTTTTATTCGAGTGGCAGACGAGGTTCGAGTATGATACAAAATCGGTTGGAACTAGAAGCGACGAGCGCGGCCCGCACAGCCCTCGACTGCGTGGAAGCCGGTATTCGTGAATCGCTCCCGGAGCACGTCGTTCGCGACTCGATGTCGGTCACTGGCGATAGTTTGCGTATTGCGGAAACGGAGTATGACCTCGACGCGTATTCGGATATCCTCGTCGTCGGTGGCGGAAACGCGTCCGGACGGCTGGCGGCCGAGCTCGAATCGCTACTCGGAGACCGAATCAGTGGGGGGACTGTCGTAACTGATGCGCCGACCGAGACGGCCCACATCGAGATGGTGGAGGGGTCCCATCCCGTCCCGAACGAGGCCGCAGTTCGCGGGACGAACCGTATCCTCGACCAGGTTTCAGCCGCAGAGGCGGACACACTCATCATCACACTAATTTCTGGGGGCGGCAGCGCCCTGCTGCCGGCCCCAGCCGAGGGTATTACGCTCTCTGAGCTCAGAGAGGTGACGGATACCCTCTTGCGAAGTGGTGCAACAATCAACGAAATCAACGCCATCAGGAAACACATTTCGGCCATCAAAGGAGGAAACCTCGCACGAGCGGCAGCCCCAGCCACGGTCGTCGGTGTCGTCATGAGCGACGTCATCGGGAATCAGCTCGATGTGATAGCCAGTGGACCGGTCGTTCCCGACGAATCGACCTTCGAGACAGCACTCACAGTCCTCGACGAATACTCACTGTCAGTCCCGGACAGCGTCCGAACACGTCTCGAAGACGGCAAATCCGGCAAAATTCCCGAAACGCCAAAACCCGGTGACGACATCTTCGACCGTGTGACCGTTCACATCGTTGCAGACAGTCTCACGGCGTTGCGGGCGGCAGCTGACACCGCCTCGGAGCACGGATACGAGCCGCTCGTCCTCTCTTCACGAGTCAGGGGAGAGGCCCGTGAGGCCGCAAAAACACACGTCGCCATCGCCGAAGAAATCCGAGCGTCCGGAACACCGGTCGAACCACCAGCCGTCGTACTCTCGGGTGGTGAAACAACCGTCACAGTCCAGGGAGATGGCGAAGGCGGACCGAACCAGGAATTCGCTCTCAGTGGCTCGATCGAACTCTCCGAAGAGGGTGTTGTCCTCTGTAGCGTCGATACTGATGGAATCGACGGTGCAACTGATGCCTGTGGGGCGCTCGTCGACTGGGAGACCGCACAACCGACGACCGAGGCACGCGCGTCCCTGCGGACAAACGACGTGTATCCGTTCCTCCAGGAAAAGAACGCGCTCCTCTTTACAGGGCCGACGGGAACAAACGTCAACGACCTGCGCGTCCTGGTAATCGAAGAGTGACCAGGCGGGCCACTACGGCCGATTATTCGGGGTCTTGCACCCAGATGGTTTTCTTGTTCACGAACTCGTGGATACCGTCACTGCCGAGTTCACGCCCGTATCCCGAATCTTTGACGCCCCCGAAGGGGAGCCGCGGGTCGGACTTGACGAGTTCGTTGACGAAGACACAACCGGCTTCGACTCCGCCAGCAATCCGTTCACCGCGCTCGGAATCGGTCGTCCACACGGAACCACCCAGGCCATACGGACTGTCGTTCGCGACTTCGAGCGCCTCCGATTCGTTTGCGACGGGGATGACAGCAGCGACTGGCCCAAACGTCTCTTCGGCCGCAGCGGGACAGGTGAGTGGAACGTCCGTCATCACGGTTGGCGGGTAAAAATACCCGTCACGGTCGAGTGGTTCGCCGCCAGTCAGGACCTTTGCACCTGCCTCGACGCTCGCCTCGACCTGTTCGTGGAGTTCCTCCATCAGATCTTCCCGTGCCTGGGGACCAATATCGGTTTCCTCGTCCATCGGGTCACCGATGGTCAGGCTGTCTATCTTCTCGGTGAACGTCTCGACAAACTCCTCGTAGATATCTTCGTGGACGATGAATCGCTTCGCCGCGATACAGGACTGCCCGGAGTTCTGGTTACGGGCCTTGGCCGCGACTTCACAGGTGTACTCGATGTCGGCATCGTCGAGAACGATGAACGGGTCGCTCCCGCCGAGTTCGAGAACGGTCTTTTTTAGCTCCCGTCCAGCGGTCTCAGCAACAGCTTTGCCCGCGTATTCGCTGCCGGTCAACGTGACCGCTGCCACACGGTCATCTTCGATGATTTCGTCAACCTTGTCCGAACCGACGAGAAGACTCTGGAACGTGTTCTCAGGGAAGCCGGCTTTTTCGAGCACCTCTTGAATGGCGAGTGCACACCCGCTCACGTTCGAGGCGTGTTTCAGGAGGCCGACGTTCCCAGCCGCAAGGTTGGGTGCGACAAACCTGAACGCCTGCCAGAACGGGTAGTTCCAGGGCATGACTGCGAGTACTGGACCAATCGGGTCGTATTGTACGTACGTCTTCGCGTGCGGGACCGTCCCGATGTGCTCGTCTTGCAGATACTCGTTTGCCCGTTCTGCGTAGAACTCACACCCCCAGGCACACTTCTCGACCTCGGCGACTGCTTCCGAGATTGGCTTCCCCATCTCACGGGTGATGATTTCCGCGTAGTCGCGTTTGTTCTCCCGGAGGACATCTGCAGCCCTGTCAAGGAGCTGTTGCCTGTCAGTAATAGCAACGTCACGCCACTCCTCGTAAGCCGCCTCTGCGTCAGCAAGTGCGGAGTCCACTTCGTCCGACGTGAGTGCGTCGTACGACGCGATCGTCTCCTCAGTAGCTGGATTGACTGATTGCATCGGTGTACAACCCAACCAAGACAACCAGTGCTTGTAGCGTTTGTGATTCACTACCTCTGCTATCGGCAGCCAGTCACCGACGCTGTCTCTTGAACAAAACAGGAGACCGACCCACCCGACTTCGCAGATTTTCTGGCAACCCCTATTTTCGTATTATGCAAACGCCAACCAGATTGTCTGTGAGCAACGGTACCAAATTAATCCCAGGTTAGCGCACAAAACCGCGACAGATAGTCGATACCTGTGAATTCACATCGATAGTACGAACGTTCCCGCCAGAACAGCGGCAACTGTCGCGGAACACGCCATCTTCACCCGGTACTGACAAGAATTGGAGTTTCCGTATTATAGAATTACGGCAAATATCGCGGTTGAATTCCCCTCCGAACCGAAGGACTGCAACGCGATAAGAGGTATTACCGTAATTCGGAAATGGGTGGTATTGCGTGATAAAGTCTCTTCCACGAGAGTGGTTATCATACCCATTGTTCGCCGTAGAGACGGCGTCTGTTCCCAAATACCACGATTTTATCGGGCCATCCCACGATATGGAATTGTATAAGTCACCCACCGGAAACACACGCTCTCCCGAAATAACTGGATGATTGTCTGTTCTCAGGACGTGATTTTAAATATCTCCATCCCATAATCGACAGTAACATGTCAAAAGATACCACGGAGGCGTCGAGGGCGGTCAAATCGACCGATAGGACCTTCCGCATCGTGGAATCGCTCAAACGGGTGGATGGAGCTCGGGTGACAGAGCTCGCACGTGAATTGGACATGGCAAACAGCACGGTCCATCGTCACCTGCAGTCTCTTCTCGAAAACGGATACGTCGTGAAAGAGGGGGATGTCTACTATCTGGGGATGCAGTTTCTCGACATCGGCGACTACGTTCGTAACCGCAGGGAGGTGTTCCGCCTCGCTGAGGACAAAGTCAACCAGCTGGCCGAAAAGACCGACGAACGCGGTGAGTTTCTCGTCGAGGAGCACGGTGAGGTTGTCTTCGTTCACAGAGAGATAGGAGATAATGCTGTGCAGGCAGATTCACACATCGGCAAGCGACTCCCGATTCACGCGACGTCAGCGGGAAAGGCGATTCTGGCGTTTCTTCCTGATGAGCGAGTGTCAGAAATTATCGAACAGAAGGGCCTCGAGAGTTACACTGAAAATACAATCACTGACGAAGAGATTCTCAGGGACGAACTCGAGCAAATCAGAGAAGACCACGTCGCGTTCGCCCAGCAGGAGTATATCCAGCGATTGAACTCTGTGAGCGTCCCGATTATCGACGTCAACGACCAGGTCTGTGGTGCGCTTGGGATCTCTGGTCCAGCCCACCGTATCAAAGGCGAATGGTTTCAGGAAGAAGTCCCTGACCTGCTTCTCGGGTTTGCCAACGAACTGGAGATCAAGCTGTCGTACTAGCAGTGAGTTTTGCAGTTCGGCTCTCGAGGGGCAGCGCTCACATTCCGCAGGTGACGCAGCACGATTGGTAGTGACGGAAGCGATTTTCTCTTCCAGCACTACCATACCGTTCGGATAGTTGTAATTGCAAGTTGCGTGAGAGATTTGACCCGGTTTTTCGCGGTGATTTTAGGTAGTCAATGACTGTTATACGATTGTAATTGTTATTTTGGTGGAGGTTTGCCGAGGGGAGGGAGTATCGCAACGAGCAGGAAGTTTGCTATTACAATCGTATGATTGTAAGTGCTAGTTCGGCAAATAGGACTACCACGTTCATTTCGACTGATAAGCGGGGTCAAACGCAGATTTCTCAAATGCAGGGTTGAATACATACCATCAAGAGTTTGTTATATAGATATCGCCAATAGTCTATTTAAAATGATGATTATACGTTCTCAGTATAGCCATCTTTCCAATATGTTCACCGGATTGTATTCTGGCTACAGATATTTCTGAGTGTTTTACCATTTATAGTTTTATCTGTCAAGACAGAGGATTTTATCTGAATGCATTTGTTTTTATTTATTTCCTACTTATTCTCGAATATTTTGTTAAATGGCCTGTTAAATTATAGTAATACAAGTATTTTCCAGATTCTTTTGCCAGAGTTGATTGATTAGATCCGGTATGGTATTTTAATTTTTGGTAATTTTCTCGCACTTTTGAGCGTTTTGTAATATTAAATCGTAGGCGGAACGGAATTTGTCGAGCTAGGCTTTTGGAACAGCTATTTTTGTGGTCTGCAGTGAGTTTTGCGAGGGTTTCCCAATTGGCGGATTGCTACACAGAACGCCCTACTCCAGGAGAGAGCTATCCGCCCAGGTTCAAAATATAATATTTCATATATTTATATATGCCAAAATACATCAGATAAAGTAGTATTTTTTAGTCCCATTATAATAAATAAATTGATATTATTTCAGCTCTGGGTCAGGCCAGTCCGACGGTATCGTATTTCCGGTGTGTTTGACACCAGTCCAACGAATCAGAGCGGTCTGTGGAGCTGGATAGTCTACTCACACCATCTCCTGTGCTTGAATCCGAACTACGCTCCGAAACAACGGGCTTGTCAGAACCTGTAGAATGGAGCGGAGGCTATTCGGCAGCGTTGTCTTCGGACCGTTTTGCTCGGCCGAAGACCAGTTCGCCGTGTTCGAGGCCCTCGCTCAACTGTCCCGGCAAGTCAGACTCGGTAATCCGAGTTTGTGCCTTCTCTTTGGGGTACTCCACCCGATGGAGTTCGACAGACGCTGTGTCTAAATCGAGAACGGCATACGCCGCACGCCACTCTCCGTCCCGCGGGAGTCCAACGCTGCCTGGATTGACGACAATGCCATCGTCGAATGTTGCTTTCGCCTGCACGTGTGTGTGTCCAAGCACGAGAACAGACTCTTCGGAGAGCAAGTCTGGAGCAAAATCCTCGGGGTACGTGTACGTGTCGGGTGCGTCAGGCGCGCCGTGAGCAACGTGGACAGCCCCCTCGAACAGGTCACGTTCAACGGGGAGTGTCTCGAGATACGCCATCTCGCTTTCGTCGAGACGCTCCGCGGTCCACCGTGCGGCTGTCCTCGGTATTTCGTGGGTGTCCTCGGTGAATTCTCCCAGGACGCCTCGGTCGTGATTGCCCTGAATCGAGACGATGTCATGCGCCTGAAAGAGACCGATGACGTCGCTTGGATACGGACCGTACCCGACGACATCACCTGCATGGATACACGCGTCCACCGCTGGCATATCTGCCAGTACCGCCTCGAGTGCGGGCTTGTTCGCATGTACGTCGCTCAAAAGTCCGACCTTCATACACCTCTCTCCAGACTGTGACGCAATGAAGGTTTCCTGTGCGTCTAGAATCCAGTGCAGCGTACCCAGTGCTGTCTTCGAGACTGCCCGCCCCAATAAAAAGCGAAGAAGTGACCAGAACGTCGTCAGTTACCGACTTCCATCGCCCGCTCGACAACGTCCTCGCTGTAGAGTTCGGCGAGGTCCTCGTGCTGGTCCGGACGGTTCTCGTAGACGTCCTGGAACAGCGTGATGGGGGTCTGCAGGGCCTGGTAGGTGGCCTCGTCCCACATCCGGTCGCGGCTGACCTCGACCTCCACGCCGTCGACCCGGATGGTCGCGGCCTGGGTCATCGCGATGGCGCCCTTGCCGGCCTCCTTGGCGGCCTCGAACTCCTCCATGGAGTCGACGATGTCGTCCAGACTCGGGACGTAGGAGAGGTAATCGAGGAGTTCGTCGGCCAGTTCCCCGGCGTCGAGGTGTATCTCGTCGCCGCCCACTTCGAGTTCGTAGCCGTCGTCGGCCTCTTCGAGTTCGATCCGGTCGCCGGTGTAGACCTCGACGCCGTCCTCTGAGTCGAGTTCGACTTCGCGGCCGGCAGCGTCGATGAGCCAGTACCCCTCTGCGGGCGGGAGCGGGGACTTGTTGGCCTCGACGACCTGGCCGGGAGTCAGCGACCAGATGCCGAGCTGGCCCTTGGCCTGGTTGTCCCGCATGCGCTCGCGGTAGCCCTCGACGTCGCGGATGTCGTCGTAGGGGCCGTCAACCGCGATGAGGCCGGCCGCGTCTGCCGCCCGCGAGGTGTTGTGGCGCAGTTCGGGCCACGGCGGCAACTCGCCGGTCGGCGTGATCGCGCGCATGCTCTTGGTGTAGTCGACCTCGCCGTTGACGAGCATGAACAGGCGTTCGAGGTTGTTCGAGGGGCGACCCATCTCGGTGCGCAGTTCCTCCATCGCGAGTTCGGAGGCGCCACACTCGACGATGACCGACATGGCGATCGAGCCCTCCTCTAGGCCGTGCTCGTTTTCGACGATGGTGATGAACTCGTCGGCCTTCTTCCAGTCGTCGATGTCGCCGACCTCGGGGATCACGAACCCGTCGATGTGCTCGATCGCGCCGTTTTCCGGGTTCGCGATGTCTAGCATGTGCTCGAAGCCCTGGTGGCGCGTGCCGGGGTCGTCCCGGTGCCAGACGACCCGAGGGTGGACCTCCGCGGGAATGTCGGCGCCGTGTTCGGAGACGACATCGATGATGTTCTGGGCGCCCTCGTCGCGCATGTTGGGCGCGGTGGCGTCCTCGTTGTCGGGGACCCACACGTCGGGGGCCTGCATCCCGCGCAGTTGGGAGGCACTTTTCATCATCTTCGCTGAATCGTCTTCGCCCTCGACAGCGGTTGGCGAGGTGAAGAATGTCCGCACGAACTTGCGGTCGTGTTTGCGTTCCATAGTCGTCTCTAGGGTCCGCTCGGTCACTATTAAAGATGGTTAAATCCGCCCAGTCGAATGAATGATTTTCACGGTCCGCAGCGGCTAGGCGGCGTGAAAAAGAAAGAATACAATCGGTGACGACTCGATCAGTCGTCGTCGTTGGATTCGCTGGTGAGGACCGTGTCGCCTTCCTCGGTGAAGCCGGCAGAGGCCTCCTGGCGCTCGGCTGCTTCGGGGTCGAACTGCGCCTCGATCTCCTGGAAGCGCGGCACGAAGGAGAGCTCGTGGTGGCTCTCGGTTGGGTGGCCGAGGTAGCGGTCTTCGAGGTCGAACTGCGCCTCTTCGTCGTTTTCGGCGATGTTGACCATATCCTCGTAGACAGCGTGTGCGCCCGAGTGGAGGGCGTACAGCGTGATGAACTGGTACTTGTAACCGAGTTCGCCCAGTTCCTCGAACGTGAGCGGGTCTTCTTCCTCGCTCCACGCAAAGGAGGAGGAGTAGTTGAAGGCCAGCTTCAGGTCCGGGTGGGTCTCGTGGATGGTCTCGGCGTACTCGACGGCGTCCTCACGGGACGGGTCGGGCATCTCGGGCCAGACCAGGTCGACGCCAGCGTCGGCGTAGAGGCGACCGCGTTCGAGGTGCTCTTCCCAGTCACCGTTGGCGGAGCCGTAGGCGTCCGTCCGGGCGA
>JAZKTK010000021.1:0-31337 GCA_036625595.1 Haloarculaceae archaeon | reverse complement strand
CGTGGACCCGCTCGATGTCGATAGCCCACTCTGGGTGGCCCGCAATCTCGGGCATGTACTCGATGAGCTGCAACTGAAGCCCGTCGTTTTCCGCGACGTGGTCGACCATCCGTGGGACGTACCCAGCTGTCGGCTCCATCACGACCATGTTCAATTTGACTGGCGCGAGACCGGCCTCGAGGGCGGCCTCGACGCCCTCGATGACCTTATCGTAGGCACCACTCTTCGTCAACTCTGCGAACGCTTCCGGGTCGATAGCGTCCTGCGAGACGTTGACCCGTGTGAGGCCAGCCGCTGCGAGTTCCGCTGCCCGGCCCGGCAGGAACGTCCCGTTGGTGGTCATCGAGACTTCCATCTCGTCGGGGACACGCTGGATAATTTCCGTCAGGTCCTGTCGGAGCATCGGTTCGCCGCCTGTGAACTTGACCTTCTCGACGCCGAACTCGTGGACAACCTCGAGAATGCGGACGACTTCGTCAGTAGTCATCTCGCCGTCCTGTGGGTCCATCGGGCCGCGCGTGTCGCCGAGTCCCTCGTTGTGGCAGTACACACAGTCGAAATTACACCGGTCGGTCAGCGAGACGCGGATACCCGTGACTTCCCGTCCGTGGTCGTCTTCGAGGGGCACGACGCAAATCTTTCACACTCAGGCTATTAAGACTGGGGGTCGTTTGGAGGGTCTCTCGGCCAGAGCACGTCTCACTATGACGTTTCTGGCGACCACGGAGATTTTGAGTGGGGACGACGATTAGAGAGGTATGGACGATGCCGGCTTCACAGCGGTACTTCGGATGGCCGGAGCACGCGAGCGACTGCAGACGGACAGCCCCTCACACCGCCGGATCGAACACAGGTCTCCCGCAGATACCGTTGGACACATCCTCGCGGGCGATGTCGACGCGAACCGTGCCGTGCCAGTCTCGCCGAGAAACTCCGTGGTTCACCCGGTAGACGACAATTCTTCATGACCGACCCGGAGCGAACCGCAGTCGTCCTCGCTGGCGGTTACTCGATTCGCTTTGGCATCGGTGACAAGGCGCTGGCTGTTATCGACGGCCAACCGATGCTCGTGCAGGTTATCGACCGCCTCACCCCTGCCGTCGATACGGTGGTGGTCAGTTGTCGGGCCGAACAACGGTACGATTTCGAACGCGCACTTGGGAGTGCGGGTCTCGCATCCTCGACGCAGTTTGCCATCGACCCGGTGCCGGACAGGGGGCCGCTGGCCGGCATCAGGAACGCGTTCGAACGTATCGGCTCGGAGTACGCCGCAGTGGTCGCCTGTGATATGCCCCACGTCGACCCCACATTTCTAGAGTTTCTGTTCGACCACACTGGTGGAGCCGACGCCGTCGTGCCTGAACTCGAGGGCGGGACTCTCCAGCCGATGCACGCGGTGTATCACGTCGAACGGGTTCGGTCGGTCGCCGACCAGTTGCTCGCGAGGGACCGGCGGAGTCTCCACGGCGCGCTCGACCGTCTGGACGCGACAGTGATTCCGGCTGCGACCGTCGCTGAACAGACTGACCCGCGGAGCCTCTACGACGTGAATTCTCCAGCGGATATCGATTCGCTCTCGACCGATTCGTCGGGCTGAAAATCACACGTTCCCTGACGCGGGGCCGAACAGTCTCCTGGCTCACTGCACCTGAGCTTTGGTATCGTCGTCGAACCGGTGGATGTAGCCTTTGGCGAGTCTGGCCTCGACCTGCCGGAGTCGATAGGACACTGTCGACTGTGGAATATCGAGCACGTCTGCAAGTTCGCTCACCGTGATGTCCCGTGGCGTCTCGTAGTAGCCGTGTTCGATGGCTGCCCGTAGCGTCTTCCGCTGATTGTCGGGGATAGAGACATTGGCAAGCGAGTCGTAACTCAATCGTTCGGCATCACCGATCCGACCGATGTTGAGCGAGATTCCGTCGTCGAGATTCTCCTCGACGTGTTCGTAAAAGACGTCGACGTTCTCTTCGGACCGCATGAGCAAGCGCCACTTGTAGCTGTTGCCGCGGCGCTGTGTCTGGAACACGACTCCGAGGTCGAGGTGACGCCCCGCAAGAGCTAGCACCGAGTCACAGGTGTGGAGCCGTTTGACGAACGTGTACAGTGCGAGGGTCGATGGCGCTCGTTCGAGGACGTTGTGTTCCCGGACTGCACCACATTCACTCTCGGTCATCTCCTCTTTCGGCAGATTCGAGTTCGATTTGAAGCGTTCGATTGTATCCAGCGCTGACGAGGGGCCGGCAAAATGCTCGATTCGCCACAGCCGGTCGCGACGGATGCAACTGGCAATCGAGTCGGCAGATAGTGACGGGAATTCGATAAACATGTCCATCAAGGGGTCGACCCCCTCCTCGTACTCGAGTTCGAACGTTAGTTCACGCATAGTTATTGAGGTGGATTCTGGCTGTTACGGTGAGTGGGCGAAGCTGACTCATCTTCGTAGCATTGCGTCGAGACGGTCAGCTTCTCTTGTGTTTGCGTAATTCGAGCAAGCGACTGCAACCCATTGCAGGCGTGGTCCCCACGCTGGGCTAGCACAGCAAAATAAAACACGCGGGTAGTATTAGAACTTTTGACCATTCCGCAATCATGTTGGCGTGTGCCAATTCAGGATATATATTGGTCGAAGGCTTCCGCTGGCGTGGAGCATGATCGAACGACGTGCGTTCCTGCAGACAACTGGCGCGCTCGCAGTCGGAGCGGCACTCGCCGGTTGTTCTGGGGAACAGGACGACGATGAAGCGGACGATACCGAGGAATCACCCACTACCGAGGCCGAAGAGACGCCGGAAAGCAGTGTTACTGAGGTGGCTGTCGGGCCGGAAGGTCGCCTCCGATTCGACCCGGACGAGGTCGAAATCAGCGTCGGCGACACCGTCAGATGGGAAGCAATGAGTGCAGGACACAACGTGACGAGCCACCCGGACGCATCACCGAAGTGTGAGAATCCCGAGGGAGCCGACCCATTCACGTCTTACGAGGGCGATAGCCACTTCTCTATCATGGATGTCGGCGAGACGTTCGAGCATGAGTTTACTATTCCGGGCGAGTATGTCTACGTCTGCACCCCCCACGCTGGACAGGGGATGGTCGGCACGGTAATTGTCTCGGAGTAGTCGTTGGCGTGTGACAACCAACAGTTGATGGTATCCTCCACTATTGTTGGGAACACATGTCACAGCAGCAACGAAGTGACGAACGCGATTCTGAAGGAACGTCTCTTCGAGACCGGTTCGTCGAACGCAGGCGGTTCCTGATGGCGACGGGGACGATGGCTGGTGTCGGCGTCCTCGCCGGTTGTCAGGGAAGCCCCGACGATGGGACAGAGACTGAAACGGAGTCGGGGACGCCGACGGCGGAGCCAGAGCCGACCCCGGACGAGACACAAACTCCTGACGAGGACGACGACACTGACGGCGACCAGGAGCCGTCGCTACAGGAACGGTATCCTGGCCTGCGCATCCTCTCGCCCGAACCCGAAAACGCTGAGGCCGCAGCCCGGTCGACGTACGCGGACTACATCACACCGCGCGAAGAACATTACATCCGGAACCACTATCCGACTCCCGACATCGAGGAATCGGAGTGGAGCGTTTCGCTGACTGGGCTCGTCGACAGCGAAGTCGACCTGTCGATGGAAGAGATAAAACACTCGTTCAGTACCGAGTCAGTCACCCACACGATGCAGTGCTCCGGGAACGGCCGGTCGTACTTCGACCCGCAGGTCGGCGGCAACCAGTGGAGTTTCGGTGCCGTCGGAAACACTGTCTGGACTGGGACTCCAGTGTCCGAGATTCTCGAGTACTACGGGGCGGAGACGGGAGACGAGTACTTCCTTACAGTGATGGGCGGCGAACATCCTGAGGGTGAAGACATCTTCACCCGGTCGATTCCGATGGAGAAGGTGATGGACGACGCGTTGCTCGTGTACAACATGAACGGCTCACCGGTGTCACCGGATCACGGGTTCCCGGTCCGGTTTCTCGCCCCGGGCTGGTTCGGCTGTAACAACGTCAAGTGGCTCAACCGGATGCACGTCATGGAGACGATGGTCATCGGTGAGGAATGGGAAGAGCCAGGTGCTCCGGAGGACGGACAGCGGACGTACACGCACTGGCAGCAGTACTCCTACCGCGTGGTTCCCGAGGAAGACACGCGAGCGACCCACTACGAAGACATTCCGGTCTACGACACCCGCGACCAGATGGAGCAGACTGACCAGATAGATAACGCCTACATGTACGACCAGATCGAGAAGTCCCTCATCGGCTATCCAGGTGAAGGACAGACGGTCTCCCCATCACCCGCTGGGACTATCGAGATTATCGGCGTCGCGTGGGCCGGTGACGACGCTGTCGAGACCGTCGAAGTGTCGACAGACGGCGGCGACTCCTGGGGTGAGGCCGAATTCTTCGGTCCGGTCGACGGGAACTCCGGTTGGCGGCAGTTCCGCTACGTCTGGGAAGACCCGTCGTCTGGCGATCACACCCTGCTCTCTCGGGCGACCGACGAGCGCGGCTACACCCAACCGGCGTCCATCTCCGCTCCTGACGACCAGCTCCGCAGCATCGAGAACGACCAGTATCCCTGGAATCAGAGCGGATACGGACTCAACGCGTACGAACCCCACGGCGTCTCCTGTACCGTGGAGGAGTGACGATGGTCACACCTGGACAGGTCGCTATCGTCCACCTGACGGGCCGACTCGTCGACGGCCCGGATGCTGGCGAGGTCTTCGAGACGACCGACGTCGATGTCGCACTCGAAGAGGGTATCTATCACGACAACCGCGACTTCAAACCCCTCGAATTCCGGGTCGGCGAGGGCCACGTCCTCCCCGGTATCGACGAAGCCGTCCAGGGGATGACCCAGGGCGAGACGGAGACGGTCGTTCTCGACCCCGAGAAAGCCTACGGAGCAGTGGACGAGGATTCCATCGTGACGAGAGCACGTGACGAACTGGAAGACCGAAGCGACACCACGGCTGAAGTGGGTGAACTCGTCGAAAGTGAGCACGGCGATGTCGGTTGGATAACCGATGTCTCCGGTGACGAGGTAACAGTCGACTTCAATCACGAACTCGCTGGCGAACGCGTGGAGTTCGAAATCAAACTCCTGGAGACCCACGCCAGCGAAACCGGCCAGCCCGTCGAACCGACCGGCGCCGGCAGTTCGACGTAGGACTGGTCACCCCAGTCGGTCTCGTTTCTCAGTTCAGGCGACGGGCGCGGCGGGCTGTCCGTCTTTGTGGGTGGCCTGTTCTCCCAGTGCTTCCAGTCGGTCTTCGACTGTCAGCGTCCCCTCGTCTCGTTCGTGAGGTGTCACCGAGCGGAGCTCGCCGTCCTCGTACTCGGCCATGGCGAAGACCGGCAAGGCAGTCGCCGAGTACCGGTCACCGGTGATTGCGGAGTGAATCGTCTGGTCGGTAAAGAAGCGGTCGAGAGAGACGCCACGCTCGTCGGCCCACGTCCGGAACTGTTCGACAGTCTCTCTCATCTCTCGACCAGTGTCGGTCTGCGCTGCCAGCGACTCCGGCACGATTCGTTCACCCCAGATAGTGACCGTGTAGTCGTCGACGACGCCACGCTCGTCGAGTCGGTCGAGTCGGCTCAGAATCGCTTCCTGTTGCTGTGCGGCACCGTTCGGTGAGAGCGACCGGACGAATAGTTCTATTGACGGTCGAGTGTCAGACATGGTTTCCCTCCCGTCAGGCGAATACATTCGCTCGTTGCCACTAATATTTTCTGCCGAGCGACTATTCTCGCATAGATAACGCGTCTGGCAGTCGCCCGTCGTCGTCGAGCTTGCGGAGTGTCTCGTAGGTGCCGACGACCATCGTCGGGACAATGACGATGAAGATGTGTTCCTCGATGGGAATCCCGAGCAGTTCGACGCCGGTCCGCATCGGGATGGCGAACACGCCCACTTCCAGTGTGTACCAGTCCCAGACGAAGGCGGGGGGATAGAGCAAAACGACAGTGCGGGCCGCCGCTCGCCAGACACCAGCGTAGGCAACGAGTGCGAGCGCAATCGACCCCCAGAGCAGTTCAGTGACGAGATACGTGTACTCGCCGAAGACGGTGATGTCGGGCAGCACAGTCGTTTCTTGGCCCGACTCACAGTAAAAGTTCGCTCGCCAGTCGTCCTACTGTCGCTCGACGTCGCTGTAGTTCCCAACAGCGTAGGCGACGATGAGGAGCAGGGCGGTGAACGCGACGGTCCCGAGTGCCTCCGTCGTCGGCACGAACAGGAACAGCAGACCGGCGACGAGTCCGAGCACCAACAGTGCTGTCAGTGCGATGCTAGCCATGCCGACGTATTTGAGGAACGTTTCGGCTGGGTCCGTTCGTTCTTGCTCCCATGGACGTTGGTGATGAGCCATACAAACGGATAGGGGACCCTTCTTAATAGCCGATACTCGGATTTTCACTTGCTGGGAACGGGGCCATGGAACGTCATCCCAGGACGATATCAGCCTGGAAACGCGCTGTATAGCCCCTCAAGCGCGTGAATGTGGCACCAGCGGTCCCGCCCGATTCATCGTCGCCGATACCCCACAGACGAATGAGTACTACTATGAAAAGGTGAATCGTTTTCTCAAACTGTAAGAATTCAACTCCCAGTTTATTCGGGCGTTGAGTACAGTACAACGATAGTATATGTCGAACTCATCGGGGTATGGCCGTGGCGCGCTCGGAACGGGCCGAGGAACCGACCCAATAGTCGTTACGTTGTTCGGCTCCCCCGATATCGACAACGCTCTTAGTATCCAGGACGGACGTGAACCGATAGACGTCCAGGCCGATGGCATCGCTGACGAGGTCGGCGATGTCACAGCAGCGAACGAACGGCTGGCGAGCAATGTCCCTGATTGCAGTCTGCCACCCAATCGACTAGTCGAGACGGGATTCTCGATTTCACCGGGTTCGAGGTGGCGCTGGCAACCGCCACGAGACCGGACCATCTCTGAGAACGTACTGGAAGGACAATGACATCACGCCAAGAACAGACGCTCCCAGTGGGACAGCCGACAGATATCGAGGCAACAGAGACGACGATTACCGTGTTGCTCGTCGACGACGACGAGGAGTTCGCGAGTCTGGTTGCGGACTATCTCGACAGGGAATACGGCTTCGAGGTCACGACCGAAACCAGTCCCGAAACGGCACTCGACCGTCTCATGCGGGACAGCGCTATCAACTGCATCGTCAGCGACTACGCGATGCCGGAAATGGACGGCCTCGAATTTCTCGAGGCGGTTGCAGACCGCTTTCCGGACCTTCCCTTCGTGATGTTCGCCGGGCAAGGCTCTGAACGGGTCGCCAGTCGTGCTATCCAGTTGGGGGCAGACGACTACCTCGAGAAAGATACCGGCGAGACGCGGTACGAACTCCTGGCGAGACGAATCGACAACTGTGTCACCATCACCCGCCAGCAACAGAAACTCCAGGACATCTATGCTGCCATCGAACACGCCGGTCACGCGATGCTCGTTACCGATGCCGACGGCACTATCACCTACGCGAATCCGACGATGGAAGATGTCTCTGGCTACTCGCTCGAAGAACTCCGCGGCGAGACGCCCGCAATCCTCAGGTCCGGCGAGCACGACCAGGAGTTCTATCGGGACCTCTGGGGAACGATTCTCAGTGGCGAGGTCTGGGAAGGGGAAGTCATCAACGAACACAAGAAGGGCCACCAGTACGTCATCGACCAGACAATCTCGCCCATCTCGAACGACGGGACCATCACCGGCTTTGTCGCCATCAACCGCGACATCACCGTCCGCAAACGTCGCGAGCGGAACCTCACGTTCTTCGAGCAGGCCATCGAACAGGTCGGAACCGGCATTGCCGCGTACGACGCCGAGGGAACGATTCGGTACTCAAACGAAGCCTACGCAGACATACTCGGTACCACTCCCGAAGCCCTCACAGGGCAGTCGATTACGACAGTTAACCCGGTGTTCGAAGCTGAACGGTTCGACGAGTACTGGGATTCGTTCGACTCCGGCGAGACACGACATCAGGAGGGAGTCAACCAGCGATTCGACGACGGAAAGACGGTTCCCGTCGACACGGTAACGACTCACGTGACGGTGGGTGACGACGAATATCACGTCGGAACTATCCAGGATATCACGGCCCGAAAGGAACGCGAGCGCGAACTCAAGATGTTCCGTGAGGCTGTCGAGCAGGCCGGCCACGCCGTCATCGTCACCGACGCGTCTGGAACAATAGAGTACGTCAACCCAGCCTTCGAGGAGCTAACGGAATACGACCGGGAGGAAGCTATCGGCGAGACGCCAGCGATTCTCAACTCGGGTGAACACGACCAGGAGTTCTATCGGGACCTCTGGGGAACAATTCTTAGTGGTGACGTCTGGAAAGGTGAACTCATCAACCAGCGCAAGAGTGGCGAGAAATACGTTATCGACCAGACCATCGCACCGCTCGAAGATGACAACGACGAAATCACTCACTTTGTCGCGATCAACCGGGACATCACCGAACTCAAAGAGCAGGAGCGGGAGCTAAAACGACAGAACGAGCGACTCGAGAAGTTTGGGCGCACTGTCGCCCACGACCTCCGGAATCCGCTGAACGTCATGGACGCCCATCTCGACATGGCCACGAAAGCGGACGACCCCGAAACGGCCCACGCGGAAATTCAACGAGCCATCGACCGGATGACCGAACTCATCGACGAACTCCTGGCACTGGCCAAGCAGGGCAAAACTGTCCTCGACCCAACCCCCGCTTCTCTGGAAGCGGTTGCAACCACTGCCTGGAACCAGGTCGATACCAAGATAATGTGTCTCGAAGTGACTGAAGACAGGTCGCTGTTGATGGACGACGCCAGGGTTCGTGAAGTGTTCGAGAATCTCTTTCGGAATGCCCGAGAACACGCCGGCGCGGACGCGACCGTCCGCGTCGGTCCGCTCTCTGATGGCTTTTACATCGAGGATGACGGTCCCGGCATCCCACCCGAGGAGCGGGAAGACGTTCTCAAGTCGGGCTTTACCACCTCGAAAGACGGGACCGGATTCGGATTGGCCATCGTCTGTCAAATCGCCAACGCACACGACTGGACAGTGACGATTACGGAGAGTCAAGACGGCGGCGCGCGCTTCGAGTTCCACGGGGTACGACAGGGGTGAAACGCGTCTGAGTGCGGAGTGCTTGCGAGACCGGTGGTGCCGGGGCAGCTCTGTCAGATTGCTTCAGTTCGCGCTATCAGTCGTCGTCCAGTAACTGCCGACTGGAGTTGAGAACGACGAGCGCGCTACTGGTCCCCATTGCCAGCGCGGCAAAGAGCGGATTCAGGAGGCCAGTCACGGCGAGTGGGATAGCGACGATGTTGTAGCCGAAGGCCCACGCGAGGTTCTGTCGGATTCGGGACCTGGTTGCCCCGGCCACCGCAAACAGGGTCGGGACGGCGTCGAGACGGCCGCTGGTTACCACGGCATCAGCAGCTTCGGTCGCCAACTCGGTTCCCTGAGCGAGCGCAACGCCCACGTCCGCGGCCGCGAGTGCGGGCGCGTCGTTGGCACCGTCCCCTATCATTGTCACACGGCCTCGACTTCGAAGCTGGCGGACCGTCGCCACTTTGCCGTCCGGCGGCAGCCCGGCGAACACCTCCTCGACATCGGGATGGTCCCTGAACCGGTCGGCGGCAGCGCTGTCGTCGCCGGTCAGCACGACGACATCCCGTTCGTTCGCGGCCAGCGTCTCGACGGTCGCCTGCCAGTCCTCTCGTGGCCGGTCGCTGACGCTGACGAGTCCGCGGCACTCACCGTCCCAGCCGACGAGCACCGGAACCTCGCCAGCCTCGGCGGCGTCCGATGCCGCCTCGACGTACGCTGTGGGGACCGACAGTCCTCGCTCCTCGAAGAGGTCGGGGTGGCCGACGACGGTTTCCGAGCCTGCAACGTGGCCGACGACACCTTTTGGCTCTATGTCGACAGCGGCTGTCCCGTGCGATTGCCCTTCTACGTCTTCGGTGACCGTCCCGCCGTCGGTCCGGCGGTCCGTCTGGTCGACGTCGAGCGTCGTCGCACCGACAGCGGCGGCGTGGGCCACGATGGCGTCCGCGACGGGGTGGTTCGAGTAGCGTTCGAGCGCGGCCGCGCGTGCGAGCGCGCCGTCATCTCCGCTAGTCGTGCCGGTCACATCGGTCACGGCCATCTCACCGCTGGTCAGCGTCCCGGTTTTGTCCAGCGCGACCACGTCTGTCTCGGGGAGCGTCTCGAAGACCGTCTCCGAACCGACGACGACACCGTCTCTGGCCGCCCGCTGGACCCCCGATGCGACAGCCAGTGGCGTCGCCAGTCCGAGTGCACACGGACAGGAGACGATGAGGACCGTCAGTCCGACGAGGACGGCCGCGGTGGTGGTTCCGCCGAGTGCTATCGTGGCGATTGCGGCGACCAGCGCGAGCACGACGACCAGCGGAACGAACACCGTCGCCAGTTTGTCGGCTAACTGCTGGATGCCGCGGCGGGAGCTCTGAATATCCCAGAGCAGGCCGACGATGCGGTCGAGCGTACTCGTCCCCTCGTCGCTGACCGCGACCACGAGCGGCCGGTCGGTCACGACGCCGCCGCCGACGACTTCGTCACCGGGCCGACGCGTCACGGGCAACGACTCCCCGGTAACGAGTGCTTCGTCGACGGCGGCCACGCCCTCGACGACGGTCCCGTCCAGCGGAATCCGCTCGCCGGGGCGGACGAGCAGTTCGGTGCCCGATTCGATATCCTCGACCGGTACCGTCTCACCGTCGCGGGTGCGTGCCTCGGCGACGCGCGCCTCGGTCAACTCTGAGAGCAAGTCGACTGCCGTACTCTTGATTCGGTCTTCGTAGTAGTTCCCCGTCGTCACCACCAGCACGATGGCGACGGTCACGTCGAAGTAGACGTCGATGCCGCCCATGACGGTTATCGCGGCGCTGTAGACGTACGAACTCGTCGCCGCGAGCGCGACCAGCAGGTCCATGTTGGGCTGGCCTGCCCGGAGACTGACGTACGCACCCCGGAGTAGTGGAAAGCCGGTATAGACGAGGATAATGGTCGCAAACAGCCATATCTGGCCCAGCAGATACAGCCGGCCGAACGTCCCGAAATCGACGACGGGGTCGAAGCCAAAGTGCTGCGGGTAGACGAAGAGGACGTACCACATCATCGTCATCATCCCCAGGAAGCCGCCGACGAGCAGTCGTGCGACCGGGGAGTCTTCGTCGGTCGTCTCCTCCTCGCGGCCGTAGGCGCGGTACCCACTCCGAGTGACGATATCGGGAACCTCACCCTCGGTGACCGAATCGGGGTCGTAGACGACCTTCATCGTGTCCGTCGCGTAACTGGCAGCGGCGGCCTCGACCCCGTCGTGGTCGGTGGCAGTCATCTCCAGGAACCGTTCACAGGTCGCACAGTGCATCCCGTCGACCGAGAGATAGGTCACCTCGCCGTCGGCGTCTTCGATGGGGTTGTCGTCCGCGAGGTCCTCCAGATCGACCGATTCGGCGTCGACGCCGTCTAGCGAGCGAGCGACCTCCAGACAGCCACGACAACAGAACTCTCCGTCGACATCCGGGTCGGTAATCGGGTCCGCGGGCACGTCGAGGTCACAGAGTGTACATCCTGTCATGGTTAGAGTGGCTGATAGTAGGGAATGTCCGGATACGGGAGCATTACGCCAAAGAGCATCAACCCGTGTGCGAGCGGGAGGTAGCCCAGCGCGAGGAAAGCCACGCCGAGCACCCGGTGGAGCGTCCGGCGGTGGCCGACCGACAGCGACCCAAGGGCGAGTCCGTAGACGAGGAGTGCGGGAATCGTCCCGAGGCCGAGCAATCCGAGCGCGAGTGCGCCGCGGACGGGGTCGCCGACCGCGAACGCGTAGAGGTAGGCCGGATAGAGAATCGGACAGGGGAGAAACGCGTGGACGACGCCGACGCCGGCGATGCCGGTCGAGTTGGCGACGCGGTCGACCCGTTCGGTCAACAGTCCGGTCAGTGTACCGAAGACGCGGCCGAGACCGGGGAGTGCCGAAAGCGTCGCCGTGGCCACCGTTCCGCGGACGAGGTAGCTGAGGCCGGTTCCGACGATGAAGAGCCCGACGACGATACCGACGCTCCCCCGAACCGTCGTAGCAATCGGGCTCAGGGTCGCAACACCACCGACGACGACGCTGCCGACGAGACCGAGACCCCCCCCGACTGCGGCGTATCCGATGGTCCTGCCGATGTTGAACAGTCCGTGCTGGCGCACGTCAAAGAGCGTGAGACGGTCGCGCCCGGGGTCGGTCACCTGTCTGCCTGCGGTAATCCGTTCGGCGTACATCGAGACCAGCGGGCCACACATCCCGAGACAGTGGGCTCCTGCGAGAATGCCGACGACGAAAAAGAGTGCGAGGTCCGGACTGACAGGAATCGCGCTCTGACCGGGAGTCGCCGTGGCTGCGTCGCTGAGGAGCGTCGTCATCAGCGTGGCCACGGCGGCCGTCGACATCGCTTAGACTCCGTTCGCGTGTGCGTCACCCTCGTGCTCATGCTCGTGGGGAGACATCGCGATAGCGATACTCGCAGTGATGATGAGAACGTTCACGAGCGTGACTGCAGCAATCCACTCTGACTTGAATACGATGAACACGACAGCTGGGACGATGGCGATCAGCGCGAGCAGTCCAACCAGTCTGGGTGTAACGTCCATACGGCTCCATAAGTAATCATACTTCTAAATTGCTTCGGGCCATTCTAACTCTCTGAGAACGGCATAGGATTATTTGTATACCCAGCCATAGAGGGACAATTATGAGTAGTGGCGCAACTGTCCCGGCAGAAAGCAGTGAGCAGGATGCCGAGGCAGAGAAGAGCGTGTCGGCACCGCCGACACAGGAGGGCATCGAGCGGGAGTTGTCCCACGAGGAATACGACCCAAAAGGAACACTCGCGTTGATACTGATCTATATGGCCATCCTCGTGTTGATGTGGGTATTCATGTACTTCGTCGAGTTCCTGGGCAACGACCTGATTGTTGTGGGGTGACAGTCCATGCATATCCACAAATACGAGAAACTCTGGCTCGGGCTCGGACTCTTGCTTATCGTCGGCTTCATCGCGACCATCACCTATGGTGCGGTCGGTGCGGGCGTGAAGATGGTCGACGAGAGTGGAGAAGTCGTCAATCCGAACAACCTCTCGGAACACCCAGAGTTCAGTGACCCCGGTGTCGAACAGGTTGGTGAAAACGAATACGACGTCCACGTCGTCTCTCGACAATTTGCCTTCTCGCCGGGTACTGCCTCTCCGATTACCGTCCCAGCAAACAGCACCATCAACTTCTACGTCACGTCTGCTGACGTAATTCACGGCTTCTCCATCGTCGGCACGAACGCCAACACGATGGTCATCCCCGGTGAAGTGGCCGAGATTACCGTCGAAGCCGAAGAACCTGGAAAGTATGGTATTGTCTGTCACGAATACTGCGGCCAGGGTCACCACGACATGGCCGGCACGATGGAAGTCGTTCCACAGGATGAGTACAACGGGAGTGAACAATGAGTACGGACACTGAATCTACGACATTTGCGGACCGTTTCCCCGAGGAAGCCGCTATCACCCGGCAGGCTTTCCTCGTTGCATTCGTCATGCTCGGCATCGGTGCCCTCCTGGGCCTCGTCCAGGCACTACACCGGACCAACGTGCTTCGCATCATCGACTCGGCCGACTACTACACTGTCCTGACTGCCCACGGCGTGTTCCTGGCTATCGTCTTCACCATCTTCTTCCTCGTCGGGCTTTACCAGTGGGCGGTAACGCGAAGTCTCGACCGGGGACCGGTCAACATCACTGTCACGAAAGCGTGGCTCGCGCTGATGTCTATCGGGTCAGTGATGACTGGCGTAACCATCCTCCTCGGATTCGTGCAGGAAGTCGACGTGAGCGCGGACGTGCTCTTTACGTTCTACGCGCCGTTGCAGGCACATCCCGCCTTCTACGCGGGCCTCGTGATATTCATCATCGGGACGTGGCTGGCCGGTGCAGACTGGTTCCGTACCTGGCTCGCCTGGAAGCAGGACAACCCCGACGAGCGCATCCCGCTCCAGACGTTCATGGTCCTGACGACGATGATTATGTGGTACGTCGCCACCATCGGCGTCGCAATCTCTGTCCTGTTTTTCCTCCTGCCGTGGTCGCTGGGCTTTATCGATACCGTCAACCCACTGCTGACCCGGACGCTGTTCTGGTTCTTCGGCCACCCGGTCGTCTACTTCTGGCTGCTGCCGGCGTACCTGCTGTGGTACACCGTCCTGCCGAAGATTGCTGGCGGGCAGCTGTTCAGTGACCCGCTCGCACGCGTGGTCTTCATCCTGTTCGTCATCCTCTCGACGCCGGTGGGGATTCACCACCAGTACGTCGACCCCGGGATTGCGGAGAGTTTCAAGTTCATCGCGATGACGAACACGATGTTCCTGCTGTTGCCGAGTCTCCTGACTGCTTTCACTGTCGTGGCCAGCATCGAACACGGTGCCCGCCAACGTGGCGGCACCGGTCTCTTCGGCTGGCTCCGGGCGCTCCCGTGGCGTGACCCTGCCTTTACTGGAATGGCACTCGCCGGCCTGATGTTCGCCGCTGGCGGGTTCTCGGGGATGATAAACGCCGGGATGAACATCAACTACCTCGTCCACAACACGCTGTGGGTGCCCGGTCACTTCCACCTCACTGTCGGAACTGCAGTGACGCTGACGTTCATGGCCGGGACCTACTGGCTGTGGCCACAGATTACCAACCACCGTCTGTACTCGCGACCGATTGCACTCGGACAGGTCGTGATGTGGTTCGGTGGCATGGCGCTGATGTCCAACGCGATGCACGTCGCGGGTCTGTTCGGCGTTCCCCGCCGGACGGCCGAACCCCAGTACGAGGCATTCGACTTCCCAGCGCTCTTCGGGACGATTGGTGAACTCCGCATTCAGATTGCCATCGGCGGAACGTTGCTGTTCCTCTCGACGGTGCTGTTCCTGTCGAATCTGATGCTCTCGATGGACACCCCAAAGCGCTCCGACCTCGGGCAGACAATCCCGCCGGCCCTCTCCGGACCGGAAGACAGTCCGCGCGTGCTCGACAACATGCGGCTGTGGGCCGGTATCGCGCTCCTGCTCGTCGTGCTCGCGTACGTCCTGCCTCTCGGGGCGATTATCCAGGACAGCGGCCTTCTCGGCCCCGGCGGTGACGCCTTCCCGGTCGTAATTGCACCGGTTTTCGACTGGCTCCAGGGTGTCGTCGCGCTCCTTTCGGGGGTGATTCCATGAGCAAACCCTGGATCGTTCGGACGCGTGGCGGACTGCTCGTCGGGCTAGTGATGATGGGTGCCATCGGCTTCGAGCTCCGGACCGTCCTCGGGATGCTCATCGGCTTCGAAGTGCCGATGACGCCGTACCTCATCGTCATGATTGGTCTGTTGAGCGCGCTCGGCGTCATCCTGGACGTATTCCGCTCTAACAGCGAAACTGCGCAGTGAAACGATGGCAGGTCACGCGACGAAACCGACGATTCCGCGTCTGTGGGTCGCCGTCGCCATAGCTGTAGGTGCCGTCCTCGGCTACACGCTCGCCGTCGACCCGGTCGTTCACTCCCCGTCACAGGTAGTGTATCCGGTCGTCTGGCTCGGCGCCAGCCTGACCGTGCTGTGGCTCGTCCGTGACCGAATCGCCGGCCTGTCTCCGTTGCCACTCGCAGTCGGGGCGGGCTACACGCTCGTCTTGCTGTGGACGGCGGGTCTGCTCGGCTCACCGGTCGGTCCGGCGGGACTCTCCGTCCACTTTGCCATGCCGGGCTGGGGGCCGGCGGTCGTCTACACCGGTTCGTTCCTGACCGTCGCCGTCGTCCCGTTTCTGTTCGTCGGCTACGCGACGCTCGGTGTGCTCGCCGCGAGTGCGCTGCAGGCGACACTCCAGACGACTGCTGCGGGCGTCCTTGGCCTGTTCGCCTGTGTGAGCTGTACTGCACCACTGCTTGCCGGACTCGCTGGCTCGCTCGGTGCCGGGTCCGTCGCAGCGACCATCTCGACTGCACAGTATCCGCTCGCGACGGTCGCCTTTCTCCTCTCTGCGGGGGCCCTTGCCGTGCTCGCTCGCCGTGGCGACGGCGTCTGACAGCGTCCCACGGCCTGATATTCCGTCGCCGTTTCCTCCTCTATGAGAACGTTTACCAACTTTGATTATGCCAGGCGTCGAACCCTCAGAATGGGAACTTACGATGGATATTGCTGATATCGCTACCAGCGACTACGCAGAGGTTGACGCCGACGAACGACTCGGGAAAGTCCGTGCTATCTTCGAGGAAAGCAACCCCCGGGGCATTGTGGTAACCGAAGACGGCGAGTACGCGGGTGTCATCACCCAGAGACAGTTAGTACAGTCCCACGTCGAGGACGACGCCAAAGCACAGGCGTTGATGGGCTCTGCGCCGATGGTCGAACGGACCGACGACGTGCGCGAAGTCGCGCGTGTCCTCGTCGAAGGTGCCTCCAAAATCGCCCCCGTCTTCGAGGCTGGCTCCCTCTGGGGGACTATCTCCGGCGACCAGATACTCGAGGCTGTCCTCGACAATCTCGGTGCCCTCGACGTCGAAGAAATCTACACGACCGACGTCGTCACCGTCAACGAGGACACCAACATCGGACAGGTCATCAATCTCTTCCGGGAGAACGGCATCTCTCGGCTGCCGGTCCTGAACGAGGACGGGTACCTCTCCGGTGTGGTCACGACCCACGACATCGTCGACGTGGTCGTTCGCGACATGGACAAAGCGACGACCGGCGACCGGGCCGGTGACATCGACCGCATCCTCGACATCCCGGTCTACGACGTGATGAGCAGCCCGGTCGCCACGTCGACCAGCGACGAGTCCGTTCGGGACGCGGTCCAGCGGATGATTGACAACAACTACGACGGACTCGTCGTCACGCCAGAGGACGACGACCGACTGGTCGCTGGCGTCGTCACCAAGACGGACGTACTCCGGGCGCTGACGTTCACCGAGGAAGAACACATGGACGTTCAGATTACCAACATCTCGGTGCTGGAGACGCTCACTCGCGAGGAGATTCGGCAACGCATCGAGACGGTCGCGAGCAAGTACCAGGACATGCAGGTCCAGCACGCTCACGTCCGGTTCCACGAACACAAGGAGAAACTCCGCGGCACGCCGCTTATCCAGTGTCAGATTCGCCTGCGGACCAACAAGGGACAGGCGGCCGGGTCCGGTGAAGGCTACGGTTCCGACGCCGCGTTCCGCGTCGCGACGGACAAACTCGAACGCAACGTCCTCGAAGTGAAAGGCGTCCAGGCCGACGAGGAGTACCGCGGCCAGTTGCTCCGGAAACTCGGTGAACTCTAGTCGGAGTCCGCTGTCTCGGACTCGCCCCGCTCGTTGTTTCGTTCTGTGACGTAGTACTGTACCGGGACTGCGATTCCGTCCGCCGTCTGCACGGTGACAGTCACCACCTGCCCTGCGGTCACGTTCTGCCCGACACTGGTGTCTAGCGGACCGTCGTCGCCGTCGCGCGTATCCTCGCCGAGGTCGACTGTCAGGCGTGAGAGGTCGAAGAAATCGTCGAGCAGCGGTGCACTCCCGTCGGGGTTGAACCGATGCGTGACGCCGAAGTGACCGTCCGCGTCGTCCCCTCCCCGCGAGTGATGAACGAGTGTGTAGTTGCCCGTCGGCGTAGCCAGTCCAACTGTCAGCGTCCGCGGGTCGAGTGGGTCTGCAGTGGGTGGCTTGCGGACGTTGATGGACAGTCCGCTGATTGCGCGCCCGTCTTCGGTTCGCTGGCTGTCGCCGCTCAGCAGTTCGACTGACGGTCGCTGATTCGTCCGCGGGAATGGTTCGCCACGCGGAACGACTCCCCGGAGTGCGACGGCCCCCGTGACAGCATTTTTCGGCAGCGCAAGTCGGAGATGCCGCTGGCGTCGTGCTGTCTCGATGACGACCCGCGTGTCGAAGGAGGCACCGAGCGGTGTGCCGATGCTCGTCCCAGCCGGACCGTCGTCCACAGTCACATCGTCTGCACCGAGGTCGAGTGTCAGTCTGAAGCGGTCACCGTCAGTGAGCGTCGGTGCCGACCTGTCTTCGTCGCGAAGCGGCGTCAGCCCGAAGTGGCCGTCCGCGGTGGGCGTATCGTCGTCGGTGTGGGTCAAGACGTGGGTGCCATCGGGGCCGACGAGTCTGAGTCGTGCCTGTCGGTAGTCGACAGGGTTCGTCCCGGGGAGTTTCGTGACGGTGAGGTTCACGACTCCCGCACCGTCGTCAGTCAGGCTGGTTCCCGTGGCGCTCACCACCTGTGGCTTGCCGGCGACTGTCGACTCGTTTCTGTCGTCTGCTTCGGCGAATCGCCCGTACAGAATGCTGCTGACTTCGTCCGCGACCGTCTCTGGGACCCGCGCTGTCACCGCCTCTGTCGTCACTGAAGGCGTCGTTACCAGCAGCGTCGCAGTCTCGCCAGCATCGAGGTCGATATCCGCTCTCTCAGTCCCGGTGGACGCCAGTGAGAGAGCCAGTGCTCGGGTCGTTCCAAAACGCTGTGAGTGAGCAGGGGCGTGGAACCCTGCTGGGTCGACCGAAAACGTCCCAGCGGCATCGCCGGTTGTCACAGATTCGTGGACGAATCGTCGGGTTTGACCGTCGTGCTGAAGGAGTATCACTGCATCCTCGACGGCGAGCGGGACGTTCTCCGCTGGATGTGCCGTGACGATGACGAGTTCTCCCACGCTGGTCCCAGTGAGGTTCGTTCCAACGACCTGTCCAACACGCCACGCGAACTGGGTCCCTGGCTGAGTGCCGCCAGGGGCGGGTGCTGGGCCTGGTGTCACCGTCGGCTCAGCCGTTGGCGTGTCGCCTCCGGGTGACGGCGTCACCTCTCGGTCCACGCCCTGACAGCCGGCGAGGACGACAGCGAGCAGGACCACGCAAACGATGGCCCGCCGGTCCATACTCGACTGTGGGGCTGCCGAGCAAAAACTGGGATGGTCAGTTAGTCCTGTGCGACGACGTTCTCCGCCGTGTCCGGCGCCCGAACTCCGCTCGTAGTGTATCTGTCCCACAGCAGGAGGATGCTTGGCAATACGAGCACGCTGACCAGGAACGAGGCCAGCAGCGCAATCACGACGATGCTCCCGAAGCTCTGGAGCTGTGGGTGCGGGACGAGCGTAATCGTCGCGAGTGCGGCCGTTGAGGTGAGCGTACTGCCGAGGAGCGCGCCACCGGTTCCGGTGACTGCAGCGTCAAGTGCTTCGACCGACGTTTTGCCAGCACGGAGTTCATCGGCGAAGCGGTCGCCGATGTGAATGTTGTAGTCGATACCCAGTCCGATGACGAGGCTCATCAGCAGGGCGGTCAGCAGCGTCAGCGGGATTTCGAGCAGATACATGCCACCGATGACCAGCCCGACGACGAGCGCGATTGGGATGGCGACCACCGCCCCCAGCGTTGCGCTTCCGTGCATGTACTTGAACACGGCCGTCAGCGTAAGGACGATGGCAACGAGCGCGATGAGCATCGTCGTGACGATGCCGCCGACTATCTGGTCGAGAACGGCGTCGTTGAGGGCCAGCGTTCCGGCGGCAGTCGCGGTCCGGTCAGCGTTGCCCTCCATCGTCGCGGCCCCGTCGTCGAGTTTCGGGACGACGCTGTCGGCCGCTGAGTAGTCGGCGTTGAGCGACAGGGTCACCAGCACCGAGCGGTACTCGCCGTCGGTGCGCTCGATGACGCTTTCTGCAGTCTGGCTATCGGCGTCGTAGAACGCATCGTAGAGCCCTTCGAGGTTTCGGTCAGGAATACCGTTCCCGTCACCGTCGGCCTGCTGGAAGACTCCGGCAAAGGTGTCGTTTTCCTGTGCGACGCGTTGCATCGCGGTCACCGGCGACCGCTCGGCCTGGGTTCCCCGCTGGGTGATGAGCAGCCCTTCGCTGTCGAGTTCCCGAACGCCAGCGTCAATATCTTCGAGCGTACTATCGCTGGTCACGTCACCTTCGAGGAGTATCCGCGACTGGATTGCGTCGTCGGCGTTTGCTGGCTGGTACACCTCCTCGACGTGATTGCTTTGTTCGGGGACGTCACTCTGTTCCCAGCCAAGCGGCCCCGGAAGGTTCTGCTTCCACTCTGCAACCTCGCCGTCTGCCTGCTGGTAACTCTCTTCACCGAGGCTGGTCCACGCGAGTCCGCCAACGGCCCCGACCAGAATTGCGAGGATGAGGACAACCGGGGCGGCCCGCCGCGCGAGCGTCACGCTCCGTTGCAACACCGGTCGGAGGTAGGTACCGTGTCCCAGCGCCTGCTTGCGCCGGTCGAAACCCACTCGCTCGAAGAGTCCGTCGATGCTAATCTTCAGCGCCGGGACCACGGTCACGAAGATAACCAGCGCCGAAACGACGCCGAGCGTGATGCTGACACCCAGGTCCCGAATGAGCGGCAGTGGGTTCGCCAGGTTGGCCAGGAAGCCGATTGCGGCGGTGACAGTCACCAGGATGAGCGCCGTCGTCACCAGACGGACGCCCCGACCCATCGGCGCGCGGATTCCTTCGCCGTCGCCGCGTTCTTCGCGGTAGCGGTTGAAGATGTGAAAGCCAAAGTCGATACTCAACCCTGCGACGAGCACGACTGGAACGATGCTGGTGGTGCCGGCTTCGACGCCGAGCCAGCCGAGCAGGCCGAACATCCACAGGACCGAGAGGCCGACGCCACTCATGCCAACGACCACGTCGATAAGGTCGCGATACGCGAACGCGAGTATGACCAGGATGAGCAACAGAGCGATGGGTAACACCAGCTCGACCATCTGCTGGAAGAACTGCTCGCTGGCATCGGCCCAGGCGTCTGCGCCCAACACGAAGAAGCCGGCTTCTGCGCGGTCCTTGGCGGACTTATACAGTGCGGTGTCCGCCGTACTCAGGGTATCAGCGTCCGTCCCGGTATCGAAGGCGACCAGGAGACGGCGGTCGGTGGAGGTTGCGCTGCCGTCGTGCTCGGTCGGGAGGAAGCGCTGGGCACGCGGGTCCTCGGAGAGTGTCTGGCCGACCAGCGCTTCGACCTCGGCCGCGCTGGTGTTTTCGAGCGCTCGAATCTGCTCGTCGAGGCTGGCATTCTGGTCACCGGCCGCTCGCGTGGCGACGAGATTCTCGATGCCAGCCATGCCGTCGTCGTGGAGGGCAGTCCCGACAGAGTCGTTCTCTCTCATTTCCTGCTGGTACTGAAGACCGGTTAACAGCGATTCCTTCGAGAGAACGTTCCCATCTTCGTCCCAGACGTGGACGGTCCGGAAGGTCCTGTTCGAATGGTCTGCTGTCGCATTGCCGTAGGCGTCTTCGATGTACTGTGCCTTCTGAATGCGGTCGACGTTATCGAACTGGTCTGCGGAGCCACCTGCCTGACTGGCGGTGTTTATCTGGGGAATGCCAGCCGCTACCAGCCCGGTCAGGAGCACCATCACGAGCAGCGTGATGCGGTTGTGCTCCGTGACGAAGTCGACGCTTCTCTGGAGGGCGTCTCGAATCATTCTCACTCGACTCTTCACCGACCAACCCCGTATAAATAGAGACAGCGCTACAGACCCAGAACCCCGCCAGTATTTTTATATGTCAGTATAGTTTAGGGTATGAGCAACGGTACCAATCAACTATTGGCCCTGGTATCGAGTGGTGACTATTTATTTTCTTGATGATTGTAGTTTTGACATGCTGCGGCCGGGAGCGCGTTTATCCCGCGACTCGGGGAAGGGCAGGCATGCCGATAGCGGTGCTGTGCGGTTGCGGTGAGCATTACGATAGCACCTGCGAGCGGTGCGAGGCGCGAACAACGTGAGCGCCTCGGGAATGCGAACGGGCGCTTTGCGCCCGTGAGCGCTCAACCGACCGCGAGCAGCCTCCACGCGAGCAACGCGAGCGTGGGCTCGCGGGAGCTTGCTTCCGCGGTGTTTTTCCCCTAGTTTTTACGAGGAGCGAGAGAGCGAAGCTCCCTCGTACCGTGCGAACGGGCACTGCGTGCCCGTGAGCAGAGAGTGGTGCGCCGCGAGCCGACAGGCTCGCGTGCGACACCCGACGACGTAAAAAGAGGTTTACTGAAACCCAATCCGGCCGCCGCTCTGACTGCGCTGTGGCTTGGGACCGCCGCCCTTGAAGTCCTCTTCCATCTGCTCGTAGTAGTCGCGGATTTCGTCGGTAATCGTCGGACGGACGTTCTCCATTGCCTTCCGGAAGTGTCGCATCTCAACCTGGTCTGCGTCCTCGTCTTCTCGCAGTGCCTCGATGGCTGCCTCGCGGGCGATGGATTCGAGGTCCGACCCGACGTACCCTTCCGTGATTTCCGCGAGTTCGCGAAGGCTCACGTCCGCGGTCAGGGGGACGTCCTCGGTGTGGATTTTCAGCACCTGCTCGCGACCCTCCGTGTCGGGTTCGCCGATCATCACGAGGCGGTCGAACCGCCCCGAGCGGATGAGCGCGGGGTCTATCATATCCGGTCGGTTGGTCGCTGCGATGACCATCACGTCTTCCATCTCCTCCAGTCCGTCGAGTTCGGTCAGGAGTTGGTTGACGACGCGCTCGGAGACGTTCGAGCCAGTGTCACCGCCACCACGGCCCGGCGCGAGCGAGTCGAGTTCGTCGAAGAAGATGACCGTCGGGGCAACCTGCCGGGCCTTCCGGAAGGTCTGGCGGATTGCCTTCTCGGACTCGCCGACCCACTTCGAGAGTAGTTGTGGACCACGCACGCTGATGAAGTTGGCGTCGGTCTCGTTGGCGACGGCCTTCGCCATCAGCGTCTTGCCGGTGCCGGGCGGGCCGTAGAGCAGGACGCCCGACGGGGGCGTGACGCCCATCCGCTCGAACTTCTCGGGGCTGTTCATCGGCCACTCGACGGACTCGCGGACCTCCTTTTTGGCCTGTTCGAGGCCGCCGACGTGGTCCCAGTTGACCTTCGGCAACTCGACCAGCACTTCGCGCATCGCGCTCGGACTCACCTCGTTGAGCGCGCCGCGGAAGTCGTCGCGTTTTATAATCATCCGGTCGATGAGACTCGGCGGGATGTCCTCCTCGTCCAGGTCGATTTCCGGGAGGTACCGCCGGAGGGCCTTCATCGCCGCCTCCTTGGTGAGGCTCTCGATGTCAGCGCCGACGAAGCCGTGGGTTTCGGTGGCCAACCGCGAGAGGTTCACGTCGTCGGAGAGGGGCATTCCGCGGGTATGAATCTGGAGAATCTCTTCGCGTCCGACCTCGTCGGGGACGCCGATTTCGATTTCGCGGTCGAATCGGCCGGGGCGACGGAGCGCGGGGTCGACCGAGTCGACGCGGTTAGTCGCGCCGATGACGATGACCTGTCCCCGGGATTCGAGTCCGTCCATCATCGTCAGGAGCTGGGCGACGACGCGGCGCTCGACTTCGCCGGTCACGTCCTCTCGCTTGGGCGCGATGGAGTCGAGTTCGTCGATGAAGATGATTGCGGGTGACTCCTCGCTCGCATCCTCGAAGATTTCGCGTAACTGCTGTTCGGACTCACCGTAGTACTTCGAGATAATCTCCGGGCCGGCAATGGAGAAGAAACTCGCGGATGTCTCGTTGGCGACGGCCTTTGCCAGCAGCGTCTTGCCGGTGCCGGGCGGGCCGTGCAAGAGCACCCCCTGAGGTGGCTCGATGCCGAGTTTCTTGAAAATCTGTGGGTGTTTCATCGGCAACTCGACCATCTCGCGGACTCGCTGAATCTCGCTTTGCAGGCCGCCGATATCTTCGTAGGTGATTCCCCCGCCGGTCTTCTCGAAACCGCTGATTGGCTCTTCGCGAAGCTCCACGTCGGTGTCTTCGGTGATGAGACAGACGCCGTCTGGTTCAGTCTCGACGGCAATCAGCGGAATTGCTTGCCCGGGCGAGCGCATGAACGGGTGGTTCGTCGAACTCATGACGGGAACGATGTCGCGCTCGACCACCGGCCGTTTCAGAATCTGTCGCTTGACCATGCCGGCGGCGTCGGAGCCGAACTGGACGCTCGCCTCTTCGGGCGGCGCGAGGACGAGTTTGTCTGCCTTCTCGGCCTCGGCTTTCCGAATCTCGACGCGCTCGCCGATGCCGACGTCTGCATTCTGCCGAGTGAACCCGTCGATTCGGACGGTGTCAGTGTTCCAGTCCTGACGGTCGGCGCGCCAGACCTTTGCCGCCGTCACGTCTGCACCCTCTATTTCGATGATGTCGCCGGGCGACAGCTTGAGATGCAACAGCGTATCGGGGTCGAGGCGGGCAATGCCACGGCCCGAGTCGTTGGGGTAGGCCTTCGCCACCTCCAGTTGAACTTCATTCATAGTAGACTGGGATGTGTTGACACTCGTGGATGCCGGGAGATATGCTTTTTGCTACCGGCGGTCGGTCCGGGGAACCGCAACCTATCCCCGTCCGTGAGACGTGGGGTCAGCGTCGGTCGGACGCTGAGGCTGTGAAAGTGGTTTTCTCCGGTGCGGTTACTTTGATTAGCCTTCACACGGTACCTCCAGATATGGTGTTTCTCGTTCCGTTCGATGGCTCGCCTGTCGCTGAAGCGGCACTGACCCGCGCGGTCGAACACGGCAAGGCGCTCGGTGAGGAAATCGTCGCCGTCAGTCTCGTCCCGACGGGCGCGACCTACGCTGAACGTCGCAAGTGGATTCAGCCCGACGAGGAGTTTGCGGCCGAGACTGCGAGTTCGGAACTCAGGCGAAAAATCGAGGAGGCGACCGACGACGCCGAGCGGAACTACGAGGAGTCCGGTGCCCAGTCTCCCGACGACGGCGTCACCGACCGCATCCAACAGGTCGCTCAGGATGTCGGTGCGACGGTCCTGTTCGTCGGGGCCGACGGGACGCGCGACGACGACCGCCTGAAGACGCCGTTCGGTGCAGTCGCCGCAGAGGGTGCGTACGACGTCCACGTCGTCCGCTCGCACTGACTACTGGAGCCGTTTTCTACACCCACTGGCCCACCAGAGTGGCACCAATCTGTCGTCTCTGCTGGATGGTGCCGATACCGGGCCGACAGTCAACTGTCGTCAGGGCGCGCCAGAAGGTCTTGTTCGTACGTGGCAACTGCCTGAACGACGACTTCTGCATCGTCTTCGGGGACATCGTAGTGGTCGAGGCTCTCGTCCAGTAACTCGACGGCACGCTGGATATGCTCGGGCGTGAAGGGAATGTGCAAGTGGGCCTGGCGGACTGGCGCCGCATCATATGTCTCTGGCCCCCCTGCGGCATCACACAGAAAGTCGGTCTGTGTCCGCCGTAACTTTTCCATATCCGCGTCGTCGAAAAACGAGCCCAGTTCGTCGTCAGCGAGAAGTCTATCGTAGAAGTCGTCGACAACAGCCCGAATCCCGTCGCGCTGACCGAGACGGTCGTATACCGTTTCTTCAGCCATAATCCAGTAACACTGCTCATTCTATGAAGGTACTTTCGATATCCTTTGTCTCTCTTCACTTTTTGAGGGGGGAACGCCGTACAGCACAATGTCGTCGACTGGCTGTCACGCTATTGGCTATCTCTAAACCGGAGCTATTCGACAGATTGCTATATTTACTATCCAATTGTTTCCCTATATTATTGTAATACAACAAACGGCGGTCTTGCTGCGCAAAGATTTTGTATACTCGATATAGAATCGAAAATAATGGCACCCATACAGGAGTACTTCCCCCGTCACGTCTGGGCAATTCTGTTCGGCCTGATGACGGTCGCCGCACTCGGGCTTTTTGTCCCGCCGTCGGTGACCGAACCGCTCGGGTTCTCGCTCGTTGAACACATCATCACCATCGGTATTCTGGAATTTAGCTCGGCTGTCAGCATCGGTGCGCTGGTCGTCACGTACCGGGACCCACCGTCCGAGGAAGAAGAGTGGCGATACGGCCCCTGACTCGGGGACGACCGTCAGCGTATTGTCTCGCGCCCGCCTGCGCTCGTGTATGCGAACGCTCGCGCTCGACGGCCGCATGGGTGCCAGTGGCGATATGCTTCTGGCTGCACTCCTCGCTGCTGGTGCCGACCGCGCCGTCCTCTCTCCCGTCGAAGACGCTCTGGACGTGCGGTACGAGGTCGACCAGACGGTGAAAAACGGCATCGATTCGACCACCGTCGACGTGCTCTTGACCGACGTATCGAGTGGAAGTGAGTCGGATGGGGAACACGGTCACGACCATAGCCACGACCACGACGAGGCGGATGACCACGACAATGGTCACGGTCATGACCACAGTCACAGCGGTGACCACGACCACGACGCTGGCCACAGTCACGACCATACCCACACTCACGACCACGACCACACGCACGCGGAAGGGCACGGTCCAACCCGCAGCTACGCTGAAGTCGTCGATATCGTGGAGGCAATGGACTTGCCGGCCAGCGTCGAGGCGGATGCGCTGGCAATCTTCGAGATTCTCGGTGAGGCGGAGGCTGGCGTCCACGGGACGGACCTGTCGGACACGCACTTCCACGAGGTCGGAGCCGACGACGCTATCGCGGACGTCGTCGGTGTCTGTCTCCTGCTCGCGGACGTATCCCCAGACAGAATCGTGACGACGCCACTGGCGACCGGCGGTGGCGAGATGGAGATGTCCCACGGGACCTATCCGGTCCCGACACCCGCTGTCGTCGAGATTGCCGAACGCGCGAACTGGCAACTCCGCGGCGGTCCAGTCGAGGCTGAACTGCTGACCCCCACCGGCGCAGCGATTCTCGCACACGTTGCAGACGGTGTCGAGCACCTCCCATCGATAGCCGTCGAAAGCTCCGGCTACGGTGCCGGTGGCTACACGTTCGATTCTCATCCGAACGTTCTCCGGGCAATCGTCGGGGAGACGACCGGCGACCTCTCACGGGACTCGATTACGATTCTGGAGACGAATCTCGACGACGTTTCGCCGGAGATTCTCGGCGGGCTACAGGAGACGCTGACCGACGCTGGCGCGCGCGATGTCTCTATCGTCCCACTGACGATGAAGAAATCCCGGCCAGGCCACCTCGTCAAAGTCGTCGTCAAACCCGAGGACGCACAGCGCGTCGCCCGGCGCCTCGCCGAAGAGACGGGAACGCTCGGCATCCGCGAGTACGGGACCGGCCACCGCTGGATTGCCGACCGCGAACTCGCAAGCGCAAATATCTCCCACGAAGGCACTGCGTACGAAATTGGCGTCAAGGTTGCCAGTGTCGACGGTGATACCTACGACGTGAGCGCGGAGTACGACGACGCGCTGACCGTGGCTCGCGAGACGGGTCTCCCAGTCAGAGAGGTCATGCGTCTGGCAGAGAACACCGTTCGGGAAGAGTAGCCGGGGTCAGGTGGTCAGGAGGTACCAGTCATCCGTCACGGTGTTCGTCGAGCGCTTCCTCGATAGTGAGGTCGCCACTCGCGACTTTCCGGGCCAGTTTCTCGCCGATGGCACGATTCCCATCGCTCTGTTCGCGCGAGCGGTTCTTGATGCGCTGGAGTTCGCCCGCTGTCGGTTCGATGTCGCGGGAGGTGATTTGCTCTCCCTCGATTCGAGCGATGTTGACTGCTGCGAGTACGTCGCCCATCCCGCGTGTCCCGGTGCCGAGATATGGCGTCGTCCCGGTTTCGTCGACGAGTTCGACCGGCAGGTCTTCGATGTCGTCGATGATGCGAGCACCGACGAGGCGTGCCCCATCGCCGATACGAACGAGCGGGTCCGGAACGCCGTCGAGTTCGTCTTTGACGATGTCGGCGGTCTGTTCGGCTGGCACCTGGAACGTTGCGACGACTCGGTCGCCGACGAGGACGGCGATGCCTGGGCGGTCGCCGGGGTCGATACCCACGATTGTCTGTCCGGCATCGTTCCGGAGCAGGCCAACCGCTTCTTCGACTGCCGTCCGCGGGCTTCCGGGGCTGGCGGTGACGACAGTTACGTCTGCCGGGACATCGTCAGGTGAATCGATGGCTTCACCCGCGGCGGTTATGACGACTGTCGCCGATTCGGGGATGGTGTCGCCGGGCTCGACGGTTGTAAAATCCACGCCGCGCTCCCGGAGTTCCGTCACGACGTCGTGGTACACTTCGAAGTCTTCGGTGGCGACGACTATCACGACCTGACGTTGACGGTCGCCGTACTTAGCAGTTGGTTGGCTTTATCACGCCGTCGTCCGGATTGCCAGCTATGTCGCCCTCCACAGAGCCCACGCCTCCCGCCGGTACTGTGACTGATGGGCGGGTCGGTCCACCGGCACTCGACGACCGTCCCGACGACTTCTTCGCGGTCGTTTCCGGACTCTACGCGGCGTTGCTCGTCGCACCACTGGTGACTGCGGGCGTCACCCGTGTTGTCGGCGACCCGGCGATACTGTATCTGGTTTTCCTCGGTTGTCTCGCCTTCACGACGACTGTCGCCGCCATCGCGGTTCGTCGGATTCGTGGTCTGCCGGTCCGACTCGGCAGCACGCGAAAGCGGTGGCTCCCCGCGGTCGTCGCACCCGGAATCGTCGCCGTCGCTGGAGTTGTTCTCCTCGAAACCGGCCAGTATTCGAGTGCCGACGGACTGCTCGGGACGGTCGCCGCAGTCGGGGGGTTCGCCGCCGGAGGCATTCTCGGGATTATGGCCCGGTCGCGGTACTCGAGGGCGGTCACAGAACTCGCAGAGAGCCACGCGACCTGGCGTGCGGCGTGGTCCGACCGGCGGCGACGCCCGATGCAACTGCTCGGCGTGCTGGGCGTCGTCGGTGGTCTTGTCGCCTTCGCAGTCCGGGTGGTCTGGCACCATCCGTTTCTCCAGTCACTGGCAAATGTGCTGATTCCCCTGGGAGCGGTCGTCTTTACCTTCGGCCAGGCGCGGACGTATCACGCAACGTCGGCCGGACTCGAACAGCAGATGCCCGCCGCGCGAGCGCTCTACGCGTGGGACCACTTCGAGGGGTACACCGTCGCCGAGGATGCTATCGTGCTCCACCGACGCGCCCCGTGGCGATTTCCCCTCATCTGTGACCGCGACGACATCGACGACGAAGAGGCGGTTGTCTCCGCACTCGACCAGTATCTTCCGCGGTTGCCGGTCGCGTGAGTCGGAGACGAGTCCTTTTATGCGAACGCTCGCCAAGAGTGGAGTGTGAGCGACCCGATACCGACTGGCTGTGGAGCCATCGACGACCTTCTGGGTGGCGGGTTCGAGCGCGGCGCGGCCACACAGGTGTATGGCCCGCCCGCCTCTGGCAAGACCAACGTCGTCCTCTCGGCGGCGATGGAAGCGACGGCTGCCGGCCAGTCGGTGTTGTACATCGATACCGAGGGACTCTCGCTCGACCGGATGGAACAACTGGCGAGCGGGCACGCCGGACCGGACCAGTCCGTCGAGGACCTCGCGTCGCGGCTTATCATCACCGACGCGCTCTCCTTTTCCGATCAGCAGGAAGCGGTGCAGGACGCCGCCGAGTTCGCCCCGGAAGTCGATTTCATCGTGCTCGACAGTGCGACCGGCTTCTACCGACTCGAACGGACCGAACAGGCAGAGGGTGAAGCGCTGCGGTCGGTCGCGAGGCAGATTACACATCTGCTCTCGCTTGCGCGCAAACACGACCTCGCGGTCGGCTTTACGAACCAGGTCTTTACCGACCCCGACTCCGACCAGTCGCGGGCACTCGGCGGACACACGCTCAACCACTGGTCTGCGATTATCCTCCGCCTGGACCGCTTCCGAGGCGGGAACCGACGCGCGACACTGGAGAAACACCACGCTCGCGAGGCGGGAACGACGGGCCAGTTCTCCATCACGGGCGACGGCTTAGAAACGGCGAGCAGATAAGCGGACAGCGGTTGCAGCAGTCAGTACAGCAGGTCGTCGTCGTTTTCGACCATGTAGAGGGTGCGCGCGGCGATGTTGACGGCGTGGTCGCCGACGCGCTCCAGGTCACGAATCGTTAGCAGTAGGCGATAGACCTCCCGCATGAGCTCGTCAATCTCTTCCTCGTCTTCGACACCCTCTCGTGTGATGAGTTCGCGCGCGACGGTCTCGGAGGCACGCTCACAGTGGGCGTCAACCTCGTCGTCGTACTCGGCGATGGCGTAGCAGCCGTCGGCACTCTCGTTAGCGTAGGCCTCCATGGCGTCCTCTATCATCCCGATGACTTCGTCGCCGATGGCCTGAATATCAACGTCGGGAAACATGTCTCGTTCGGCTTCGAGCGTGTAGTCGCCGAGGTTGGTCGCGAGGTCGGCGATGCGCTCGAGGTCAGTGATAATCTTGAACGAGGCAGCGATAAAACGCAAGTCACCGGCGACGGGTTGCTGGAGTGCTATCAGGTCGACACACTCCTGTTCGAGGTCGAGATACATCTCGTTGATTTCGTGGTCTCCCTCGATGACGTCCCATGCGAGGTCTTCGTCTTTGCTGTCGAGTGCCGACAGCCCGCTCCGGAGCTGGTCGAGCACGACTTCGCTCATGTAGAGGACCTCCTCGCGCAAATCGTCGAGTTGGTCTTGGTACCCCTCTCGTGGCATGGGTTGTGGTGTGCTGTCCCGAAATAAGTACGTTGTGCTGTCTACAGCATTCTCCCTTTGTCAACTGTTGTGTCGGGAGAACTCAATACAGCAGGTCGTCGTCGCCCTCGACCACGTAGTAGGTGCGGGCGGCGACGTTGACGGCGTGGTCACCGACGCGCTCCAGGTCACGGATCGTCAGGAGGTGGCGGTTCGTATCCGTAATGAGGTCTTCGAGTTGTGCCGAGTTGGGGCTCCGTCCGAGAAGGTCCCGCATCAGACGGTCCGTGGCTGTCTCACACTGCGCGTCGATTTCGGCGTCGCGCTCGGCTACCGTCCGACACAGGTCGGCATCTCTGCGCGCGTACGCGCTGAGGGCGTCGTCGAGCATCTCACCGACGGACGCGCCGATGTCGACGAACTGGGGTCGCTCGACGGGGTCCGTTTCCGCTTCGACGACGTACCGACCAAGGTTGGTCGCGAGGTCGGCGATGCGTTCGAGGTCGGTGATGATTTTGAACGACGCGGCGACGAAGCGCAGGTCGCTCGCAACTGGTTGTTCGAGCGCAAAGAGGTCGATGCAGTCGGCCTCGATTTCGAGATACCGCTCGTTGATTTCGTCGTCATTCTCGACGACGTACTGCGCCAGTCCCGGGTCCTGTTTCTCCAGTGCCGTCACCGCGTCTCGGTGGCGGGCTGCGACAGTCTCTCCCATTCCGAGGACCGAATCTCGCAATCCATCGAGTGACTGCTGGAAGGACTCGCGCGACATTACCCGAACTTGCCAGTGATGTAGTCCTCGACGCGCTGGTTCTCGGGGTTCTCGAAGATTTTATTCGTGTCGTCGAACTCGACGAGTTC
>JAZKTK010000124.1:0-7415 GCA_036625595.1 Haloarculaceae archaeon | reverse complement strand
CCCGCTATCAACATCGAGGAGTGACGGCCGACCCGCGCCGGGTCTACCCGACAGCTATCAGCGCGACACCACCGACCGCCAGCACCGCTGCGGCGAGTCGCCGCGGCAACCCCTTTTCGTGGAGGAGTACGCCACCGAGCAGGACGGCAACCACCGCCTGCGTGTTGACGATTGGTGAGACGACACTCGCTGGTGCCGCCGCGAAGGCAGTCACTGTCAGATGGACACCCACGGCAAAAAGCGCCGCAAGCGCGACGATTCCCGGGACTGCAGGCCGGAGGGTTGTCCACACGACGCGTCGGGCAGCAAGTGGGAGCGCGACGAGTGCGACCGCGGCAAACGTAGCGAGTGCGACGGCTTGCGGCGTCAGCCCGGTTCGCGAGAGGAGGCCGCGGATGCCGACATCCGAGATGGCAAACAGGACCGCACCCGCGAGAGCGAGCTGTGCCGGACGGTAGCTGGCCGCGCGCCGGAAGGGGACCAGGAGCGCGCCCCCTTCGTAGTTGGCGACGTAGATGGCGACGACAGCGAGCGCGAGTCCCACGACCTGAAGGGGCGTGGGCTGTGCCGCGAGGACGAGGATTTCGATGGGGAGGACGAACGCCGGGGCGAGTTTGTTCAGTGGCGCGACGTAGGAAACGTCCCCCAGCTTGAACGCTCGAATCGAGACGAGATTGGCACCGGCAATTGCGACACAGACGACAACGAGAACCAGTGCCGTTCTCGTCCCGAAGTCGGTCGGCACCAGTGGCTCCCCGGTTGGCCAGGTCAGCGCCGCGATACTGGCGTACCAAAAAAAGCCCGCGACTTCGACGGTTGCGACGTACACTGTCGACGGCAGACTGTCGAACGACCGCTTGTAGACGAACAGATAGACCCCGAAGACGAGCGCAGCAGCCAGTGAGGAGAGGACGCCTACCTGAATCACAGCAGGCGTTCGGTACGGAGACGTGTATACTCCTCGAACTCAGCCGGTCACTGGGCTGGTGCGCCCCAGTCGTGCGTTCTGTGACTACTCGAGACTCGCCAGTCCGATATCAAGGATGTCTGTCAGGACGTTTCGCGCGTGTCCGTCCGGACGCACGCCCTCGTACAGACCACACACCTGCCGCTGGGCACAGACGAAGGTCGTCCGTTCGGCAGCGCCGCTGGACACCGGCACGTCGAACGCGTCTGCGATGTGTTCGTCGGGGTCTGCGAGCAGGTCGAACTCGAGGCTCTCGCTGTCCGCAAATTCCCGGTGTGCGTCGGCGTCGTCCGTCGAGACGCCGTACACCTCGACGCCGGCCTCGCGGTAGGTCTCCAGTTCGGCCTGGAACTGGCTGGCCTCGGTCGTACAGCCCGGCGTCCCGTCACGCGGGTAAAAGAAGAGCACTGTCGGCGCGACAAAGTCGACGGTAATCCGGTCGCCACCCTGATTGGTGGCAGTTACCTCCGGCACCGGATCGCCCGTATCGAGTACCATACGTCGTCCGCGCCCGCCACGCCCTTCAGTTCACCGGGATATCCGTTCCATCGGCGTCGACGCCCTCTTTCCCCAGCCGCACCGTCAAGACGCCGTTCTCGTGGCTGGCTTCCGCCGTTCCGGCGTCGACCGCTGCCGGGAGCGTAACCGTTCGACTGACGCGTTCGCTGTGGCGTTCCTGTCGCACGTACTCGGCTTCCTCGACTGTCTCGCTGTCTTCGCGTGTCGCCGTAATCGAGAGCGTGTATTCGTCCTCTAGCTGGACGTCGACGTCCTCGGTGTCGTAGCCGGGCAGGTCCGCGACGACCACGAAGGCGTCGCCCTCGTCTTTGATATCAACCGGAACATCGCCATCAGTGGCGGCCCCGAACTGCGCCAACTGGTCGAACAGCTTCTCCACGTCGTCGAACGGGTCGGTGCGCTCGCTCATATCTCTCCCTACTACGTCAACGAACTTAAACGACTGTCTCGGAGTCGTACGAGCCGAGCCGGCGGACCCAGCCGTCGGCTGTCAGCTCCTCGACAGCCGCCAGTGCGTCCTGTGTGCGCTCCTCGTAGAGGCCGGCGGCGATGTCGATGTGGAAGACGTAGTCGCCGAGCCGTTCGCCGCTGGGCCGGGATTCGACGCGCGTAAGATTGATATCTCGGTCGGCGAAGGGTTCGAGCATCTCCAGGAGGAGACCGGGACGGTCCTCGCTCGGGTAGACGATGAAGGAGGTTTTCGACCCCGCTTCGGTCCGCTCGTCGACCGGCGCGACCACCAGAAAGCGGGTCGCGTTGGAACTGCGGTCCTGGATATCTTCGGCGAGCACGGACAGCGGCGCGCCGTTCTCGGCGTTGGCTGGGTGGCCGATGGCCGCAATCGAGGCATCCTCGCGGGCGCGCTGGACGCCGCGAGCGGTCGAAGCGACCGCTTCGAGCTCGGCGTCCGGGTAGTGTTCTTCGAGATACTCCCGGCACTGCGCGAGCGCCTGTGCGTGGCTGGCGACGGTCTCGAACTCTTCGTCCTGGGCCAGGAGTGCGTGACGGATTGGCGTGATAATCTCGCGGAGAACGGCGACATCGTAGTTGGCGAAGGCGTCGAGCGATTCGGTGACCGACCCTTCGATGCTGTTCTCGACGGGGACGACCCCGCGGTCGTAGTCGCCGTTTGCGACTGACTCGACGATAGCGGTCACCGACTCGCTGAACTCGATGTCTTCGTCGTCGGCGATCGCGCCGGCTGCCCGGTGAGAGTAGGTTCCCGATGGCCCCAGCGTGAGCACGTTCATATGCGCTCCGTACTCTGCTGACAGGCACAAGCGTTGTGGTTGGGGCAGTGGAGCGAGGCGTTGACACCTGCTCCTCCAGCAGTATCCTGTCGTTTCATTTTGCCGGGGGGTCTTGTTACAGTATGGGTGTCTGGCAGGAACTCCGGAACGGACTGGGAGAAACCCAGACGTATCTGCTCTCACACCACGTCCCGGCCGAGCGATACCGCTGTTACGCGCCACGAGTTCGCGGCCACCAACTCCACCTGTGTGCACGGTGTTCCGGCATCTACCCCGGTATCGCTCTCGGCGTGGCTGCTCACCTGCTGGAGGTATCGCCGCTGACGGCGTTTCTGTTCGTCGCCATCTGCCCGCTTCCCGCTCTCGTCGACTGGTTCCTCACCACGTTTACGAGCCGTCGTGGGTCGAACCTGGTTCGGACAGCGACGGGGGCGTTGCTGGGCTATGGCTACGGACTCGGACTCGTGTACCTCCTGCGGGGGCACGTACTCCCGACGCTGGCGGTGGCATTCGCGTACGCACTCCTGGCGGGAATCTCACTGTACGCGGCCGAGCGCCGCACGTAACCGGTGTTGCTTTTAACCGTCCTGCATGTCTCGGGAGAGTACAAATGAAACACTGTATCAACTGCGGCAAGGAAATCGACGATGGAGCCGAAATCTGTACGCACTGTGGCGTTAACCAGACGATAGAACTGGAGACAGAGCACGGAGAGCGGAGCGTAAACGAGAAGTACTGCACATCCTGTGGTGAACTCATCAACAAACAGGCAGAGATCTGTCCGGAGTGTGGCGTCCGACAGCCGTCGACGGGTACGGCCGCCGGGTCGAGCAACTCCGAGCAGGTGGCCGCGGGGATTCTCGCTATCTTACTGGGTGGACTCGGTGCACACAAGTTCTATCAGGGGAACGTCAAACTCGGCGTGCTGTATCTGTGCTTTTTCTGGACCGCTATCCCCGCTATTCTCGGCCTCATCGAGGGAATTCTCATCCTCGTCGCCGACGAAGACGAGTACGAACGCAAGTTTGCCGACGGCAGCCTCCTCGGTCGGTAACCGTTCAGTATTGCCTCGTCCGTGGGGAACCGCTCGACTCGAAACGCGGCGATACAAGCTATAAAAAATCTCGCACGTCAGAGTACCACATGTCGTGGTCGTCGGTTTCGCCGATAGCCTCGGCGATGCGGACGGCGATGGCGTGCCAGCACAACTGGTCGGGGTCTGCCTGGTCGAGGTTGTACTCGCTGTCCTTGCAGGTACAGCCGTCGTTCTCGACGATGTACTCGTCATCGTGGCCGACGACGACGGTAAAATCTCGGTAGGCCTTGACCCGTTTCTCGGCGACGGCCTCGATGGCTTGCTGGCCGCGGTCACCGTGGATACTGACGATGCGGTCGACTATCCGTGGGGTGAGTTCCCCGGTCTCGGCGAGGTCGTCTGTCCACTCGTCGACCGCTGTCACGCCTTCCCGTTTGTGAGTGGCCGACTAAATCCCGTCGGTGCGAGCAGCCGTATCTGTTCAGCTGGTGAGTTGCAGTGGTCGACACCGATGCTGAGATTTATATTCGATACCGTGACCAGCCCTGGCCATGCTCTGAGAACTGCTGCGAAGCGGGTAGCGATAGTTCGGCACACCGCTTCGCAGTCGCTGTCGCGTGCCGGCTGTTCGCCATTGTCCAGCGACGCGTCCAAGGCGTGGCGCTTTTCGCCGTCGCCGTCGGAACGGTGGTATGCGCGTGGACGAGGGCAACGTCGAGTGCACGGTGCCCGAGCAGGACGGCGATAGCATCGGCGACGACGTGTTCTTCAACCCCGTCCAGGAACTGAACCGCGACGTGACCGTCGCCGCGTTGCGTGCGTACCGCGAGCGCGAGTCACGTGCGGCGTCGTATCTCGACGCCACCGCCGCCAGCGGCATCCGTGGGGTTCGTGCCGCGGCCGACGGCTGGGAGGTGACCTGTGCGGACATCGACGAGGACGCGGTCGCGCTCTGCCAGGAGAACCTCGCTCGCAATGACCTCGACGGGTCCGTTCTCCATCGGGACGCCAACCCGCTACTCCACGAGGACTACTTCGACGTGGTCGACATCGACCCGTTCGGAACGCCGATTCCGTTCGTCGACGCCGCCTGTCAGGGGACGCGAAACCTCCTCTGTATCACCGCGACCGACACCGCGCCGCTGTGTGGGGCGCACTTCCACAGCGGCGTCCGCAGCTACAGCGCGATACCGCGCAACACCGAGTACCACGCCGAGATGGGCGTGCGAATCCTCCTCTCGGCACTCGTTCGGACTGCGGCGCGCTACGACATCGCCGCCGTCCCGATTCTGACTCACGCCACGAAACACTACGTCCGGACGTATCTGGAACTCGACCGCGGTGCGACGGTCGCTAACGAAGCGATGGACCAACTCGGCTATATCCACCACTGCGAGCACTGTCTTCGGCGCGAAACCGAGACCGGACTCATCGCCAACCCACCTGACCGGTGTCCTGACTGTGACCACGGCATTCAGACCGCTGGCCCGGTCTGGCTCGGCCCGACCCACGAGGATGCGTTCGTGGCGGCGGTCCGGGACGCAGTCACTGCGGAGATGGGAACCGCCGCGAAGGCGATCGGTCTGCTGGAGACGCTGGAGGCCGAACTCCCGGTGCCGACACACTACGACCAGCACCGCCTGTGCAAACGCTGGGGTCGGTCTGCACCAGCAATGGACGAGTTTCTCGACCAGTTACGGGAGGCAGGCTACGAGGCGTCCCGCACCCACTATGGCGGAACGACGTTCAAAACGCCAGCATCGGTTCCGGAGATTCGAGCGGCGACTGCCGACTAGGCGGTCGAGCCAAAAAACGTCCGAACGACGACCGCGAGCAGGCGATAGACCGGTCGCAAAAAGTAGTTGACCATCCCGAGCAAGCCGACCAGACCGCCGAGCGCGAGGAGTTCTCCAGGGGTTGCCGACAGGCCGAGCAGAAACACGACTGCGGCGACGACCCCGCTCAGCCAGAGAGTGGTTCCGTAGCGACCGAGGTCGTGTCGCAGCACTTTGGGTGCCATCTCCAGTCGGTCCCGGACGCTGTAGAGGCCGCCGGCGACGAGCAGTGCCCCAGCGACGAGCAGCAGCGATCCGCCAACACCGGCGATACCGGGAGCGATGACGAGGACGCTCGCGACAAGTAACACGACCGTCAGTCGGAACGCCTCCTCGTACCAATCCATATCTGGTGGTCGGTCCCGGCTCCCTAATGGTTTTCGAGGCTAATCAGGCGACAGTATGATGGGTCGGGCACGCGCCAGTCGAGGGTATGACCCGGACTGCCAGTTACACCGCGTTTGCCCGCTCGCTGGTCGCAGTAATCCGCGACGAGCAACTCACCTTTCTGGCTGCGGCAATCGCCTACTACGCCTTCGTCTCGGTCATCCCGCTGTTGCTGGTCACGCTCGCTGTCGCGTCTGCCGTTGCCGGTGAGACAATCGCCAACGAGGTCCTGAATCTCGTCGGAGAGTTCCTGACGCCACAGGCAGCGTCACTCGTCGAAGTGGCACTCGTCAGTGACACCGGTCGTGGCGGAGCGACCGCTGTCGGTCTGACCGTCCTACTCTGGAGTTCACTCCGCGTGTTCCGTGGACTGGATATCGCATTCTCACGGGTGTACGGTGCCGACGCTCCGCTCGGCCTCGTCGAACAGGTCCGGGATGCCCTGCTCGTGCTCGGTGTCATGGGTGCTGGATTAGGTGCAACGGTCCTGCTTGGGACGATTCTCCCGCTGTCGGATATTCCGTTCGCGGAGTACCTCGGCCCGTTCGGGCTGGTTGCTGTCCTCTCTGTCGTGTTCTTGCCGGTATACTACGTCTTCCCAGACTCCAGTGTCGACCTCTGGGAGGCCGTTCCCGGGGCGGTTTTCGCTGGCGGCGGCTGGACAGTGTTGAGTCTCGGATTCAGTGTGTACGCGGCGCGAGCGACCGCGTTCCAGCTGTACGGCATTCTCGGCGCAGTGTTGCTCATCCTGACGTGGTTTTACTTCGGTGGATTGCTCGTCCTGCTTGGTGCGGCGCTAAACGCCGTCCTGGCCGGCCAGAAAGACCGGCAACTACAACAGGGGGGGCTTCGCAACAGTACACAACGGATGAGCGATTCCGACGAGTCGCCGGACGATACCGCCGACACCGCTGACGGAGAATTAGGCGGAGATACGGACCGCGTCTCCACTGTCGAATCCGAACCGGTCGACCACGGAGACCTGGCGGAGATTCGGCGCGAACTCGACCGATTCGAGGAGGAAATCGACGAGCGGACGGTCCATCGAGAGGAACTCGAAGCGGACCTCCAGCAGTACGTCCGCCGCCGTGTCCGCCGCGGCCACGCCCGCGGCTGGGGACCGTACATCGTGCTGCTCTACGGGACGATTATGACCGTGGGGGCCTTCTACTTCCTCAGCGGTGGCTGGGCAATCCTCGCGATGCTCGTCGTCTGGCTGTCGACGCTTGGACTGTACACGCTGATGGTGCTGGTCGGCGTGACACTGAACGTCACGAACCTCCCTGTTCGGGCATTCAACAAGCTCCGTGAGCTTCGATAGCCGTCGCTGGCCACTCCGACAAAAGAAAAATCGCGGTGTTGGCCTTCAGTACTTTTCGAGGTAGCGGTCGATTTCCCACTGGGAGACGTCGACGAGGTAG
>JAZKTK010000020.1:0-32093 GCA_036625595.1 Haloarculaceae archaeon | reverse complement strand
CCGAAGAGGTCGTCGAGGAACACTCCGCCGACGCCTTCCGGCAGGCGATGGCGCTCGGCGGCCAGCCCGGCAGCGACATCCAGTTCCAGTGGAAGGAGGTCACTTCCGCCTCGCGCTTCCAGACGAAGGTGTGGAACATCACCCGCTTTGCGGGCCAGCACTTAGACGAGGACCGCGAGCCCCTGTCGGACCCGGCTTACCGGGACGCCGACCGCTGGATTCTCTCGCGGTGTTCGACGGTCGCCGACGACGTGGCCGAGCACATGGACGCCTACCGATTCGACGCGGCGTTGCGCGAACTCCGGGAGTTCGTCTGGCACGACCTCGCCGACGACTACCTCGAACTCATCAAGGGACGGCTCTACGAGGGTCGGCCCGGCGAGCGCGACGCTGCCCGGCAGGCGCTCTTTACAGCGCTGTCGGCCTCGCTGCGGATGCTCGCACCGTTTGCACCGTTCCTGTCTGAGGAAGCCTGGGACGCCCTGCCGAGCACCGAGGGGTCGATTCACGTCACCGAGTGGCCGACACTCGACATGGCCGACGAGGAGAGCGAGGCGGCCGGCAAACTCATCGCCGACACCGCTTCGACGGTGCGGGGCTGGAAGTCCGACGAGGGGATGGCGCTGAACGCCGACCTCTCGAAGGTCGAAGTCTACCCCGACGAGATGCCCGACGCAGCCGTCGACACCTACGACCTCTCGGAAGCGGTCAACGCGCCCGTTCACGTCCGCGTGGGCCAGCCCAACGTCGAACTTGTCCCCGTCGACGTGGACCCCGACCACTCGGTTATCGGACCGGAGTTCCGCGACCAGGCCGGCCAGGTCGTCGGTGCGCTCGAATCAATGTCACCTGACGAGATTCAGCGGCAGAAGAACCTGAACGACGAAGTCGAAGTCGACCTCGACGGCGAGGTTGCCGTCGTTCCTGGTGACGCCGTCGCTATCGAATCGGAACACCGCGCAGAGAGCGGCGAAGAAGTCGTCGTTCTCGACGAGGACTTCGGCACTGTGCTGGTCTATCCCTGACTGCGCCGACGCTTCTTTCTTCGCAGTCCCTCGGCGTCGTGACGAGACCACTTCACAAACACAGCAACGCAGACCCAGACGGATGTCTCTTGGCGGTTGGGAACGTCGAAAGAGTGTAGGTGGGTGGGGGTGGGGGTGGGGGTGGCACCCAAGTGGGTGCAATCCCAGTTTTGTACCTGATAATTAAGAAGCTTGTGGTCGCTCCGTCAGGTGGTTCAGACCTCCTGTGTGGTTCACACACAGAGAAACTCTCGGCATGTGGGAACAACGCACTCGGTGACGCTGGGCAGTAGCCATTTGTGCCCGCAGAAAGTAGGTGAACATGTGACAACCGTCGCCTCGCCCGGTAATGGCCTGCGGATTCGCCAGGCAGAGCGTGCGGACCTGCTTGCGGTCCACCGCATCGAGCAGGCGTCCTTTCCCCAGCCGTGGCCGTTCGACGCCTTCGAGCGATATCTCGACGAACCGGGGTTTCTCGTCGCAGATAGGGAGGCTGTCGTCGGGTACGTCGTCGCCGATTCGGTACCAAACCACGGCCGCCCGCTCGGTCATATCAAGGACATCGCTGTCCGCGAACGGCACCGCGGAGCCGGTATCGGCTCGACGCTGCTCGAACGGGCGCTCGGCGTCCTCGACGCTCGCGGGGTTTCGTCGGTCAAACTCGAAGTCCGGGAATCGAACACCGGTGCACAGCGGCTCTACCGCGAGTTCGGATTTGTCCACCGCCGGACGGTTCCCCGCTACTACAGCGACGGTGAGGATGCGCTCGTGCTCGTGCGCGACCAGTAGCCATTTCTCTCCGGCTATCCACACGTCGGATATGGGCTACGCCTGTCCCGTCTGTGAGGACCCGCAGGCCGACGCGATACATCTGGCCAACCATCTCGCCTTTACCGCGCTCGTCCGGGGCGGCGACCACGAGGACTGGCTGGACGACCACGTCCCCGACTGGGAGTCGATGGACGAGGAGACGCTCGGCGAACACCTGACTGTCGAAGCCGACGAGACCGACTATCCACAGGTGTTCGAAGATACCACCGACCAGCCACACGACCACGCTGACCACGCGGGCGGTCACGACAGTGCGCACGCCACACAGGATGTTTCCGATGCGATGCTGGCCGACGCGGAGCGGCAGTTGGCTGAGGAGGACCTCGAGAACCCCGACGACGTGATGGCCGAGGCGCGAGAACTGACCCGCAAGCGCCGCGAGGAGCGCGCCGACGAGGAGAGCGACTCCGAAAGCGAATAGGGGCCGCCAACCCAAGGACGCGTATGGACATCGAGGGGCTGTTCACACCCGAGACGGCCGAGGCGGCCCGCGAGCGCTACGACGCGCTCGGCCCGACCGCACAGACGGTCGTCAAGGAAGTGACCCGCGCGATGGCGTTTGACGCCGCCGAGTACGACGACCGCGTCTCCAGCGAGGTCATCGAGACGGCACGAGACGCGCTCTTTGCGTCCATGCTGGAAGTGCGCGTCGGCACCCGCGCGGAGTTCGACGAGTGGCGGGAGTCGACCGAGTACGCGGTTACCGTCGAGGGAAGCGACAACGTCGACAACGTCGTCTGGCACGTCGCGCCGTTCGCCGAGGCGGCGGTCGCCGCCACCTACCACGAGAAGCGCCGTGCCGCGGTCGATACGCTCCGACGGCAAGCCTTCGGCCGCATCTACCGGGAGGTCGTCTGATGCGCACCCGGACGCGAAACGCTATTCTGGCCATTCTGGCTATTCTCGTCGCCCTGCTCGCGCTCGGAGCGCTTCCGGGCCTGCTCAAGAGCGGCGACCCCTACTACCTGACCGTCGAGCCACAGGGCCCCTGGAATGCCACCGACGAGCGCCTGGACGGGACGAACCAGACCGCAATCAACGCGAGTGAACTGTCCGAGCAGCGGTACCCCTTCACGTCGACTGCACTCGACAACGCCGGTCCGAACTCGTCGGGGCAGTCCGACCCCTACTGGCGGGGACCAACCGGTCTCAAAGAACTCTTTACACACTCCGTGTTCGACGAACGTGAAGCACTCTCCCGCCAGAACGCCTCGGCCGTCGCCGAGGAGGGTATCTACGTTCACGACGGCCAGACCGTGTACCTCCTCACCATCACACAGACCGAACAATGACTGACGAGAACTCACCCGACGCGACGACCGACACAGCATCCGAGAACGACACGCTCGCCGACCACGACTGGCCGGTTCTCGACAGCGCCGTCGAGTACGAAACCGGCTGGTACGACGGCGGCTACGACGAGGTCGAACAGCCCGACGGCACCACGAAAAAATACTACTGGGCGGACCTGCCTGCTGCCGTCGTCATCGTCGCCCGGACTGATGACGAACTCGTGATGGTCGAACAGTACCGCCCGGCTATCCGTGAGCGGCATCTGGAACTCCCCGCGGGTATCGTCGAGGACGGCGAATCGTTTACCGAGGCCGGTGCGCGGGAACTCCGTGAAGAAACCGGATTCGACCCTGCCGGCGTCTCCCTGCTGGAGGACTTCTGGGTTGCGACCGGCGTGATGCGCCACCGACGAGGTATCGTCTTCGCCGAGGGACTCGAACCCGTCGAGGTCGACCGCGACAGCAATGAGTTTCTGGATGTCAGGACTGTTCCCGTCGACGACGCACAGGCAGTCGCACGCCGACAGCCGGCCAACGACGCCACCATCGAGGGCGTCCTGTTGGCGCAGGCTGACGGACTGCTCTGAGCGGAGCGCCACTGGTCTGTCCCCCGCTTGGTCCGGCAATACTGACAGTCTGCCGTTGCTACAGAGCGACCAGCCTCGTGGCGGTTGGACTCTCCGGGTACAACGGTGCCGGAGATGAGGCCCTCATTTTATAAAAGATACGCAAATAATAATAATGCAGTTCCCAATGTGGGAGAATTCGCCCCCGCTACTAACCAGGCAAGACGAATCACCGAATCGTACGATGTACGACGAGCGAGACAGCAGGTGTGGATAATGAGCGGGAGTCAGACCCGATCCCCGGAGGCAGAACTCGGGTTGCTCGACGCGACGATGATCGGGATGGGAGCGATGATCGGGGCTGGTATCTTCGTGCTGACGGGATTGGCCGCCGAAATCGCCGGTCCGGCCGCGATTCTCGTCTTCGCGCTGAACGGCGTCGTCACCGCGTTCACCGGCCTCTCGTACGCGGAACTGGCCGCCTCGATCCCGAAGAGTGGGGGCGGATACGCCTTCGTCCGGGAGATATTCGACGACCTCTCCTCGTTCATTATGGGCTGGATGCTCTGGTTCGCCTACATGATCGCGGGGGGGCTGTACGCGCTCGGTTTCGCACCGAACTTCCTCGAACTGCTGCACGTCTACGGGGTCGTCCCGCCGCCGAACCAGGTGGGTGCCGTCGCGATACCGGTCATCGATGCGGCGGTCCCGCTCGCGTTCCTGCTTGCGTTCGTCGCCGTCCTCGGGCTGGTGGGACTCAATGCCGTCTCGACGGCCGCAAGCGGGAGCGCCGAGACGATCTTCACGATCATCAAGGTGAGCATCCTCGTCGTGTTCGTCGCCTTCGGGCTCACGTCCCCGATGTTCTCCGGAGCCGAGTTCCAGCCGCTATTCCCGGAAGGGGGCGGCCCGACTGCGCTCCTGCCGGCGATGGGGCTCACGTTCATCGCGTTCGAGGGCTACGACCTCATCACGACTGTCACCGAGGAAGTCGAGAACCCCCGTGAGAACATCCCGAAGGCGATCTTCGTGAGCCTGATCGCGACCGTGATTGTCTATCTGGCGGTCGTCACCGTCGCCGTCGGCACGCTCGGGGCGGATGGACTCGCCGACGCCGGGGAGGCGGGCATCGCCGCGGCGGCGACGTCGTTTATGCCGACCGGACTCCCGATCATCCAGAACGGCGGCGCGCTCATCGTCTTCGGGGCGGTCTTCTCGACGCTGACCGCGCTCAACGCGGTCGTGATCGCCTCCTCGCGGGTGGCGTTCTCGATGGGCCGTGAGGGGCAGTTACTCCCCTCATTCGGCCAGATCCACTACCGCTACGGGACACCGTTTGTGGCGATCCTCGCCAGTGCGGTGGTGATGCTCGGGTCGGTGGCACTGCCGACACAGAGCGCCGGCAACATGGCGAGCCTGTTTTTCCTGCTGTCGTTTATCATCGTCAACGTCGCCGTGATCAGGCTCCGGCGGGAGAAACCGAACATGAACCGTCCCTACAAGATGCCCTACTACCCGGTGCCAGCGGTCCTCGGCATCGCGCTGAACCTGATCCTGGCTGGAGTACTCGTTGAATATCTGATCCGGACGGACCCGCTCGCGCTGCTACTCAGCGTCGCGTGGATCCTCCTCGGCGGACTCGTGTACGTTGCGCTCGACCGTCTGAAAGCGCAACCGGAGCGCGGCTCGATCGAAGGGGAAACGGAACCGACAACCACAGTCGACGACTAAACACATGACCAGCAATCACGATATCATCATCGCGGGCGGCGGACGCGTAGGTTTCCAGACAGCCAAGATACTCGGCGACCTCGGTCACGACGTAACGATCATCGAACGGGACGAGAACGTTGTCTCGGACATTGCCGACGAGTGGATGGCGACAGTCATCGAAGGGGATGCGACCAACCCCGACATCATCGAACAGGCCGGCATCGAACAGGCCGACGCGGTCGCAGCGCTCACGGGTGAATCCGGATTGAACCTCGCGGTCTGTCTGGCCGCCAGGGAGTTATCGTCCGGCATCCGGACGGTAGCACGCATCGACAACGCGGCTGGCGAGTCCTACACCCGGTTCGTGGACGCGGTACTCTTCCCCGAACGGGCTGGTGCCCGTGTGGCAGCAAACGAGATTCTCGGCAGCGACGTTCAGACGCTGGCGGACGTGACGGGCAATCTGGATATCATGCTCGTCCGGGTCGCAGAGCAGGCACCAGCCGCCGGAAAGCAACTGGCTGACGTGCGCTTTCCCGCGGGGACGCTGGTCGTCTCCGACGACGACGGCAACCGGATCGCCCGGCCCGACACGACGCTGACACCCGGGAAGCGCTACGTCGTCGCTCTCGAACCGGATGTCGCCGACGAAGTGATGAATCTGATGCGAGGGTAGCCACCGTCTCCGCTCGACCGGGCGGGACCCAGCTGAGAGCACTCGTCTCGAAGAACGTTACCGATTTGTTCGCTGATGACCCATAGATGGGTATGGACGGTGAAATCGAGCCCGACCGGCTGGAAGCCGAACTCGACGGCGACGACGACCCGCTGGTCGTGGACATCCGCAACCCCCCAGCGTTCGAGCAGGGTCACATCCCCGACAGCGTGAACGTTCCACTCCCGCGACTGACACAGGACGTCGACGAGGTGGCCGACGCTGACCACGTTGTCACTGTCTGCCCGCACGGGCAAGCTAGCATCAAAGCCGCCCGACTCATCGCTGCCTACGACGGCTTCGACGGCCGTGTCGACAGCCTCCACGGTGGGTTGACGGCGTGGGACGGCCCACTCGAAGTGCCCGCTGCTGAGGACAGTGAGACCGACAGCACTGCCGACGACGGCCCCGAGGCACCCTTCTAGCGCCACGCACCTGCGCCGGTCACCGACTATTCAGAGCGCCAGTGTCTACTGGTGTTTCGTTCGTGTCGTACACCACTCGCGGCTCTGCCACTCCATCGACCGGCGGCCGAGTCCATGCACACTCTTCTATATAAGTAATTGTAAAAATCTCTAACCGATATAAATTTGACATATGTTGCTATTTAGCTTGAAAAACTACATTATATCGAGATCTTGAATATAAAAATACATTTTAAACTCTCTAGTCTTAATATTCCTCTTCATTTTTGAGTTGACAGTAAATCGACTAACCAATTCCTTCTCCAATTTAAAATTCCGGTGTTTCGGGTCCGAAGCCTGAATATTCTTCTCGATAACACTCCTCTCTTGCCGATGTCTGAATACACATCTCTCCTCGCTGTTCTAATTACTTATCTAAAAGCCCGGGCACAGAGGCCGACTCTATCGAGATGGTCGAATCGCGATGGCCGAGTTCGAACTCAGATTTCGGTGACGCGTTCGTAGTCGTCGTCCAGTGCCGCAGCGTCCTCTTCGAGGAGGGCAACGACGAGGTAGTCGGCGTACTCCTGCATGTAGTCGACGAGCTTGGCGATGCGTTCAGAGTCGATCGCTTCCAGCGAGTCCAGCAGGATGAACGGAACGACTTCGTACACTTCGTGTGCCAGATAGCCGGCCAGGGCGAAGATGAGCCCCGTCACTTCCCGTTCGCTCTCGCTGAGGTGCTCGAAGTCGTCCTCGTAGGCGGCACCGTCGTCGGTGGTCCGGACGATGTGCAGTCGGAACTCGGTCTTCGTTACCTTCCGTCGTCCTTCGCGGACTTCGCTCTCGGCGCGTTCGACCCAGATGCGGTCGATGTTCGCGTAGTTCAGGATGTCGAGGACCGTCGCCATGTGGTCGTTGAACTCCTCGACAGCCTGCTCCTCGATGCGGTCGATGCGCGTCCGGAGGTCGGCGAGTTGCTCGGAGATGTCGTCCTTTCGCTGCTCGAGCGTCTCTTTCTCCTCGATTTGCTCCTCTATCTCTGCGATCTCCGACTCGACATCGTCGCGGTCGTCTTTCAGCCTGTTGAGCTGTAGTTCCAGTTCGTTGACCTCGCGGTGGGCTTCGAGCACTTCCGACCGGTCCTGCTCTTCGAGCTCTTCGACCGCCGCCTCGAGGTCGTCGATCTTCTCGGTTAACTCCTCGTGCTTCGCTTCGAGATCGTCGATCTTCTCCGTCCGCTCCTCGATTTCCCGCTCGACCTCGTTGAGTCGTCGGTCGACTTCGCGCCGTTCCCGGCGAGCGGCGTCAATGGCCGACCGTTCGTCTTTGAGCTCTGCGAGCTCCGACTCGATGTCGCTTTGCTGGTTGTACTTCTCGGTTCGAAGCTCTTGCAGTCGGCTAATCGTCTTCTCGATTTTCTCCTGGTCGACTTCGGTCCCGCACGTCCAGCAGACGATGGACTCGTTCTCGTCGACCAGCTGGTCTGTCAGCGAGCCGTTCGTCTCCTCGCCACGGAGTGCTTCGGCGACATCGCGGCTGGTCCCCTCCAGCATCTCTTCGTTGAACTGAATGACGTTCTGGAGCTTGCTCAACTCTCGTTCGAGACGCTGCTTTCTGTCGCGGAGTCCGTTGATCTCGGATTTGATCTCGTCGAGGTCGCCCGTCTCCTCGTCGTCGATTTCCGACTGTTGCTGTTCGAGGTCTTCCTGTTCTGTCTGGAGTGACTCCAGGCTCTCGCGCTCGCTCTTGAGGCGGAATTCGGTCGTATCCAGTTCCGACCGAGTCTGCTGGAGTTCTTTCATCTTTGCTTCGAGTTCGGATTGCTCGGCACGGGCCTCCTCTGCGTCGGCAGACCGCTCTTCGAGTTCCGTCCGTGCCGTCTCGAGTTCCGAACGGGTCTCCTCGATTTCCTCGTCGAGGTCGACCAGCTGTGACTCCAGGTTCGGGAGCCGTTTCTTGAGTGATTCCCGCTTCTGAATCTGGTCTTTGATATCGTCGCGCTCGGCCTGCAACTGTCTGATTTCGGCCTTTATCTCGTCGGCGTCGACGGGCTTCATGATGATGTCGCGGAGGTCGCCACCGAGTGCGACTGTTCGACGGGCCTCGTTGGACTCGATGAGGAAGGCAAAGAGGTCAGCGAGTTCGGGGTCGTCGAGGTACGGGTCGCCGCCGAGCGCTATCGTGTCTGCACGCCGCTCCAGCTCGCGGGTGTACTCCTGGTCTCCGATCTGGAGGCTGACGTGTCCGTGGTCTGCGTCGCCTTTGAGCGAGGCGTGCTCGCTTCCCAGCGCGGCCATGACTGCCTGGAGGAGCGACGTTCTGTTCGTCGCGTTGCGCCCGGTCAGAATTGTCACTCCGGGCTCGAACTCGACTGTGGTCTTCTCGATTCCACCGATGTTCTCAGCCTGTAAACGGACCTGTTCCTGGGCTACCTTTTTTGTCTCCATATTTGGGTTCGAACGCGCCCTTATTATAAAAACCTCCGGAACGTGCCGACAATTGTGGACTCCGCGATGCTCATAACAGTGTGTCGCGCTGCTTCAAGAAGAGCCAGCCGGCAGTCTTACTCACACTCACAGCCGCCCCGGCGGAGGAGACTCGACAGGTCGTACTGGCTCTCACAGTCCTGACAGTACACTCGCAGGTCGACAGTGGTGTCGAACGACCCCAGCGAAATCGTCTCGTCGTTCTGTAGCTCCGACAGAGAGTTCTCCATGACGGCAGCCGTCCTGCTCCGAAGTCGCTGGATGCGCTGTTCGTGTTTCTCGATCGGGTCAGTGTCGTCTGTCTCGTCTTTTGTCACACCGAGTGCCTTCGTGAGGTAGGTGTAGACGGCCTGGTGAGTGACGAACTCCTTTTCGAGTTCGTCGACGTCGACGCCTGCACGCTCCAGACGGTTGCGCTGCTGGGTCCGCACCCCGACACTCACATCGTCGTCTGTGAGGAGGCGATAGGCATTCTCCGCTTCTCCATCTAGCGGGTCCATTCCTGCTTCCTCCATCGCCTGCCGCATCAGTGCGACGTTTATCCGCTCTGCCAGTGCCCGGAGACTCGCCGATTCGTCCCCGTCTCCTGCCCACAACTCGGGCAACGCTGCGTGGAGGTCCAGCAGGTCGTGTTCTGAGAGGACTCGTCCGACCTTGTATCTCGTTTTTACGTCGGTTTCGTTTGCCATCTGTTCCTGTATTAGACGAAACGATACTTACACATTGTGACTCACGCGACCAAGGGAGTGACAGACGGGTGGACGTCTCGTTGTATTATCCGAATATAATCAGTCCGTGCTAATATATTTTTCCTTACTATTCGCACGAAGGAACTTTAGAGCAATAATACAACTCACGTACTGTATTTCGAGGGCAGAGAATGCCGAACTACAGTCGAATAAAATAACTATATTACTATGTATGGTATTTTAGTAGAACGCCATTTTCACCGTCAGCTTACCCCTGTACAGAAGAACGGTCGGTACCCGCGACTGTGGTCTGTTGCAGTTCCAGAGGGTGACAACGGTATGGCTGTAATGCACCGTGACGGGACGCTCACTCGAACGCCGGAATACCAGTCAAATCGTGGCCGACGATGAGCGTGTGGATGTCGTGTGTCCCCTCGTACGTGTACACCGTCTCCATGTTTGCCATGTGGCGCATCGGTGAGTAATCGGCCGTGATGCCGTTGCCACCGAGAATTTCGCGGGCGATACGGGACTGGTCGCGGGCCATCCGGACGTTGTTTCGCTTTGCCATCGACACCTGCTCGGGGCGCATCTCTCCCACCTCTTTTCGCTCGGCCAGTCGGTGCGCCATCAGCTCGGCCAGTGTGATTTGAGTCGCCATCTCGGTGAGCTTCTCCTGTTGTAACTGGAAGCGAGCGATTGGGCCACCGAACTGCTCGCGGTCCTGTGCGTACTGCAGCGCCGTTTCGAAACAGTCCGTGGCGGCACCGACGGCACCCCAGACGATGCCGTAGCGGGCCTGGGTCAGACAGGACAGCGGCCCTAGCATCCCCTCGACGCCCGGCAGGACGTTCGCTTCGGGGACCCACGCGTCGTTCAGATGCACTTCGCCGGTGATGGAGGCGCGAAGCGACAGCTTGCCGTCTATTTTCTCGGTCGTCACCCCTTCTCGGTCGGTCTCGACGAGGAACCCGCGCACCGGTGTCTCCGCGTCTGCTCTCTCACGCGCCCAGATGAGAGCGACATCGGCGATTGGTGCGTTCGTAATCCAGGTCTTCGTTCCGTTGAGGACGTACCCGCCGTCCTTCCGTTCTGCCCTGGTTTCCATCCCGCTCGGGTTCGAGCCGTGTTCGGGTTCTGTCAGGCCAAAACAGCCCACCGCATCACCGGCTGCCAGTTTCGGGAGCCACGACTCTTTCTGTTCGTCGGACCCGTATGCGTGAATCGGATACATCACGAGCGCACCCTGGACGCTGGCCATCGAGCGCACGCCCGAATCGCACGCCTCCAGTTCCCGCATCAGGAGTCCGTACGCCGTCTCACTGACGCCCGGTAATCCGTATCCCTCCAGATTCGGTGCGTAAAAGTCCAGTTCTCCCATCTCCGTGATGATATCCTTCGGAAACGTCCCTCTTTGCCAGTGGTCGGCGATCTCCGGCTGGACGGTGTTCTGGACGAACTCGCGGGCTGTCTCCTGGATGAGGCGCTCCTCCTGAGACAGGCGGCGTTCCAGGTCGAAGTAATCTAACATAGTAGCACGCTGTCGGTGACCGCCAATAGGCTTTTTCCCGCCACTGTGAGACTGGCCCGTGTCCGACGAGAGGACATCGAACCGACACGCTCTGGAACTCGCTATCGACAATCCTCCGGAGTATCGACAGCGGGTTTCTCGCGCATTCTGGCTAGAAGTAATTGTAAAAACTGTCGACGTGTATATTAGTAGTTAGAATTTTGTGCGTGCGTCCGTACCGTCGAACATGGGGAAACTCGACGGCGTCTCGGCGGACGCTCTCCGTGACAGGCTCGACGACGTCGAGAGTGCGAAGGCGGCAAAGCGGTTGATGGTCGCACTTGCGTACCTGGACGGGGTTCCGGTGTCGGCGCTCAGCGACCGGTACGGCGTGCCAGCGTCGACGCTGTACTACTGGCTCGACCGCTTCGAAGAGCGGACGCTCGACGATGCCATCGAAGACCAGCAGCGACCGGGTCGGCCGAGTAAACTCGATGACGACGAGCGTGCAGCGTTCGAGGCTGCGCTTCGACAGTCTCCTCGCGACGTTGGATACGACGCTGACGCGTGGTCTCCGGAACTCGCCCAGCAGCATCTCGACGAGGCGTTCGGCGTGTCGTATTCACTCGGCCATATCCGGCACTACTTCGGACAGCTACTGTGAGGACCCTCGAAAAACAACACAAACGGTACATTTTCGCACACGAACCGCTACGCTGCTGGTCCTGTCCCGGGTAGCGAACTCGTCAGGGCGCGGCGTCGACAGGTCTCCCTGTCGGAGGTTACAACATTCTCAATTAAGAATACAATTACTTTTATAACAAAAAGTCGAAAATCACTCCAGCGTATAGGTGTCGAACCGTCGAACTGCGTACCGATAGGAGATGACTGGGACGATTGCCAGTCCGATGAGTGTTGCCGCGGCGAGTGGAGCGAGCGTTGCGGCGTCGATAGCCAGGCCGAACGGGAGCAGCCAGCTCAGAACGAACGCAGCCAGTCCCCTGGTGGCGTCGTCGTAGACGATGGCGGCTGACGTGGCCGTTCCGAGCAGATGGAGCGTAAAGAGCAGGAAGGCCAGTAAACTCGGAATGACTGTTTTCACCGAGCGGGTGACGTTGACCGCCTGAAAGCGCGGAAATGCCATCCCGATACCGACAGAGAGCGCGCTGGCAACGACCATCAACACCGGTGCACTGACAACAAGCAACAGTCGATTCGTCGTGTCCAGTGGACTGAGCGTGACTGCTATTGCGGTCAGGACAACACCCGCCGGGATGGCGACGATGAGACTCGCCAGCAGATGGGCGTGGACGAACCGACGGCCGTCGACGCGGCTCAACAGCGTGGGTGGGAGGCCAGCACCCTGGTCACCGAGCGGGTTCAACGTGAAAATGACGCCGGCCGCCCACGTAACGAACACGACTGTCCCGACAGCGAGAGCGGGCGGGACCTCGCCGGTTTGTACGATGTCGGCAATCCAGCCGACGACGAAGAGCAGTGGGTAGGCGGCGTACAGCAGTTTCAGCGGGGCGCGTGCCGCTCGCCGCCACGCGAGGACGACCAACGCTGCGGTCGGGACGCCCAGATACGGCGCGAGTCGCCGTTCAAGTCCCGGTTCCGCAGTCGCTGTCGACGACCGCTCGTCGTCCGTCTCGGTCTCACCGGCCAGCGCAGGGTCGGAAAACCAGTGGAGGGCGGCCAGTCGCGTTCCCGCGACGATGCCGATGACAGCCAGTCCGACCGTGAGCCCGAGCGCTCCGAGTGCCCGGAGTGGTGTCGCATCGACCCCGGGAACGCCGAGGACGAGCAGGTCCGCGAACCATCCGGCTGGAGAGTCCTGGAGCGGGTCGAACAGCGCGACAATAGTACGGTTCAACGTTCCCGTCACGACGAGTGCGAAGTAGACGAGAAACACTGTGACGATGAGCACGCCCTTGTTGCGGGCGACGAAACGAAACCGGGTGACGAAGTGGCGGATACCGAGGCCGACGGGATAGCCGACGGCGACGGCGGTGACGCCAATGGCCGCGACGCCGGCAGGGAGTGTCAACAGCGGCCAGCCGACACCCGTTCCGAGCGCGAGTCCGGCACCGATACCGAGCGTCGGACCGCCCAGCCACAGCAGGACGTAGACGAACTCCGAGACGAGCAGCCCGGTCAGTGCTTCCCGTGTCGGAACGGTAGTCAGCACGCCCTCGGCGTTGACCAGCGTCCCCCGTTGACCGACGCCACGAACGACGACGACGACAGAGAGTACGAGTCCCAGTACCGCGATAATACCCCGAAGGACACCGATTGCGTTCGGTGGCACGGTAAGATCACCAGCAACGAGTGCGTCGCCGCCACGGTACGCGAGATAGCCGCCGCCGAGTGTCGCCGCCGCGAGCACCAGCACGAAGACACCTGTCGAGACGAGGCTTCCGAGTCCGCTGTCCCTGTCAGTGTGTTTGCGGGCCATCCGCGTTACGTCGATGCGTGCCAGCCGGAGAGCGTGGGATATCCCGCTCATCGTCTCTCTTCACCGGGTATCTGCTCTTCCCGTTCGTCATCGGCCGGTTCGTCAGCGTGGTCGGCCGTCACCGAGAGGAAGACGTCTTCGAGGCTGCTACTCTCGCCGCGTTCGGCCCGCCGCTTCAACGACGTCGGTGACCCCTCGGCAACCAGTCGCCCCTCGTTGAGGACGCCCACGGTGTCCGCGAGTTCGTCTACGACCGAGAGAATATGCGTCGAGAGAAAGACCGTCGTCTCGTCGGCCGCGAGGTCCGCGATGAGGTCTTTGACTGTTCGAGCGGCCCGCGGGTCCAGCCCCGAGGTCGGTTCGTCCAGAAAGAGCACTGTCGGTTCATGGATAACTGTCTGGATGAGTCCGATTTTCTTGCGCATTCCCGTCGAATACCCTTCCTGGCGGCGGTCGGCGGCGTCGAGGAGGTCGAACCGTTGCAGATAGCTATCGATGCGCTCGTCGGCGACATCGGCCGGAATGTCGTGGAGTGCAGCGACGTGGCGCAGTTGTTCGCGTCCGGTGAGTTCGTCGAACAGCGGCGGCTCTTCGGGGAGATAGCCGATGTGATCGATGAGCGTCTCGCGGTCGTCGATGCTGATGCCGACGATGCGAGCGGTTCCCGATGTGGGTCGGGTCAGTGTCGTCAGCATTCGCATCGTCGTTGTCTTTCCGGAGCCGTTGGGGCCGAGAAAGCCGTAGACCGTCCCCGGAGGAATCGAGAGGTCGAGGTCGTGGACGGCGACGACATCGCCGTAGCGTTTTGTCAAACCATCTGTCTCGATGGCTGAGTTTTCGGATTGTGGAGGATGGGGGGGCTGGCGGGCGGACTGGTCGCTCATATACTCGCCTACGGACACGTCTCGTTTTAACCTTCGCGCTGGACGGAACATGCGCTCCTCGTTACGAGAGTGGTGGCTCAGTTTGAGTTGTCATCACAAGGGGCTGAGCGGGGGTAACGTCTCGTCATCGCCACCAGTGTTTCGTCGGTTATCCATGTGCAAAAGTGTCGCGTCTTTCCCCAGGCAACGCGGTCGTCACTTCCAGGTCCACCGGGCATCGAGCACGTACCGATACAGCCCACTGACGAAGATTGCGACGGCGTTCGCGAGCAGATACGTGACGCTCTGCCACTCCACGAGAACGAAGAGGATAGCAAGCTGTATGGGAATTGCTGACCCACGGACAACGTTCGTTTTGAGGAGTCCGAACAGATACCCGAACAGACTGGTCTTCTGCGAACTCTTGAACGTCCACGCGTTGTTGAGCACGTACGAGAGGATAATCGTTATCTCGATGGCGATGGTCGCACCCACCAGATAGTTCAGACGTGCTCTGTCGACGAACAGCCACAGCAACACCATCTGGACGCCCGCTGCGAACGTTCCGACAATCACGAACCGACGGAGTTGTTTCGCAACCGGTCCGGATACGAGGTTTCGAAGGAAGGAACGCGGAGACTGGAACATCTATCGGTAGCCCAGCGCCTCCAGTCGGGCTCCGAGGTCGTCGTCGACGTCGTCGTCTTCCTGTCCCTCTGTTCGGTCGTAGAGCAGACTGGCGTGGTCCTCGACGACCGCACCGAACCGGTCGAGTACCCGCTGTTGCTCTGCGGTCGGTGCTCCCGACAGGTCGTCTTGCTGTGTCGGGTCAGACGGCCGGTAGTACAGCTCCGTCGACCCGTCGTCGACGTTCTCGATGTATATCCAGTCCCGGTCCCGGACACTGACGAGTAGCTCACCATCGGAGAGCGCCCGCGGAATCGGCTGTGCCGTCACCTCTTCGCCACGAACGGTGACCGAGACCACTGGCTCGTCGACTGGGGGTTCGCCGTCGACGACACTCGCGGTAAGCGACTCACCATGCCAGCCGTCTGGCGAGTCAACGTCCATGAGGTCGGTTATCGTCGGCGGGATGTCGTCGAGACCGACCTGTTGTTCGACTCGACGGCTCTCTGCCCCGGGAACGTCGACGACGAGCGGCACCCGAATCAGCTCGTCGTACAGCTTCGGGTAGTGGGCGAGGTGGCCGTGCTCCTGAAACTCCTCGCCGTGGTCGCCAGCCAGGACGACAGCGGTTTCGTCCTCGACACCCGTCTCGGAGAGCGTCTCCAGCAGCCGGCCGATACTGGCGTCGACCTGCCGGACCGCTGCCTGATAGAGCGTCCGAAGGTCCGCGAGCGTTCGCTCCCCGACTTCCCAGCCCAGTCCGGTCCGCGTATGCGCGTGTAGCATCCGATGGGTCCCGAGCAGATTCGACGACACCTCTCGGATGTACCGTGGTGCGGGAACGTACGGTGTGTGCGCGTCCATGTAGTGAATCCACAGGAAGAACGGCGACTCCGTCTTCTCGATGAACGACGCGGCGGCGTGTTCGACGTCGAACATTCGGGACGTATCGAGGAACGGTCGGTCGTTGGTCTCGCGGCGAAGCCACGAACCCAGCCGTCGAGCGGGCGATGTCGCCAGTTGCAACCAGGCTTCGACTGTTGGATGGGTTGCGAGATATCGGCTGTAGATACTGGACCCAACACTCGCGACGAACGGTTCGAACTCGTCGAAGCCGTCGTCGTACCCCCAGTGCGATGTGAGGAATCCGTTCGCTGCGTTGAACCCACCGGTCGAAACGTCGCTGTCAGCGAGTACCTCCGCGAGCGTCTCTGCGCCGTCCACACCGATTTGCCCCGTCTCGGCGAACACCGGCTGTGACGCCAGAATCGACGGAAACGAGAACGGCGTCCAGTTTCCGGTCGCAAAGGCGTGCTCGAACACGGTCCCGCGCTCGGCGAGCGAATCCATCACCGGCGTGTGGCGGTCGTCGTCGTAGGCACCGATTGCGTCCGCTCGTAACGAGTCGACCGTAACGAGGACGACGTTCGACGTATCACTAGTGTCCATGTTCGGTGGAAGCTTCGGCGTCTCCCCGTCCCGTTCGCTGTCGGTTCGGCGGTCTCAGCGGCGTTCGTGAACTGGTCTTCCGCTGGAAAAGGCGAGTGTGTACCCGGCCAAAAGAGCCATTCGAAGGAGACACCACTATATCAACCGAACAGGTAGTTAGCGGCTTTATTGTTTCGATATTCTGAACAGGACGCTGTTGGAAACCCATCTGAACGACTGTCGACAAGTATCCAATCCACCTGTCTGAAAGAATCTGTCTGCCGACGGGCTCACACTCTTCGAATTCGTGCTTTGTCCTACCAGTTGCAAATTTCGCATCTGGTGTCAGTTCCTGCTCTGCTGCCGGACGTCGGGGAAGGCACCACTAACTAACTAACTAACTGGTTAGTTACTGCGTGAGCAAGACCGAAACCTGGAACTGTCTGTGACTCGCTGTTCTGCCGGTGGCACCCTCCTGTTCGTCGAAGTGGCCTGTCTCGGTCCATCTTTCTCGCACACGCTCACAGCACACCGAGCCGACTGTCTACCCGTTCAGAAGGACGGCGGTCACGTACTCCTCGGCAGTCTGTCTCGCCGTCGCGAGCGCTTCCGCTTTGTCCAGAACGACCGCACGGGTGCGGGCTCCGTCGACAATTGTCATGAGTGCACGTGCCACGTGCTCGGCGTCGGCGTCACTGAACACTCCTTCTTTGATTCCGTGGTCGATTACCGTCCTGAGCATGTACCGGACGTACTCGTCGTTCTGCTGGAATCGCTCGCGAAACGCTTCGTTGTACGGTGCCTGGCTCCGCATCTCTAGCATCGCGATTAGCAGGTCGTGATGGTCCTCCGGAGCGACGAGGAGTTTGTCCAGCAGCAGGTTCAGTCGCTCGCTGGGGTCAGTCGTCTCGACTTCGTGTATCGTCTCGACGAACTGGTCGAGGAGGTAGTCCAGAAACGCCGCGAGCAGGTCGTCTTTCGTGTCGTAGTGGTAGTGAACTGCGGCGGTAGACTTACCGTATTCGTCTGCAATCCGCTTGATTGTGAGGTCGGCGTACCCGTACTCGCGGAGGGCGCGGTACGTCGCGCGCATTATCGCGCGGTCTGTCTCCGAGAGGGACCTGTCCGGCGGGTCTGCCATTAGTCGTAGGTCCGTCCACTGTCGGATAACAGTTTTGACCCACCCGTTAGTCACAGAGGCAGCGTATTCAGTCGCCACGTCGACAAGCAGGTGCTTTTTCGCCGTATCTCCACCGCCACAGCCCATTCTGACTGTTTTGACTAATTAGTTAGTAAGAACGTACGCGTCATCGGTGCGACCGTCGCGTACACGTGGTCTCAGCTGTGGGACGAGGCGTCGAAGAACTGTCCGAACTGGGGGAATCGACTCGACCTGTTTGATTCACGTATCGTCAGTCGAGACGCGGTACCGACTGGATACTATCCTGGATGCAGCGTCTCTTGATGAGAAAGTCGCCGCTCAGCGGCGCGTTTCGACTGGCCCGAATCAGGCCGAGGCAGTGTAGCCGGCATCCTCGACGGCCGCGACGAGCGCGTCGGTATCGGCGTCGCCCTCCACGGTCGCCTGTTCGTTCTCGCGGTCGACGGTCACGCTCTCGACACCGGCGACGCCTTCGAGCGCTTCCTCGACGCTCTGTTCGCAGTGGTCGCAGCTCATTCCTTCGACGGTGAGTGTCAGAGACATCGGTTGACTGGAGTGGCGCACCACTTATTGAGATTTCTACTCCGCGCTGCTCTCTCCGACGCAACTGACTCTGGAATCGAACGAGTAGCGGTCGACACTTCGATGACGCTACCGGCCTATAGTAACAACTGAAACGGTTTACACACCGACCGCACTGCCCTCGTGCGGTCGTGTGTGCAATGGCTTTCAGTGGCTACTATAGCCGCCACAATCCCAGATACGTCAGCACAGCCACGACCAGTCCCGCGCCAGCGGCGACCGTCCCCGAGAAGAGCCCTCTGGCGAGATTCACGTAGCTCAGCGCCGCTAACACGATGACAGTGAGCCCGAACGCCGCGTACGCGCTCATCGCACGTCGTTCCATCTCGTCGAGTCCGTCGAATGCCACGGCGACAGTCGCGAGCACGATGAGACCGGCGAGAATGCCGACCGGCAGGCCGATGAGCGCCGAGAACTCGAAATTGAGGAGTTCGATGACGAGGACGGCCACGACCAGTCCCGTCGTCAGTCCGGCCCCGAGTGCCGTGAGTGCGTGGCGGACGTTCATACTGCTTCGTTCATCGGCTGTTGATAAATAGTTCTCACCTGCTTGTTGTCACTTACCACTCGGTATAGCGTCGGTGGCGGTCGACGGCGCGTTCGACCGCCGCCTGGTCGAGCAGTCCCAGTTCTGTCACGACCGCGTCGATACAGTCCGGCGGCGCCACGTCGAAGGTCCGGTTCAGCACCGTCACTGATTTGTCTTCGTCGTACACTTCCGAGGAATCTCGCGGTTCGAGGTCTATCTCACCGTCCGGTGACAACTTGTCGACCGCTGCCGTCACCAGCACCTCGATACCCTCGAAGGAACTGCAAATCACGGCGGCGCGGGTTCCGACCTTGTTGACGACGCGGCCGTCTGCCAGAACGGTGTCCGCGCCGACGAGCAGCACGTCGGCGTCCCACGTGTCGAGTGCGTGGGCGAAGCCGGCGTCTGTGGTCAGCGTCACGTCGGTCTCGTCGGCCAGCGTTTCGGCGACGGCGACCCCTTCTCGGCCGGGATGGGACTCGGCGACAAGTACTGCGTCGGGGTCGGCGTACTGCAGCGCCTGGAGGACGGTCCCTGACCGGGAGAGCGTGGCGACGCGGCAGTCGGCAACGTGGTCGACGGCCTGCTCTGCTGCGCGACGGTCGGCACTGACTGCCCGTTCGATTGCTGCGGCTGCGACGTGCTCGACCGGGCGTGCAGTGTCGGCGTCCCGGACTGCGTGCATGACGCGGTTGACGCGGTTGCGGACGACCGACATCGAGGGACGAGCGTCGAGTAGTGCGCGGGCAACGTCGAACAACTGCTCGCGGCCGCCGTCTGCCGCTATGGCAGCCTCGTCGCGAAGCACTTCGAGTGCACGCACAGAGACGTACGCTGACCCGTGTTCGCGGTCGGAGGCGACCGTCTCGACGGTCGGCCGCACGCGGTCGTAGGATGTCCAGAGCTCCGGGACTGTCTCGCGGTGGCGGATTGCCGTCGGGGCGACCCACTCGTACGCGCTGGTCTCCCAGTTCGGCGTCACGTCGCGGTGGGCGGCGTCGAAGAGAAACGGGTGGACCGTCCAGCGAATCCCGGCCTGTTCGTCCGCGACGACAAATTGCTCCCCGCGACGGACGAGAGTCACCGCTTCGTCGGGGTCCAGTCCCGTCTCCTCGCGGATTTCCTGCCGAGCGGCTGCGCCAGGGTCGCCTTCGGCGTGGCCGGCGACTGCGCCCCACAATCCCGCGTAGGTGCCGACCTCGTCGCTGCGCCGACAGAGCAAGACGGCTCCCTCGTGGCGCAGAAAACAGGTAACGACCGCCCGCTCTTCCATGTAGGCTGCGTCGACGCCCGCGATTATCAAGCCCCGGGTTTCGTGGTAACGTGGCACATTTGTAGTCGGCACTCGCAGGAGCGGTATGGACGTTGCACTCATCTCGGATACGCACATCCCTTCGCGCGCCCAGCGGATTCCCGATGCCTTCCGCGAACGCATCGAACGGGCAGACCACGTCATTCACGCCGGCGATTTCGACTCGAAAGGTGCGCTCGCCGACATCGACGCACTGGCTTCCGAACTCACTGCCGTCGCCGGGAACATGGACCCGCGAATTGGGCTTCCGACCGTTGCAACCACCGAACTCGACGGGGTGGAGTTCGTCGTCACCCACGGCACTGGGTCGCCTCGTGGCTACGAGCAACGGGTCGCCAACACTGTCCACGAGTACGCCGAGACGGACAATGCAGTCGGTGTCTCCGGGCACACCCACGAAGTCCTCGACACCACACACGACGGTGTTCGACTCCTGAACCCCGGCAGTGCGACCGGCGCCAGTCCGGCCTCCCGGTCCACGATGATGGTCGCGACTGTCGAGGACGGGGCGATTACCGTCGAGGGACACGAACTGTAGTCTCCGGTTCCGGGCCGCTTTTACTCCCGCACTGCTCACCACTGATATGAACGTTTTCGCCGTCGAGGGACTGCCGGAGGTGCGGCCGGGTGCCGACGTGGCCGCACTCATCGACGAGCAGGTCGACCTCCGCCCGGACGACGTGGTCTGTGTCGCCAGTACCATCGTCTCGAAGGCAGAAGGCCGACAGGCAGACCTCGACGACTACGAGGCCAGCGAGCGTGCCCACGCGATTGCCGAGCGCGTCGGCGCGGCCGCCGGCGAGGAGAAAGACCCGCGCTTCGCACAGGCGGTCATCGACGCCAGCGACGAACTGCTCATCGACTTTCCCATCATGCTCGCAGTGACGCCGTTCGGTCACATCACGGTCAATGCGGGCATCGACCGCTCAAACATCCCCGGTGCGGACTTGCTTTTGCTGCCCGAGAGTCCGGGTGCAAGCGCGCGGACACTCCACGAGCGACTGGACGCCCGCGTCGTCGTCACCGACACCTCGGGCCGACCGTTCCGCTACGGACAGCGCGGCGTCGCACTCGGATGGGCCGGTCTCCCCGCCGCCCGTGACTGGCGCGGCGAACACGACCGGGAAGGAAAGGAACTCACTGCGACAGTGCAGGCTGTCGTCGACGAACTCGCTGCCACCGCGAACCTCGTCACCGGCGAGGGTGACGGCGGCACTCCGGTTGCGGTAATCCGAGACTGGGAGTTTGGTGCCCACAACGGCAGTGATGAACTGTTCCGCGAACCGGAGGACGACATCGTCCGGCGGGCGCTCACCGCCTGGGAGGGCGCAGAATGATTGGACTCGAACTCACCCCCGAACATCCCGTCTCGGAACTCTCTGACCTCGCGGTTCGAGCGGAAGGGGCGGGGTTCGACACGATTTTCGCCAGCCACCACTACAACAACCGCGACGAATTTATCGCGCTCGCAGATATCGCTCGTGCGACCGACGAGGTGCGTCTCGGCCCAGGAATCACGAACCCCTACGAGACTCATCCCGTGACGCTGGCCTCGCGGTCGGCGACGCTCGATGAACTCGCTGACGGTCGAGGCGTCTTCGGCGTCGGTGCTGGCGACCGCTCGACCCTCTCGAATCTCGGCTACGACGACGAGCGCCCGCTCCGACGAGTGCTGGAGACGATGCAGGTCGCGCGCCGCCTCTGGGACGGCGAGCGCGTCGACCACGACGGCACCTTCCAGGCCGTTGATGCTGGCCTCAACTACGACGCCCGCCGGCTCCCGGTCTACATCGGCGCGCAGGGGCCGGACATGACCCGGATGGCAGCCAAGTACGCCGACGGCGTCCTCTTCAACGGGTCGCACCCACGCGATATCGAGTGGGCGAGTGACCGTGTCGAGGAGGGACTCGATGCCCGGCCCGACGAGCGCGGCGAATTCGATTTCGCTGCCTACGCCAGCGTCAGCATCGCCGAGGACGCCGCCGACGCACGCGAGGCCGCGCGCCCGCCCGTCGCCTTTATCGCCGGGAGCGCGCCGCCGCCGGTACTCGACCGGCACGACCTGGACCGAGAACTGGCGGGTGAAATCGGCGAGGCAGTTGCTGCCGGCGAGTTCAGGGAAGCGTTCGGGCTGGTTACGCCGGCGATGATAGACGCGTTCTGTATCGCGGGCACACCCGAAACGGTCGAGTCGCGGGTAGAAGCAGTGATGGCCGAGGCCGACAGCATCGTCGTCGGGTCGCCGCTGGGGCCGGACCTGGCGACGGCTATTGACCTGGCTGGCGGGGCTGTCCGCCGGGCGCTGGCGTGAAGAGGTCCGCGATGGACCCGAGCGTGAGCAGTGTGAAGTAGCCGACAGACAGGAGGACGAACACGCTACCGACGGCGAGCATGAGCGCACCGAGCGGGTCGTGCATCGCCACGTCGGCGAACTTGCCGGGCATGTCCAGAATGCTCTGGAACAGCTCTCTGATGAACATATCCGGGTGTTTTGCCCCACGATACTTGTGTGCTTCCATCCGGGCGACGCGTGCCGGATGGTGCTCTCCGACACCGCTAAGGGACGTGCGCACACGGTTTCGGTATGGACGATACCTCGCTCGACGACTTTCTCTCCGGTGACGACAGCGAGGAGACGGCATCCGCTACGGACGAGTCGGAATCTGATGTGCGCGAACCGGCGTCAGATTCGACGCGTTCACAGCAGGAACCCGACGACCCGGCAGTGACTGACACCGAGTCCGCTGCCCCCGCACTATCGACATCCCGGTGGGACGCCGACGGCGTCAGTTGTTCTGCCTGTGGCGAGACGGTCCAGCGGGTCTGGGACGCACCCGATGGACTGGTCTGTGCGACGTGCAAAGAGTGGTAGAACTCACCCGCAGCCTTACTACTCTTCGGCCGCAATGTCCTCCCGATGAAGGCCCGTGGTCACGTGTGTCATAGCCCGCTGAATCGGGGCTGTGAATCGCGGCCGCGAACACACAGACTGCGGCCGCGTCGACCGGCTACGGCCGCCACCGTAGCTCCCCACCACCACGCCGTCGTCCCTCGCTACCTATGACAGATACCGAGACAGAATCGCAGGAGGTACAGTCAGACCGCGCTATCGAACGCGCGAGCGCGGTCGTCGACGAGGTCATCGCCAACGTCGAGAGTGTCATCGTCGGCCACCACGACGAAATCGAGCACATCATGACTGCACTGCTGGGCCGGGGACACGTCCTCCTCGAAGACGTGCCCGGCGTCGGCAAGACGATGCTCGCTCGCTCGGTCGCCGAATCCTTCGATGGCTCGTTCAAGCGCGTCCAGTTCACGCCCGACCTCCTCCCCTCGGACGTGACCGGCGTCAACATCTACAACCAGCAGACGCAGACCTTCGAGTTCCGCGAAGGCCCCATCTTCGCGAACGTCGTCCTCGGGGACGAAATCAACCGTGCGCCCCCGAAGACCCAGAGCGCGCTCCTGGAGGCGATGGAAGAAAACCAGGCCACCGTCGACGGGGAGACCCACAGTCTGCCCAGCCCATTTACCGTCATCGCGACGCAGAACACCGTCGAGGGTGACCGCGCCTACGACCTCCCGATGGCCGAAATCGACCGCTTCATGAAGAAACTCCACCTGGGCTACCCCGACGAGGCCGAGGAAACGGAGCTACTCGGTCGCGTCGTCGGTGACCACCCAATCGAGACGCTCTCCTCGGTCGCGACGCTGGACGACCTCCGGGCCGCTCGCAAGGCGACGGCACGGACCACAGTCAGCGAGCCGCTCCGAACCTACGCGACCCGGCTGGCGACTCACACGCGCGAGAACGCCCAGATCGGCGTCAGTCCGCGCGGCACCATCGCGCTCCTCCGGGCAGCGCAAGCTCGTGCGGTCCTCGCCGGGCGCTCCTATGTCATCCCGGACGACGTGAAAGCTGAGGCGCCGGCCGTGCTGACACACCGGATTCGAACGACCACCGACCACACTGCGAGCGCTGTCGTCGAGGCGGCACTCGCCACTGTCGACCCGGAATGAGACTCACTCGTCGCGGCTGGGGCGCACTCGTCGTCGTCGCGCTTGCGTACACGGCTGCGTATCTCGCCGGCGCACGGGCGCTGAACGCTATTGCCGCACCCATCCTCGCTGCGCTCGTGGTCGGTGCAGTTCTCGTGTGGCGCGCCGAGGAGCCCAGCCTCACCTACGGCTCGCTCCAGTCTGGCCATCCCGGCCAGACGCGAACGCTGCACGTCGACGTAAACGGTGGCGGGCTGGTCACGCTCGCCCAGCCGTTGCCCGATGGTATCGAAGCGACCGCCATCGATGCGACGGTGACGCCACCCCACTCACTCGAGCGGGTGCTGACACTCGCTGACCGTGGTATCTACCGGCTGGCCGCGCCGACAGTCCGACAGCGGGACCCGCTCGGTCTCGTCAGTCGACGCGTCGATGTCGACGCCGACCTGGAGGTGGTCGTCTATCCGTCGGTGGCGACCACCGACGACGTGCGCCTCTCGCAACTGTTTGCCGACGAACTGGCTGCCGAACGCCAGGAGTTCGACCGCCTCCGGGAGTACGCCTCCGGCGACCCGCTGAAGAACGTCCACTGGAAGTCCAGTGCAAAGTACGACGACTTCCTCGTCATGGAGTTTGCCCCCGCACAGCGAACGGAATCGGTCCATATCGTCGCCGACGCGACCCCCGGGAACGCCGACGCGATGGCCTCGGCTGCGGCGACGCTCGCACTCGGCGCACTCGATGCCGGATTGAGCGTCGCACTCACCGTTCCCGGCGAACGCGTCCCGTCCGGCACTGGGACCGCACACAGGGAGAGCCTGCTCCGGGTTCTCGCCGGTGTTCGGTCGGGAACCGTCCCGTCGTCCGTGCACGACGAGGCCGACATTTCGATTCGCGCAGAGAGCGCGAATCCACGGGTTCACGTTGGCGACCGCACCGAGCAGTTCGACAACCTGAAAACGACGACCAGCCGACCGGTCGGGGAGGTGTCCGTATGAGTACTGATACCGTCGGCTCGCTCAGCCGTGTCGGCGCGTGGGCGCGACCGGACCTGCGGCCGATGCGCGTGCTCGCACTCGCGGGACTCGTGACACTCCTCGTCTCGGTGCTCGCGGTGTTGCACGGCATCGTCGTCGTCTCCGGAGAACCCACGACGTTTTTCCTGCTGGTCGCCGGAACCCTGGCCGCGGCAACGGCGTTCGCCCGCGTGTTGCGGGTAACGCTCGCGCTCTCGCTTGCCGCGGTATTGCTTGCTATTGGACTCGTACTCTACGTCGGAGCGCTGTCGGACAACCCGCAACTCGGTGCCCTCCTCGCGAGCAACGTCGAACTACTGAGCGGGAAGTCGATACTGGAAATCGAGGCGTCGACGCTGTGGGCGCTCTCGGTGACGCCGACGCCCGTGTTCGTGACGTGGTATCTTGGGCTGCGCGGGTGGTATACGAGCGCCACCGCCGTCGCTGGTGGGATGTTGACCTACTTCGTGCTGACCGGCGATGCCGGACTCCCGATGACGCTGCTGGGTGTGGTCGGTGCCGCGGCGGCGCTCGGGTTCGGTGACCTCGACCGGCGGGAACACTCCCGAGGTGCAGTCGAGGCAGTCGCAATCGCGCTTGCGATTATGGTCGTCACGCCGCTGATCGTCTCGGTGGTGCCCGGGAGTGTCGGGTTCCCACTGGGGTTCGACCCCAGTACCAGTGATGACCAGACCGGGACAATCGAAGCCAGCCTTCTCTCGGCGGATTCGGAGTTCGAACTCGTGGGCTCTCTCGAACTGTCCCCGAAAGTTCGGTTCACGGTCACCGCGTCGGCACAGCACTACTGGCGCGTCGACAGTTACAACCGGTACACCGGTGATGGCTGGGTGCGAAGCGGCGAACCAGTTGCCTACGAGGACGCGCGACTCCCCGGCCCGCCGGGTGAATCGAGGCGCGTGCGGCAGGTGTTTCGCATTGAGTCTGCGGCCAACGTGATGCCGGCTGCCTGGCGACCGCTTGCCGTCGACGGCCCCACTGACTCGACACAGGTCACGAGCGAGTTCGGACTCGAACCGACGGACACACTGGAGCCCGGTGACCGATACGAGGTCCTCAGCGCAGTGCCGAGTGCAACACCACGGGAACTTGCGAGCACTGGAACTGACGACCCGCAGCGTATCGAAAACCGCTACACACAGCTTCCGGCGAGCACGTCTGACCGGGTGAGCGAGCGGACCGCCGCCATCGTCGGGGAGACGGACAACCGCTATTCGGCCGCCCGCCGCATCGAGCAGTGGCTCGAGGCGAACAAGGAGTACTCTCTGGATGTGGCACGACCAGACAGCGATGTCGCTGACTCGTTTCTCTTCGAGATGGACCGGGGCTACTGCACCTACTTCGCAACGACGATGGCCGTGATGTTGCGAACACAGGACATTCCGGCACGTGTCGCTGTTGGGTATACGCCCGGCCAGCAGGTCGACCAAAACGAATACGTCGTCCGGGGATACGACGCTCACGCCTGGGTCGAAGTGTATTTCCCGGGCGAGGGCTGGACCAAATTCGACCCCACTCCGGCTGGCCCGCGTCGAGCAGCCGAAGCGGACCGACTTGCCGACGCGCGCGCCAACGACGCTGACGGTGTCGACACCGACCGGTCCGAGGACCAGACACCGACTCCGACGCCGACCGGACCGAACTCCTCGCCGTCGACACCGGCGCCGCCGACACCGGTCCCGGACAACGGCAGCCAGGACCCACTTGCGAACTTCTCGGACCCCACACCGTTCGAAGACGACACCGATAGAAGCGGCGGTCTGCCGGAGTTGCCCCCGACCGACCAGCTCGTGCTCGGGCTGATTGCGCTCGTGGGTGCCGTCGCGGGTATCCGCCGGAGCAATCTGGCAGACCGGGTGTACCGCTGGGGCTGGCTTCGCTACCTCCCGCGGCGTGACCCGACAACTGACATCGAGGCAGCATACCGTCGGCTGGCGTACGTTCTCGAACGCCGCTATCGGCCCCGCCGGACCGGCGAGACAGTCCGCGAATACGTCGAGGCGGTCGATGCAAGCCCGGCAGCACGAGAACTGGTCGACCGCTACGAGCGGACACGCTACGGGAACGAGGTAACCGAGGCGATGGCCGACGAGGCAATCGACCTGCTTGCCCGCGTGCGTCGGTCGTAGCGGGGGTCTCGTCGGCTGGGGGTCCCGACAGTGTTTAATAGGTTGATTTCGTACGGCGAACTGTAATGTCGGAAGTCTGCTCGCTATCCAAGGCGAGTACACCACAAGTCCTCGGCTATAGCTTGCCAAGTGACCATCAAAAACTTGCGAGGAACCATGTCTGAGGTCTGCTCGACGTGCGGGCTGCCAGAGGAGCTTTGCGTTTGTGAGGACGTCGCCAAAGACTCCCAGGAAATCACTGTCCGCATCGACGAGCGCCGCTATGGCAAGGAGGTAACGATTATCGAGGGGTTCGACCCGAGCGATGTCGACATGGATAGTCTGTCGTCCGACCTCAAATCCAAGTTCGCATGCGGGGGAACTGTCGACGACGGGCAGATAGAACTCCAGGGCAACCACACCGGCCGCGTCGAGGACTTCCTTCGGGACAAGGGCTTCAACGTCGCCTGACCACCCGGTCTGTTCTGTCGAGAGAGCGCCTTCGTAGCTGCGGTGCTGTGAATCACGCAATTTACCAACAGCGGTTTGCTGTGGCCGAGCGCGTGTCTCGTCACGCGCTCACACCGAAAGACTCACTCTGCTCGCTTCGCTCGCGGATACGGGAAAGGACAGGCCTGCTGTCTGCGGTACGGTTGCGGTAGGGCCTCCGATAGCATCTGCGAGCGGTGCGAGGCGCGAACAATGTGAGCGCCTCGGGAATGCGAACGGGCGCTTTGCGCCCGTGAGCGGCCTCCCGGCCGCGAGCAGCCTTCACGCGAGCAACGCAAGCGTGGGCTCGTGGGAGCTTGCTCCCACGGTGTTTTTCACTATGTTTTTTCGCCGAGTGGTCCGGTGCGCGCTCGAAGAGCGCGCCCGAGACCCGACGGCGAAAAAAGTAGTCTCAGAAGAACTGAAACAGTTCGTCTTTGTTCGCCTCGTGGAGGTGGTGACGAACTGCTTCGGTGAGCGCCGAGATATTCCCGCGTTTGGCGCTGATTGGTGCAATGGTCTCTTGCCACTGCTTCCACGGCGGGACGAGTCCGAGCCGGTCGCAGATTTCGTCGAGGCGTTCGTCTTCGTCGTCGACCTTGTCCATCTTGTTGACGGCGACGACGGGTGGAATCCCCACGTCGCGGAGGAAGTGAAACAGTTCCACGTCGTGTGGAATCTCGTCGGGACCCGAGTGACGGTCGATGATGTCGACGGCCGCTTTCCCGTCGAGGACGAGGACGCCGACGAGAATCTGCTCGGCGTTGGCCTCGATGTACTGCACCACGTCGGTCTTGATTTGCTCGCGGGCCTCTTCGGGGACGCCTTTCATGAAGCCGAAGCCGGGGAGGTCAGTGAGGACGAAGTCGGGACCGGTCCAGTCGTAGTGATTTGGCTGGCGGGTGACGCCAGGGCGCTGGCCGGTGTCGAAGGTGTGGCCGGTCAGCTCGCGCATCAGCGTTGACTTGCCGACGTTTGACCGCCCCAGGAGGACGACCTCGTTTGCTCGGTCCGGCCGCGTGTCGAACATACCCTGTATTGGCCGTCGACGGCGAAAACCTCCGCGGTTTGAGTCGTCACCGCCGCGGTGGTCCTGTCAGGTGCCATCGCCGTGTTTGCGATACCAGACCCGTTCACCGACCGGTGAGTCACCCTCATCGAGGTTCAGTCGTCCGACGAACAGGTCCCGAACCGCCAGGGTGACCGTGAGGTCGACACTGTCACCCTGTTCGCTTTCGACGGTGACAACGCAGTGCCCGTCCTGCTGACGGACTTTTTCGATCGTTCCGACAGTCCAGCGCGCGCTGTGGTGGCTCGGTTCGCGTGCGTGGATTCGGTCGTGAGTCACACCGATTGTACTGCGTACAGCTGCGTAAGCGTTCGCGTCCTGTGCGACCAACACAAGTCCTTTTGTTTCCGCCCGCCGACCACGAGGACGTGCGACTCGTCCAGGTCACCATTCCGTCGGGTAAACGTCGGACGATTCTGTCGACGCTCGACGACGAGGGGGTCGATTACGTGGTCGCCGACGAGACCAGTGGCCGTGAGTACGCCGCAGTCGCGTACTTTCCGCTGCCGACAAACGCGGTCGAGCCGATACTGGAATCGCTCCGAGATGCCGGGTTGGGCGACGACGCATTTACTGTCGTCGTCGAGGCGAACACTGTCGTCTCGCGGCGCTTCGAGGAGTTACAGGAACGGTACGCCGAGGAGGAAGACGAGGGCCGTATCGCACGCGAGGAGTTGACCGCGGCAGCGAGTAATCTCGCGCCGACGGTCGATGTCTACGTCGTCATGACTGTGGTGAGTGCGCTGATTGCGACGGCGGGACTCCTGCTTGACTCAGCGGCGGTCGTCGTCGGGTCGATGGTCATCGCGCCGTTCGTCGGACCGGCGATGGCCGCCAGTGTCGGGACCGTGGTCAACGACCACGACCTCTTTTCCCGGGGCGTTCGCCTCCAGATTGGTGGTCTCATTCTGGCGGTCGTCACCGCGGCGCTGTTCGCGCTCGTCGTTCGATACAGCAATCTCATTCCGCCACTAGCGGACGTGACGACAATCCCGGAGATACGCGAGCGCGTCGCGCCGGACTTCCTGTCGCTGGTCGTCGCTATCGGTGCCGGTGCCGCGGGTGTGGTGAGTCTTACGTCCGGGGTCTCGACGGCGCTGGTCGGTGTGATGATTGCTGTCGCACTGATTCCGCCGGCAGCGACGGTCGGTATCGGACTCGCGTGGGGCGCACCGCTCGTGGCGGTCGGGTCGGGTGTCCTGTTGCTTGTGAACGTCCTCTCTATCAACCTTGCAGCGCTCGTGGTGCTCTGGTACAGCGGCTACCGGCCCGAACACTGGTTTCGTCAAGGTGACGCACGGCAGGCGACGATAAAGCGCATTGCGACGCTCGTCGTGGCCATCGTTATTCTCTCGGCATTTCTCGGTGGTGTCACGTACGACTCCTATACGCGCGCGACGACGACCGAACAGATGACGACGGATGCCGAGGCTGCTGTTGCGGCGGCAAACGAGAATACAGCCCTCGAAATGACTGTCCTGAACGTTCAGGTCGAACACACCAACACAGCGCTGTTCCAGGAACCACAACGAATTATCGTCACCGTCGGCATCCCACCGGGGCAGTCGGCTGTGGGGCTAGCCCCCGATATCGACGAACGCGTCGAAGAGACTACTGGTCGAGATATCGAGACACAGGTCCGGTATGTCACGACCGAGACTGGCTAACAGACGGCACGCGTCGAGTGCGGGACAGTTGTGCCGTACTGTCGCGGTCCTGCCCCGCCTGCTCTGTCAGGACACGCACGGGGCTGGTCGCCCAATTTCTCATAAACGTTCGGCCGGTCACTCGTCGAAGGGAAACTCCGGTTCGTAGCCGACCGCTTCGACGGCAGCAGCGAGGACGGCATCGACGTTCTCGTCCTCGGTGACGCTCATGTAGTGGTCGGCCTCCACGTCGCGCGAACGGTCGGACTTGTTACAGACAGTCAGGACAGGGGCCGAAAAGCGGCTAGTGATGTCGTCGCGAAGCTCCAGTTGGTCGGCGAGCGGATAGCCACACTCGCCGCTGGCGTCGACCAGGACCAGCACAGCATCGGCGGCGTGTTCGAGTGCGCTCACGGCCTGCGATTCGATTTCGTTGCGGTCCTCCGGTGGCCTGTCGAGCAGGCCTGGGGTGTCCACCAGCTGATAGCGGATGTGGTCGCGCTCGACGTGTCCGACGCGAATCTCGGTGGTGGTAAATGGGTAGCTGGCGGTTTTGTTACTGGCACGAGTGACGGCGTTGACGAACGTCGATTTGCCGACGTTCGGGTAGCCCGCGACGACGATTGTGGGCTCGTCCGGACGGATGTCGGGCAGTTTTCGCAGTTCCTCGCGAGACTCTTTGAGCGCGTCGATGTCGGGCTCGATCTCGTCGACGACGTCGGCCAGTCGGGCGAACGCCTGTTTTCGGAGTTTCCGGGCGGTATCGACATCGCCCTGCAGGCGACTCTCGTACTCCTTGCGGATATCGGTCGCCATCCGACTGGCCCACATCAGTTCGCTAAGGTGCTGGCGCATCTCGTCGACGTTGCCGATGGCATCCGCGAGTTCGTAGTAGAAGGGGTCGAGTTCGGCGAAGTCCGGCCATCCGGTGACGACGTTCTCTAGATTGTCCGAGACGATATTAGCGGCGGTCATCAGCATCGACTGCTGGGCCTCGAACCCGGATTTAGCGCGGCCGGCGCGGGAGGCTCGGGAGAAGGCCTTGTCGACGAGCTCGTCGGCGGTGAGCATCGTCGGGAGGTCCTCGAACGGCTGGCTCATTGCACCCGAGTAGACGGTCCGGGGGTAAAAGGGCGTTCGTTACAGTTCGGGGCGTGCCAACACCGTCTTGCTGCTTGGCGGCCAACAGACTATATGACCAACTGGCGTGCTGTCCTGCTCGGCTTTCTCGTCGGTATCGTCGCCGGACTGTTTGCGTTTGCGCTCCCTGTTGTCGGTCACGTCGGCGCGGGATTGATTGCGGGATTCGTGGCTGGTCTCTTCGCCGGCGGTGGGGTTCTCAGCGGCGCGTGGCACGGACTACTGGCTGGTGCGCTCGATGGGCTCGCACTCGCGGTCCTCGTTGGACTGTTCGGAGCAACGTTAGGACTCGCTGCCGGCGGTCCCGCCGGTGGACTGCTCGGGGGTGCCGGCGTCTTCGTCTTCGCTGTCGTCATCGCCTTCGTGTTCGCACTCGACAGTGCGGTCGGCGGTGCAATCGGCGGTATCCTCGG
>JAZKTK010000123.1:0-7435 GCA_036625595.1 Haloarculaceae archaeon | reverse complement strand
GACGAAGCGGACCACCAGGATGTGACGATAAGCGGCGGAGCGGCCGCACCAGAGCCGGACGAGCCCGAGCCGGTCGCCGAGGCTGGGGCGCCCGACGACCAGGAGATGCCGCTGACCCAGCACATCGAGGAGATGATCCGTCGGCTGCTGGTCGTCATCGTCGTTATGGCGCTTGTCAGCGCCGTCGTCTTCCCCTTTGCCGACCGCCTCATCAACTTCCTGTGGTACTCGTTCCTGCCCGGCGAACCGACAGCGTGCGTCGAGCAGGCCGCAGCGGCCGCGAACAATACGACGAACGCGACGGCGACGAACTCCGATTCGGCCTGTCCGCGCCTGTATCACCCGCTCTCGCTCGTGCTCGCACGCCTGAAAGTCGCCTCGCTGTCGGGATTCATCATCGCCCTGCCTGTCTTCGTCTACGAGACGTATCTGTTCATGCGCCCCGGACTCTACCCCAACGAGCGGCGCTACTACCTGGCGTCGGTGCCAACGAGTCTCATTCTCGCTGGCATTGGCGTCCTCTTTGCCTACGCGCTCGTGCTCCCGCTTATCTTCACGTACTTCCTGGGCTACTCACAGCCCGTCGCCGACGTGGCCTTCGGCCTCTCGGAGACGTTCGGGCTCATCCTGCTCATGCTCGGGATGTTCGCGGCCATCTTCCAGATTCCGCTGTTCATCATGCTCGCTATCATGATGGGCGTGACCAGTCGCCGCTGGCTCGAGGACCGCCGGCTGTACTTCTGGTTCGGTTTCGCCGGGGTCGCCTTCCTCTTCAGTCCCGACCCGACCGGGATGGCTCCCTTCATCGTCGCGCTGACGATGGTCGTCCTGTTCGAGGGGACGCTGTTGCTGTTGCGGTGGACCGGCCGGTAGGCACTGTCGAACGTGCTACCCCGAAGTGCGGTGTCGGAAGCCAGCCGGTCAGTGCGATTGTACCAGGAGAAAACAAGCGCAGCGAGTTCGGGCCGGTACCGTCACTCTGGGACTGTGAACGTGTACGTTTCCGTGACCGACTCGTCGGTGTGGCGATCGGTCACTTCCAGACGGAGCGTGTACTCTCCGGCGATCCACTCGTCGGAAGGGCTCAATCGGTCGGTCACGTAGTACGTGTCGAGGTCTACCGATGTGTCGAACGTATTCGAGAGCGGGATGTCCGCCTGTGACCAGATTTCACCCTCCGGACCGGTCAGTGTCTCGAGAATCTGAAGGTCTGCCCGCAGTTCGTTCGACGTCTCCTCGTAGGCAAAGCCGTCTATCTCGTAGTAGTACCAGACCGTCTCCGTCGGTCCGTACTCGGCGTCGGGATTGGGAGTGTAGTCATCGTACCCCCGTGCCTCGTCCTCGGTGAAGACGAAGGTCTCGATACCGAACTCGCCCGACGTATACTCGAGGCCGGGGTCGACGCTGAACTCGACTGTCTCCGTGGCCGTGTTGTCCGCAATCGTGTCGGTCACCTCGATTTCCATCGTGTGAGTTCCCTCCTCGAACTCCATAGAAGGCGAGAAGTTCACCGCGAGGAACACCGTCGAGAGGTCCGCAGAATCGGCAAGAGTCCTGCTGACTGATTCGTTCATCGTACCCAGTTCCTCGCCGTCGGGCGCGGTCACGGTCCAGGTCAGGTCGTATTCGAACCGGATTTCGCCCTCGCCAGCAGGTTCAGTCCCCACTGACGTGGGTTCGAAGTACACCCAGACGACATCTCCCGGGTCGTAGGTTCCCTCCGGTTGTTCGGTGTAGTTCTGATAGCCGGTGGGCTGTTCTGCACAGAGTACGCTATTCTCGATTGCGAGTGTCGACGGCTGGGTGTCGCCGTCCTCGGTTGGCACCGTGGTCGTTCCATCGCCCTCGCCACTGCCACCCCCGCTACAGCCGGCCAGCGCAGCAACTGCGCCCCCTCCAACAAGCAGCACGTAGCGTCTAGATACTTGGTTCATAACTGAATATCTCTGTAATAGTATGATAAACATACCACAGTAGTCTCAGACGGTAAGAATCAGGCGCAAGCCGTCGATGGCCAGAGCCAGTCGAAACCCTCAGGCCGCTTCACTTTCGGCGGTCTCCAGCGACCGAATGTGGTGGACCTCGAAACAGGCACCGCCGGCGTCGTTCTCGGTGGCCTCGATAGACCAGCCGTGGCCCTCGACGATTTCCGAGACGATTGCCAGTCCGTACCCGGTTCCCGCTTCGTTGTCCGTGACACCCTGCTCAAACACGTCGTCGCGGTTGTCTTCGGGAATCCCCCGACCGTCGTCGCCAACATAAAAGCCGTCGTCGTGTACGCCGACAGTCACTGTCACGTCCGGGCCGGCGTGTTCGACGGCGTTCCGATAGACATTCTCGAAAAGTTGTTTCAACCGCGTTGGGTCGGCACTGAACGTGGCGTCACGCTGCACGTCGAGGGTCAGCCCCCCGGTGTCGACGCCAGCCCAGGCGTCCTCGGCGGCCGCGGCCAGCGAGACGGTCTCGCGGTCGAGGTCCTGTTCGCCGCGGGCGCGGTCGAGCAGGTCCTCGATGAGCGTCTCCATCCGTTCGAGTGCCTCACTGACCTTCACCAAGTGCTCGGTGTCGCCGGTGTCACGGGCGAGTTCGGTGCGTGCCGATGCGATGTGTAGCGGGTTCCGGAGGTCGTGCGAAACCGTCGACGCGAAGTCGTTGAGCCGCTCGTTTCGCCGGGCAAGTTGGCGCTCGCGCATCGCGCGGGCCATCGCGGACTCGACAGCGGTGGCGAGAACCCGGAGTAGTTCGATGTCCGTCTCGTCGAACGCCTCCTCCTCGATGGCGTACGTCCCGAGCAGTCCGTACTCGCCAAGCGGAACCAGCAGCGCAGAGCCCACGTCGCCGGGGTGGTGGGAGTTCGGCGTGACGATAGTCACCGAGTCGATGACGCGGAGTGTCGACTCGTCGTACGCGTCCCAGGCCATCCCGCTGTCGGCAGCGATGGCCTGCACCTCGTCGACCCGCTCGGCGACGGCCTCCGACCAGGCCAGCGGCTGCAGGTTGTGGCGCGTCTCGTCGAAGCGCCAGCAAACAGTCAGCGGGAAATCAAGCACCTCGACTGCGGCCTGGACCGCTTCGCGGGCGATTTCCTGGTCGGACTGGGCGACGATGAGTTGCTGGGTCGTGTCGTGGAGCGACTCCAGTTTCTGCTGGAGCTGCACCTGTTCGGTCACGTCCCGCAGAAACACCGAGAGCCCGTCCTCAGAAGGGTAGGCGTTGACCTCGAACCAGCTATCCAGCGGGCGGTAGTACTCCTCGAAACTGGTCGGTTCCTGGGTCTCGATTGCCTCGGTGAACTCGTGGTAGAACGTCGTCGAAACGGCTGCGGGAAACACGTCCCAGAATCGCTCACCGACCACTGTATCGCCGTCGAGGTCGAGAACGAACTCGGCACGGCTGTTCAGCAGCACGAACTTCTCGTCGGTATCCAGCACGAAGAAGGCGTCGTCGATTCGTTCGAGCGTATTCTCGAGTCGTTCGCGAGCCTCCTCCAGTTCCTGCTCGTACCGTTTGCGTTCGGTCACATCGCGGACGAACCAGACCAGCCCTGCATCGGCCGGGACTGCCCGGACTTCCAGCCACTCCCCGTCACCAGCAGTAATTTCGGCCGTCTCCGGTTCTCCCGATTCGAGGACCCCCTCGCCGATGGTACGAACCGTCTGGTCCGCGAGGGCCGGAAACGCCTCGCCGAGCGACCTGCCGACCGCCTCGGGCTCGTCGACGGCCAGTCGGTCGTCGAGTCGCGGGTCCCAGTCGACGACACACCACTCCCTGTCGGTGGTTATCGTCGGCTCCAGCCCGCGCTCGGTCCGCCCGGACAGACCACCGTCGGGGCCCTCAGACGCGGTGCTTTCGGCTGGGTCCTCGTCCCGCTCCCGACCGAGAGTCTCGTCGGTCGCCGATGCTGTCGGCTCGGCGGTTGCGAGGATTTCGTCAGCGGCACGGGTCGCATCGGACGTCGGATAGAGGTGATGGACATCGACCGCAGACGGGACGGCAGCCACCGCGTTCGTGAGGTCGAACACGGGAACGTCAGCGCCCACCGCGTCGACTGCATCGAGGATAGCCTGCAGCTCTTCACTGTCCAGCGACCCGCCACAGATGACACCGTCGAGGCGGTCGTCGGCGACGGTCGTCTCCACCGCGTCGGGCGGGATAGTCAAGAGATGCAGGTCCGTCTCGGCACGACCCTGGAACACCCTGGATACCGCCAGCGAGTGGTCAGGGTCACCGATGTACGCGAGAACGGTGGGTGACAACACGCAGCGAGGTACAACGGGTGAAACTATAATTATTCTGGAAGAGTCTCAGAATCGATACTCGGTGACGGAACGCAGTTAATCGTCGATACGAAACGGAACAGTGTGCCAGACGGACACGACACGACGCGTCTCGTCCTCGTTCGCCACGGCGAGACCGACTGGAACCGGGACAGTCGCATCCAGGGATGGGCCCCCTCGTCGCTCACCGACCGCGGTCGCGAGCAGGCGCGCACCCTCGGCGCCCACCTGCGCGAGAGCTACGAGTTCGACCGCCTGGTCGCCTCAGACCTCCGGCGAACGCGCGAGACGACGGCGCTGCTCCGGGACGAGGGAGTACAGCCGGAACCGATCTTCGACCGTGCGTGGCGCGAACGGTGTTTCGGCGTCTATCAGGGACTCACAAAGGCAGAGATATTCGAGGGGCATCCCGAGTTCGCCCCGACGACCGGCGTCTCGGCAGTCAGGGCGACGCCCGAGAACGGCGAGAGCCTCCTCGACGTTCGCGAACGCGTGCTGGCAGGCTGGGAGCAGTTGCGCACGGACGCCGACGGCGAAACAGTGCTCGTCGTGACCCACGGCGGTCCAATTTCGCTCGTCCTGGGCCGCGTCCGGGGGCAGAACATCCTCACAGCCATCACCGACCACTCACAGCACAACTGCGCACTCAACGAACTCCACGTCGGTGAGACAGTTGAGGTGCTCCGGTACAACGAGACGGTCTAGTCAGTTGGGTACTCGGCGTCTAGCGGGTCGGGCGCAATCTCGGCGGGGTCGGACTCGTCTGCGCTCTCGTCAGGACTGACACTGCCGGTCCGATAGCCGTGTAAATCGAGCGTGACGTGGTCGAATCCCAGGTCGGCGATGTGGTCGCGTGCTGCCCGCACGAAGTCCGGGTCGAGTGCCACCGCCATCTCTTCCTCGGAAACCTCGATGCGTGCGAGGCCGTCGTGGTCGCGCACGCGGAACTGCTCGAATCCCCACGTCCGCAGGAGGCGTTCGGCCTTCTCGATACGGGAGAGTCTGTCCTCGGTCACTTCGAGACCGGTCGGAATCCGCGAGGAGAGACACGCCATCGACGGCTTCTCCGCGACGGAGATGTCGTACTCGCGGGCTATCTCGCGGACTTCCTCCTTGCTGATGTCGTGTTCCAGCAGCGGGGAGTACGCGTCGAGTTCGTCGACGGCCCGCAGGCCGGGACGGTGGCCCTCGCCCACGTCCGAGGCGTTGGTCCCGTCACAGACGACTGGAATCCCAAGTTCTTCGGCGTGGTCGAACATCGCCGAGAGACGCATCGAGCGGCAGTGATAGCAGCGCTGGTCGTCGTTTTGCACGAAAGCATCGCTGTCGAGTTCGGAGAACTCCACGATTTCGTGGCGGATGCCGATTTCCTCGGCGACGCGCCGGGCGTCGTCAAGTTCCTCGGCGGGGAGCGTCTCGCTCTTTGCCGTGCATGCGACCGCATCGTCGCCGAGTGCGTCGGACGCAAGCGCGGCGACGACGCTGGAATCGACACCACCCGAGAAGGCGACGAGGACACCGTCCCGCTCGGCCAGGTCGGCGCGGGCCCCGGCCAGCTTTTCCTCTACCATACCGTCTGTATCTTGTGCGCGAGGAAAAGGCCTGCTGTCGGTACCGGAGGTGAGTCGCTACTCCGGGAGCGCTATTCGTTGACGATAGCAGTCTCGATGCCGTCGTCGGTGACAGCGACGCCAGCTGCACAGACAGCGTGTTCGAACTCGTGGTCGTACACCTCGCGAGCCGCGCCAGCGGCGTCGTCGGCCGCAAGCGAGAACGGTTCCGGGCTGTCTCGCTCGTAGGTCGCGACCAGCGTCGGTTCGGTCACTTCCTCGACGAGCAGTGCGTCCCGACGGACCGTCCCGATGACGGCACTCGGGTCCTCGCCGGTGGTCGTCGCGTCATCGTCCAGCCCGACGATGCCGGCGATGCGGGGCGTATCGTAGTCATCCTTCTCGAAATCCAGCGCGAGCAGTGGCTCCGCAAGCGCGTCACGAGCGGGATAGCCCAGTTCGAGTTTCTCCGCGATGGGGTCGACGTGTGAGCCGTTGCCCAGTACGACGCCGTTGTCGGTCACCTGCACGCAGTTGTACGAGATGTAGGGATTGTCAGTTTCCGGTGCGTCCTCGGTCGGGCCGACGGTGACGGTCCCGTCGCGGTCGAGTGCGCGGCGGTTCGGGAACGACCGCGATGAGACGCGGTAGGCACCGACTGTTGGGCCGATCACGACGAAGCGTCCGACGTACATACTCGATGCTGGCGGGGCGGTGTACATGGAGGTATCGATACGCGAAGCCCCACGGGGAGCCGACAGGAGTCAGGGCGTCAGAGAACGGTTGGGAGAGCTACCCGAGGAACGCTCAGTACAGCGGGTCATTGATTCAGCCCACCGGAACTGCTCCGAGGTTGCTAGACGGCTCTCCGTACCGAACTCCCCGGCCATGGTGAATAGGAAGCCACCGTCTCCGGGTTACTGGACAGGTGACTGTACGTGAGTCACGGATGCATCCGTTCCCCCTTCGATAGCACTGTTGATGGCATCGCGCAGCGTGTCGGTCTTGAACGGCTTTTCGAGACATTCGTCTACGCCGTGCGGACGAAGGTCTCTCGACGGCAGAGAACCCGACATCACGACGATACCGAGTTCGCCGGCGGTCTGGCCGATGGCGTTGAGGAGGTCCGTCTTTTGCATCCCATTGAGTTTCCAATCACAGACAACTGCATCGACCGACTGATCGAGAGCCTCGAGCAACGCATCACCCGTACCGACGCCACGGACGCGATAGTGCTCCCGGAGTTGCTGGACAAAGATTTCTCGGAGATGGCTGTTGTCGTCCGCGAGCAGGACTGTGTGCTTGGACATGTGCAAGATTGTACGAGAAGACGACATCAACGCTGCTAAGAGTGGTATTGACCCGCTCTTTTCAGCACTTGTGGATATATAGCCGAACAGTCCCAACCATGGGTATAACGCGTCGGCATCCCTCAACCACTGTATCCGCGCAGTGAGTAAGCAGTTCAATCCACCAAACCGGTGGTCGACTCTGTACTCAGATGCGGACATTTGCTCGAGAGAGAGTCCGTATACTGCGCCGAGCCTGGTAGATATAGTAACAACTGAAACGGTTTACACACCGATCGAACTGCCCTCGTGCGGTCGT
>JAZKTK010000122.1:0-7520 GCA_036625595.1 Haloarculaceae archaeon | reverse complement strand
TGAACAGATAGCCGTGTGGTGGAGTCGCGACCAGGGTGGTACCACGACCCTCGGAAGGGTTATCCGCGGAAAGGATGTACGTTTGTTTGTAATGGCGAAAGGTAACGTTGATTTCTTCAACGACACAGGCGGTTACGGTTTCATTTCGACGGACGATGCTGACGACGACGTGTTCTTCCACATGGAAGATGTCGGCGGCCCGGACCTCGAAGAAGGAACAGACATCGAATTCGACATCGAACAGGCCCCCAAGGGTCCCCGCGCGACGAACGTCGTCCGCAACTAATCTCCCATTTACCGTCGCCCTCCGGCGACACTGAATGCGGATTTCGTTTTCCTTATTTTTGCTCTGGATAGTCACTTCCTTGCTTCCTGCCTGCCAGGGTGGTCGATATCGGTTGTCGTGCGGGCCGGAGCCCACGCCTTTTATACAGGACTGGCGTAGACACCGGATATGAACGATACCGTCGAGCGGGTCCCGCTGGAGTGTCCGGCCTGCTCACCGGACCTCGAAACGGTCCACGAAGTACTGAAACCCGGTGGACAGGCGACTGTCCGCTGTACCGAATGCAGTCACGTCCACAAGACTGCCCTCCCAGAAGAGCAGACCAGACAGATAGACGTGGTCGTCTCCCAGGAAGACGAGTCCTTCTCCGCGAAGGCCGACGTTCCAGCCGACGAGACACTCGCCACGGGCGAGGAGTTCCTGCTGGAAACCGACGAGGCAATCATGACCGTCCGAATCACGAGTCTCGAAGTCGGCGACCGCCGGGCGGACGAAGCTGCCGCCGAGAACGTCGACACCATCTGGACGCGCGCGGTCGGTAACGTCAGTGTCAGCGTGACCGCTCACCCGAAAGGCGGCGAACACGACGAGACGCACAGTTTCGACTTGCAGGTGCCCGGCGACTACGAGTTCGTCGTCGGCGAGACCGAGGAGCTGGGCGGTGAGGAGTTCACTGTCGAAGGCGTGCTCGTCCGTGACGACGCGATGGGCTACGACCACGAGAAACTCGACTTCGACGGTGACACGGTCGTCGCCAAGGACATCAAACGACTCTACGCACGCGACGAGTCGACCAGCGCGTGGTCGGCCTGGTAGCGGCGACGGGCGACACAGAGCCATGACTGACTGGCACGAGAGGCGGGCGGCGATGGTCGACGCGCTCGCAACGCGAGACGACCTCAGCGAGCAGACGCTCGCGGCGATGCGCGCGGTCCCCCGACACGAGTTCGTTCCCCGCGGCAGCCGTCGGGCGGCCTACAAGGATACGCCACTCCCGATTGGGAAGGGCCAGACCATCAGCGCGCCTCATATGGTGGCTCTCATGACCGAACTGCTGGAACTCCAGCCCGGCGATAGCGTCCTCGAAATCGGGACTGGTTGTGGCTATCACGCCGCCGTGACCGCCGAAATCGTCGGTGCCGAGAACGTCTACAGCGTGGAGTACCACGACCGTTTGGCCGCCAAAGCCCGGGAGACACTCGCCAGTGTCGGCTACGACGCTGTCTCTGTGCGCGCGGGCGACGGCAAGCAGGGATGGTCCGAGCACGCGCCGTACGACCGGGCGTATCTGACCTGTGCGGCGTCGGCGTTCCCGAAAGCGGTCGTCGAGCAAGTTCGACCAGGTGGCATTCTGCTTGGCCCTCTCGGTGACCGAAGACAGACGCTGGTCCGGGCGTGGCGGCGTGCCGATGGGTCGCTCGACCGGGAGGAACACAGTCGCGTGCGATTTGTCCCGCTGAAATAACCGCCGTCTGTCCCCGCGGAGCTGTCGCGTTCGACGGGCGGGCAATTCATTACTGTCCACGCTAACGTCCGGACATGGACGCCGCGGTGTTGCGGGACGATATGGTCGACAGCCTCACCCACGAGAGCAAGGGCTGTCTGCACAGCGACACGCTTTCCGTGGCGATGCGGGCGGTGCCGCGCCACGAGTTCGTCGACGACGACCACAACGCGTACGCCGACCGCGCCTTCGAACACATGGGCACGCGCGTGCTCGCTCCCAGCACCGTCGCGCGACTGCTGGAGGCACTCGATGCCAACGAGGACCACTCGGTACTCGTCGTCGGCGCGGGCGTCGGCTACACCGCGGCCGTGCTCGCGGAAATCGCTGGTCAGCGCGACGTGCAGGCTATCGACATCACGCGCCGTCTCGTCTACGAGGCACGCCAGAACCTCGCGCGGGCGGGCTACGAGGGGGTTCTCGTCGACCGCCGTGACGGTGCAGACGGATTCCCCGAGTACGCACCCTACGACCGGATTCTGGTCGAGGCGGCAGCCGTTCGTCCCCCGCGTGCGCTGCTCGACCAGCTCTCCCGAGACGGGCAGTTGGTGATGCCACTGGGTGCTCACCAGCAGACTATTGCCGTCGTGGACCGCGACGGCAATGCCGAGCGACTGGGGTCGTGTGCCTTCGACCCGATGCTAGTCGAGGGGGAGCAGGTCGACACCATCGAGCGCAACCGGACCCGTCGCGAGGACCGCGAGTTCGCCGAGCGCGACGCCCGCCGTCGGAAGGGCTGGGAACTCGACTGGATCGACTGGGACAGCGAACCCCAGATGCGGTAGCCGTTTGCCCTCTCTCATTCTTTGATTACCAGCAGTTCCGTGTTCGCACGTCGGTCGGCGTAGTCGCCACCCGGCGGTTTCACGTCGAACGTGACTGTCCCCTCAACCTGATTCGGCCCGAGCTGTGGGTCGAGTGGGACTGTCGCGGTCCCGTTGGTTCGTGTCGTGGCCGTTTCGACGCCGGAGAGTTTGGCTGACCCACTCTTTGCGATGACCGTCGCGTTCGAGACGGGGTCGCCGTTGGCGTCGACGACGGTGACGGAGACGGTGTCGACGGACGGAGAGACGACTTCCGGTTCTGGCTGTACGTCGACTTCGCTGACGCCGAGGCTCCCCATCCCGGAGATTGTGGTCATCATGACGCTGAGGCAGGCGACACCGACGACCAGCGCGATGACGAGTCGAATCGGCAACCCTTCGATGGCACGGGTGTCGTGCCGGAGGCTTCTGTCGGACACGTGAGAGCGTGGTCCCGCGTTCCGGTATAAACACTGGGGCGAGAGTTTTTCAGGACGCGCGGAGCCACCTCTTTGACTGAGACCGAAAGCGACGAATAGCGGCGCTGAATTGCCACAGACGATGCAACTACGGGAGCGAGTCAGACCACTCGGACTCATCGCTATTGGCGGGTTTCTCGGGGCGGTGCTCCGACACGCCGTCGCCGTGGCGTTCCCGACGGCGTTCCCGTGGGGGACGCTTGTCGCGAACGTCGGTGGTGCGTTTCTTCTGGGAATGCTCCTCTACGAGGCCCGCATTGTCGACCGACTAAGCGCGGAGACGCGGCTCATCGCGGGCACCGGGTTCTGTTCGTCGTTTACGACCTACAGCACGTTCGCCCTCGAAACGTCGCAACTATCGCCACAACTGGCGGCGCTCAACGTCGGTCTGAACTACGCGCTCGGCTTTCTCGCCGTGTTACTTGGCCAATTCGTCGTGAGGTGGCTGTCGTGATGGAGTTTATTTTTGTCGGCGTCGGCGGTGTTCTGGGAGCGATTGCTCGCCATCTCGTCGGTGAACGCGTCGACACCAACACGAGAGATACACTCACAGTCAACGTCATCGGGAGCTTCCTGCTCGGTGCGCTCGTCGCTGCACCGGTCGACGAGTCGCTCTTGCTGTTGGCCGGAGTCGGGTTCTGCGGGGCCTTTACGACCTTCTCCTCATTTGCCTTCGAGACCGTTCGGTTGGCCGAGACGGGCGACGCCGCACAGGCGGGTGTGAACGCGACGGTCAACCTGGCCGGGGCGCTTGTCGCAGTATTTGCTGGTTCTGTCGGTGTCGGCCTGTTGTTTTGAGGACGCTCGGGCGCGGGATTGTAGTATGTCGGCCTCGACGCTCCTGTATGGACCCGGAGACACTCCGTGCTGACATTCCTGCACTCTCTGACTGTACGTATCTCAACACCGGCGCGAGCGGTCCCAGCCCGACCCGCATCGTGGATGCTATCAGTGACTTTCAGCGTCGGCACAAGTTCGACGCGCCCTGTGGCGACGGCATGTACCCGGTTGCGGCAGACGAGCGCCAGCGCGCTCGCGAGGCAGTCGCCGGCTTCGTCGGTGCGCGCCCCGAGGAAATCGCACTCACCAGGAATACCGTCGAAGGGATTAATCACGTCGCGACCAGCATCGAGTGGGAACCGGGCGACGTCGTCGTCCGGACGGACCTCGAACATCCGGCCGGTGAACTGCCGTGGGAGCGCATGGCCGACCGCCACGGCATTGAGGTCCGCGAAATCGAAACCGAGGGCGGTCGACTCTCGCTGGAGGAACTCAAGACAGCTGTCGCCGACGCGCGCCTGCTCTGTCTGAGTTCGCTGTCCTGGAATTACGGGACGCGTCTGCCAATCGGCGAAGTAGTCGACATCGCTCACGACGCGGGGACGCTCGTGCTCGTCGACGCCGTCCAGTCGCCGGGGCAGGTCCCCATGGACGTTCACGAGTGGGGGGCGGATTTCGTCGCGGCGTCGGGCCACAAGTGGCTCCTCGGTGCGTGGGGCGCGGGCTTTCTGTACGTCGACAGTGCTGTCCTCGACGACCTCGAACCGCAGCGAATCGGCTACTTCTCTATCGACTGGGAGGCCACTGGCGAAGGGTACACCTACGCTCCGGACGCCAGTCGGTTCGAACTCGGCACGACGGCGCTTGGTCCCTACGTCGGACTGGCCGAGAGCGTCGCGCTGTTCGAGGAACTCGGGCTTGATACTGTTCAATCGCGTATCGAGCGACTGACCGACCGGCTGAAAGACGGACTTGGTGACCAGCTACTGAGCCCGCGCGAATACGAGTCGGGGCTCGTGTCCTTCTCAGTCGACGACCCCGACGAAACGGCCGAGCGACTGGCAAATGAGGGAATTCAGATTCGCTCGATTCCCAGGCCACACGCCTGTCGGGCGTCGGTTCACGTGTTCAATACTGCTGAGGACATCGACCGACTGCTCGACGCGCTCTGACTGGCGCTTCTCGCTTTGCTCTGCTATTCGTCACTGACGGGTTTGCGCCGGAGTTCGTCGATACGGTCCCGCAGTTGGCCCAGTTCCGACTCTAGCTGTTCGCGGCGGTCGATGAGTTCGCTGAGTTCGTCGGTGTTGACCGAGTGGTCCTGGTCGAGTGCTGCTTCCAGCGCATCGTTGGTCGCCTGCACGAGGTAGCTCGCCGACTGAAGCACTTCCTGGGGTGACCCCCGCGACTCGTGGAGTGCCATCTCGCCGGAGTGGGCAGTGTAGGCGATGAGGGGGACCTCCTCTTCGGCGTGGTAGCTGGTGGTCACGTCCATGCCCGTCATCGGGTTCTTTCGGTCGTTTGCGACTTCCATGCGCACGATACCGAACGGTTCTGCGAGCGTCGGATAGGTGTCCGCGAGGTCGCGGAGGCGGTCGGCGGCACCGACGCCCAGTTGTGACTCCACGTCGCCGAAGAAGTGCTTCGAGTTCGTCAGCGAGAGCGCGACGGCGAAAAAGACGTTGCGGCTGCTGTCGGCGAACTCCCGAATGCGTGTCCGGACCGCCTCGTGGTTGCCTTCGATGGACAGTTGCTCTAGCTCATCGAGTAGCGCTCGCGTCCCCCGTTCGCGCTGCAGGAACTCCTCGACGATAGCCCCCGGCATTTCCCTGTCCACGTCGTCCATACGCCTTGTTCTCGTTCGGGGACTAAACCGTTTACCGGTCGGCTCTCGGCGAGCGGGGTCGACCGTTCGAAACAACGACTGTCTCGCCGCTGCCGCGTTTGGTTTTTACGGCCTGTCTCCCGCCAATCCTCCGCTCCGATGGTGCTTTTGTCACCGCGCGCGACACACTGGCTACTCCGGAACGAACGCGTCGCCCCGCAAGACCATCCGAGTCGTCAGCATTCCGGTGACCAGCCAGACGACCGAAAGTAACGCCGTCACGCCGGCAAGCACGTATCCGAACGCCGAAACGCCCAGGAAATTGCCCAGCGCGCCCGCCGAGATAGCGAACGCGCCCATCGGGAACGTGTAGGCCCACCAGGTGAAAAAGAACGGATGGGACCGGCGGGTGACGTAGTGGCTCACGAGCGCGGCGGTCAGCACGAACCACCAGGCAGAAAAGCCCCACATCGCCAGCGCGAGCAGCTTCAACGCGGGCACGAGCGGCTCCGACGCGAGGCCGAGCCCGACGCCGCTCTGGAGCGCGTGTGCGAGTTTCGTCGTTGCAATCGTGAGCACTGCAGTCGGTGCCAGGCCGATGACGAACGTCGGCGCGAGCTTCTCCCGGGGCAGATTCTCGTAAGCGTAGCGATGCAGAATGATCGCTCCGAAAAACAGGAACATGAACGCTCCGATGCCCAGCGCGATCATCGACACGATAAACGCTAGCCGTCCCGGAACCGTTCCGTTGAGAGGGCCGCTCACGAGCTCGAAGCCCAACAGTGGAATCACGAGATGACTGACCGGCGGGATATACCAGGCGAACACGCCGTGCTTGGTTCCGATTCGGTCGTTGGTGAACATGACCGTCACCACCAGCAGGCCAAACCCAAAGATGCCGGCGCTTCCGACGACGAACAGCCCGGTCAGCAGTGGGTCGAGGATGCTCGCCGGGATGGCGTCGCCCATTGTCCGGCTGATGCCGAGCCCGAGGACGATCAGGGTGATTGGCATCGTCGGGAAGAACTGTCCCCGGATCGGGTGAAGCAAGTCGCCCCAGACCCGGTCGGGGTACAGCACCATTCGCATGAGCCACGGAATCGTGTACGCGACTGTCAGCACTGCCGTTAGCACCACGAAAACCTGCCCGAGAAGTAGCAACGCCCCGATATGGAACTGGTCGGCGACCAGTCCGAGCGCGACGCCCAACGCACCCGTCCCCATCGTTGACCCGAACCACTGCGGCCCGAAGAATTCGATTGTCCTCGCGATTCGAGACTGTTCCGTCTTGGTCGCGTTCACTTCGCTCATGCTCTTCGCTATTGTATATTATGCACATTTACACGAACTTCAATGTGGTGCCTCGCTGTTTTGCTGTGATGAGAACAGTCTGTATGGGTGGTCTAAAACCCTTTTTGAACCGAAAATGCATATACAGTTCAGATATCGATGGTCAACCTCCGTTTCTTACAACTCTGATGATTGCATAGTAGATACAATACTACACTCGCAGGGAATCAAATCGACGAGTCACGTGTTTGCGGTTCGCAGTTGCCGAGCACACGCTACGCGGTGCTTGTCGACGTAGTTCGCCGCAAAAGTACGCCCGAGGCGGGACTGAGCAAACGCGGAGCGTTTGCGAAAGTCGGAGCGGCGTCGCCGCTCCGGGATTTGAACCCATTCAGAGACGTACCTGCTCACCTCGCGTTGCTCGGTTGCGCGGGCATGCGACTCTTCGTGTTCAAATCCACCGTGAGGTCGCTTTGCTCCTCACGTTCGTTCGTCGCAAAAAGCGCCCGAGGCGGGATTTGAACCCGCGTCACGACCGTGACAGGGTCGTATG
>JAZKTK010000121.1:0-7557 GCA_036625595.1 Haloarculaceae archaeon | reverse complement strand
GAATCCGACTGCTTTTCACGGCGGCCACCGCTCTCCCGCACATGGTCGAGTGGCTGGTCGCCGCCGTCGTCGGGCTGGTGCAGGGGCTGCTGGAGTGGATCCCTGTCTCAAGCGAGGGCAGCGTCGCGCTCGCCCTCACTGCACTCGATGCCGACCCCAGCGCCGCCACACAGTTCGCGCTCTTTTTACACGCCGGCACGGGCGTCGCCGCGACGGTGTACTATCGGGACGTACTGGCAGACGTGCTCACCGACGTTCCGAACTGGCACCCGAACACTGCCTTCGACGGCGAGACGGCAGACCTCACCTTTTTCGCACTCGCGACAGCCGTCTCGGTGGTCGTTGGCTTCAGCGGGTATCTCGCACTCGAAGAACTGGTCTCGGCCGTCGCCGGCGGTGCCTTCGTCGCGCTCATCGGCGCACTCCTGCTGGGCACTGGACTCCTGATGCGCACGGCCGAATCGCGCGCTCACGCCACGCGTGGCCAGCCAGATCTCGTCGACGCCGTCCTCGTCGGCGCACTCCAGGGCATCGCCGTGCTTCCGGGCGTCTCCCGGTCTGGAACCACCGTCAGCGCGCTCCTGTTGCGCGGCCACGAAGGCAGCGCGTCGCTCCGGCTCTCCTTTGTCCTCTCGATTCCGGCCGCCTTCGGTGCGGGCGTCCTCGTCGTGCTAGACGACGGGTTGCCCGCAATCGACCCCGCGACGGCAGCAATCGCACTCGTGGTGAGTGGGGTCGTTGGCTATCTCACTGTGGACGCGCTCACGCGCGTCGTCGAACGCGTCGCGTTCTGGAAAGTCTGTGTCGGCTTCGGCGCGCTGGCAGTCATTGGTGGCGGCCTGCTGGTGCTGTGACGACTCCACCCCAGAAACCACACCAGAGTGTTAGGCCGAAATGCCGATATCGGCAGTGAGATAGGTCACGCTCCGCCGGATTACTCGCTCGACGAATGCAGCCGTCACGCTACCCTGAACGCTCACAACGGCGTCGTGTTTGACCGTGGCGAGTACCCACGGTGAGCAGTACGACGTCTTCTCGGGATGTCGACCGGCGATCCAGTGCTCACCGACTTCGAGATTGTCAGAAAGGTCACTCAGCGTGAGGCCGGCACAGATGTACTCTTCACCGGCAAACGGCAACGAGTCGGCAGCGAGGACGAGCCAGGGCCGAGGGTCACTGCCAGCGTTGTACGGGTCAGGTGCCCAAAAGACGGTGCCAGCATCATAGCGTGAGTTACTCATCGTCGCTCGTCCGCGGATCGACAGCGTACTCTTGCCAGTCTTCGTACGAGGGGATCTCGTCGTCGCTCTCGCGTTGGGCAAGCGCGTTCGAAGCGTGTCCGGTGGCAGCTTCGACGCTCTGGTCGTGGTCACTGATTCGCCAGTAGGTGCCACGGTGATCGACTCGACCACGCTCGCGTAATCGAACCAGTGTTGGTCCGACTGAGCCGGTTTTGACATCCGTCTCTGCCGCAATCTCACTCTGCGTGAATGCCTGGTCAGAATGGTCTCGAAGGAATGCAAGAACAATCGCCGCGTTCGTGCCAGGGGACGGACCCTTCGAATCACCCGACGAGATGTCCTCGAACCGGTCGCTGCTGATTGGCATATCTATTCTTTGTATAGGATTGTATTGAATGTATTGCCGTATTACAACATGTGATTTTTCAGAGAGTGCAGAAAGGGTGACGTTCAATCTCGACAGCGTCAGCAGCGATGTCTGCGCAGGATTCGTCAGTACTTATGTACGTTGGCCGACTACCTCCGGACACCAACGGGCAATGAGCGAGGGAGAACAGAAGCTCGTCGACACTTCTGGCGACTACCGTTATGTCGTCAAGGACGGCCAGCGACTCGGTGACAGTGACTGGCGGTCCTGTCGGGTTGTGCTGACGAGCGAACGGATGGTGCTCGCCACCAGCGGCGGCAAACAGGCCATCCCACACTCCCGAATTCTGGTCCCCAGCGGCGAGGACGATATCGTCCCGGACGATGTCGATACCGCGACCGCAACACCGCTACAGATTGGTGACAACGTCATCCTCATCGACGCACAGGGCGTCGGTGACTTCGAATCGGAGTACTGCCGTGCTGCACTCCACGACGAGGTGATTCTGGTAAAAGACCAGGCAGTGGTCGGTGGCGTCATCCAGGACGACGCGTCGTGGTCGAAATGTCGGTTTCGCCTCGACGACGACACCGTCAACGTCGGTCTGCCTGGCGGGGAGTCCCTCACCTTCGACATCGAGAACGTCGGGACCATCGATACCGAGACTCAGCAGGTGATGGGCGAGGGTCGCACTGTCGTCAAAGTCGAACACACCGACGCCGAGGACCGCTCGGTCGAGACGCACTTCTCAGGGATGGCGTGGCACTCTCGAGCACTCGAGTCGCTGCTGGAGACGGTCATCGAAGACCGCCAGGACGACGACTACGAACTCGGCGAGATGGAGCGGCAGGTATTGATGGCGCTGTACTCGGGGGTCTCGCCGTTCGAGATGTCCGACTTCGTCGGTATCGACGTCGACCAGGTCGAAGAAATCTATCAGACGTTGCTGGACGTGGGTGCCGTCGACGAAGTCCGCGTCCGGACCGAAGTGTCGCTGAACGCGCAGGGTCGCAACATGGCAAGCGAAGCGATGAGCGAAGAATAAGAGAGTGGGACATATCGTGAATCCACCCATAACGACTAATTGCACGAGTGGCAAACACTGAGCAACGGCGGTTATGAGTAACTCAGAGAAGAAAATCGAGGACACGCAGGGCAAGTACATGCGGGCCGTCAAGAACGGCCACGACCTCAACGACGCCAGCTGGCAACAGTGTCGGGTCATCCTGACCAACCAGCGCATCGCACTCGTCGCCGACGGCAAGCTCACGATTCCACTCGAAGACATCGACGAGATGGGCGAGCGCTACGACGTCAACCAGGCGGCCTCCAGTGAATCGAACTACTCGACGCTGTACGTCGGCGAGGACGTCTTCCTGCTTGCGACGGCCAACCACGAAACCTTCCGGACGAACTTCTATCGCGCGATTCTCGACAACGCCGTCATCTACGTCCAGCATCCCGCGGTCAAAGGCGGCGTCGTCCAGAACGCCGAATGGCAGCGCGGCCGCCTCAAGGTCAGCGAAGAAGCGGTACGGATGGTCCTCGAAGACGGTCAGAAGTTCGCCATCGACCGCGACGACATCGGCGAACTCGGCACCGACGAGAAGGTCGTCGCCGACGAGGAACGCGCGGTCATCGAAGTCGAGCACTCGATGGACGGCGCGAGCGTCGAGACACACCTCTCCGGGCAGGAACACCATATCTCCGTGCTCAAGCAACTCCTCGAAGAGGGTGCAGAGCGAAATCGCGCAGACCTGGACCTCGAACCGACCGAACGCCGCGTCATCATGGCGCTGTACTCCGGCGTCTCGCCGTTTGGTATCTCCGAGTTCGTCGGCATCGATGTCGAGAAAGTCGAGGAAATCTACGACCGACTCATCGAACTCGACGTGGTCGAAGTGGTCCGAGAGCGCAAAGAAGTCGCGCTGACCGCCCAGGGCCGGAAAGTCGCCGGTGAAGCGATGGGCGAGCGGTAGTCAGTCGGTCGCAGCGAGATACTCAGCGATTGCTTCCACGAACAGTACGTATCGTTCGAGACTGTTCTGGAGTGCGTCGTAGACGATGTCGTCGTTCACGATGGGACCGTACGAATGAGCGAGAACGTCACGGAAGCCAATCGCATCGCGCAATTTCTGTGCGAGCGCCGAGTCAAGGATACCCAGCGTTTCGAGTTCGTCGACAGTTGCCTTTCGGTGGTCTGGAACAGCAATGCCTTCCGCTTTCAGAATCGTCTGTGCGATGTCGACGACAGCGGCAGTCAGTTTTTCAAATTCCCGTTCGACTGCCTCTCTCGTCTCTCTGTACTCGGCGGACAGATACTGGTCTCTGGAGAGCGATTGATACGAGCGTAGTCGAGAGACGTTCGTTTCGATATTCTCGACTGCGTCGGCCACTCGTGTGGCCTGTTCGGGGGAGAGTGTGTCCTCAGCTGTCATCTATCCTGACGACTCCTCGCGAAGTCGGTCGACTGCCGAAGCGACGCGCTCACGAGCCTCTTTCACCGTCAGTTCGTCTCCTGCGATGGTCTGTTCGAGTTCCGCACGGCGCTGCTCATCCCCGAGAAGTAGCACTCCCTGGTCGAACACGACGTGTCCGAATCGCGGTGGCATCGTGTGGACATCGACGACATCCACGTCGAACGACAGCGTCTCTTCGAGGTCAGAGAGCAATCTGAGATACACCTCGCTGTACCCATCGTCGTCGGGCCGAAGTTCCTCGAACTCGACAGCGAGGTCCACGTCTCCCACTTCCGCTGTGGGTGCCCGTGCCCCTGACCCAAACAAGAGAGCGAAAGACACCGAGTGACGGGCGAGTACCTCACGCACGTCGTCAAGTGTCGCGTCGTCGAACGGGCCGTCACCAGGGTCGTCCATACACCGTCCTACTACCGCCGTCGGTAATAGTGTTATCCGGTATCCAGATGGAAAGGAGCGCGAACGTTGCGCGTCCCAGAACGTTGAAATTGTCTGCCTGCTATCACCCCGTATGAGCGTTCAGACTGCGGTCGTCCTGGCAGCCGGCGAGGGGACGCGTCTGCGCCCCCTGACGCGGAACCGTCCCAAGCCGATGTTGCCAGCGGCGAACCGACCGATTCTCGAACACGTCCTCGACGCACTCGTCGACGCCGGGATGAATCGTCTCGTCCTCGTTGTCGGCTACCGCCGCGAGCGCGTCCAGGAACACTTCGGCCCCACCTATCGCTCGGTCCCCATCGACTACGTCGTCCAGCGCAAACAACTGGGTAGCGGCCACGCCCTCCTCCAGGCTCGCGAGACTGTCGACAGGTCACACCTCGTCGTCAACGGCGACCGCATTATCGAGGCCGCAGCCGTCGAAGCGGTCGCAGACGCCTTCGAAAACGACACCGCGCCGGCCGCACTCGCCGTTCTCGAACGGCCCGACGCCAGTCGCTACGGCGCGGTCACCCTCCACGACCGCGATATCGCCGAAATCGTCGAGAAACCCGATGCCGACACCTACCGACTCATCAACGCCGGCATCTACGCGTTCGAACCGACGATTTTCGACGCTATCGAGAAAACAGAACGCGAGGCCGGCGAACTCGCACTCACTGATACTATCGCCGACCTCGTCGATGACGAACGGGTGCGTGGCGTTCGCATCGGCGGGCTCTGGGTCGACGCCACCTACCCATGGGACCTCCTGCAGGTCGCCTCGGAGGTGCTCGCCCGCGGACGCATCGGCGAACCCGAACGCCGCGAGAGCGTCTGGGTCGACGCCGACGCCAGCGTCCACGACGATGCGACGTTGCGCGGCCCGGTCGTCGTCGGCCCGGACTGTGAAGTCGCACCCGGTGCGGTCATCGGGCCGAACGTCGCACTCGGCCGGAACGTGACCGTCGGCCCGAACGTGACCGCTGAGCGCACCGTGTTGGATTCAGACGCACGCATAGATGCCGGATCGACACTCCGAGATGCCGTGGTCGGGCAGGACGTGCATCTGGGCGTGGCGACGGTCGTACCGGGCGGCCCGAGCGACGTCCGCGTCAACAAGACGGTCTTCGAAGACCAGCGACTCGGTGCCGTCGTCGCCGACCGCACGCGTGCTCGGGGTAACGTGAGCGTCGAACCCGGAACACTCGTCGGCCCGAACGTCACGCTCGGGACCGGTGCACACGTCCGCGGAACCATCCCCGAAGGCGCGGAGGTGCTCCGCTAATGTGTGGCATCATCGGCTGTGTCGGCCGCGACGGCGAAACCCTGGAGACGCTCGTCCACGGTCTCTCGAAACTGGAGTATCGGGGCTACGATTCGGCGGGCGTCGCACTGACCGGTACCGGCCAGAACGTGGACATCACGAAGCGCGCCGGCGAAATCGACGAACTGCGCAGTGCACTCGAAACGCATTCGCCCGACGGTGAGGTCGGCGTCGGTCACACCCGCTGGTCGACCCACGGCCCGCCGACCGACGAGAACGCCCACCCCCATCAGGATTGTACCGGCGACGTGGCCGTCGTCCACAACGGCATCATCGAGAACTATCAAACTCTCCGGGACGAACTCGCGACCAGCGGACACACCTTCCGCAGCGACACCGACACCGAGGTCGTCCCCCACCTCATCGAGGATGCACTCGATGCGGGACTCGACCCGGAAGCCGCGTTCCGTGAAGCACTCTCGCGCGTCGAAGGGAGCTTCGCGATTGCTGCGGTGCTGGCCGGCGAGGACACCATCTTCGCGGCGCGACACGACTCGCCGCTGGTGCTGGGTCTCGACGACGAGGCGTACTATCTCGCCAGCGACGTCCCCGCGTTCCGGGATTTCACCGACCGGGTCATCTACCTGGCCGACGGCGAGTTCGCGCGTCTCGATAGCGAGGGCTGGACCGTCACCGACGGCGACGGCGAGGTTATCGAAAAGACCGTCGACACCGTCGACTGGGACCCCGAAGACGCCGGGAAAAGTGGGTACGACCACTTCATGCTCAAGGAGATTCACGAGCAGCCACGCGCGCTCCGGCAGTGTCTGCGCGGCCGCGTCGACGAACTCGCCGGCGAGGTCGACATCGAAGACCTCGGTGACCTCTCGCCGCCCGGCGTGCAGTTCGTCGCCTGCGGGACCTCGTATCACGCCGCGCTGTACGGTGCCCAGCTGTTCCAGCAGGCCGGCATCCCCGCTCAGGCGTTTCTCGCCAGCGAGTACGCGAGTTCGCCCCCACCGATCGGCGACTCGCTCGTCGTCGGCGTGACCCAGAGCGGTGAAACCGCGGATACACTCTCAGCGCTGCGGGAGGCACATCGCCGCGGTGCGCGGACGATGGCCGTGACCAATACAGTTGGCTCGACCGCCGCCCGCGAGTGCGACCACGTCTTCTACATCCGCGCCGGCCCGGAGATTGGCGTCGCCGCGACGAAGACGTTTGCCTCCCAACTGGCCGCGCTGAATCTTCTGGTGTTGGGCATGGCCGGTGGCAACGCACGTGACATCGTTCCCGCGTTGCGTGACTTGCCCGGTGACGTGCAGGCGCTGTTGGACGACTCCAATGCCGCTGCGGTTGCCGAGACTTACGAAGATTCGTCAGCGTACTTCTTCATCGGTCGGGGCTACCATTACCCGGTCGCACTGGAGGGCGCGCTGAAGATGAAAGAGATTAGCTACAAGCACGCCGAGGGCTTCGCCGCCGGGGAGTTGAAACACGGCCCGCTGGCGCTGGTGACCGCGGACACGCCGGTGTTCGCAATTGTGACTGGCGACGGGGAATCCGCCCGGAAGACCATCGGGAACGTCAAGGAGGTGGAAGCGCGCAACGCACCCGTCGTGGCCGTCACTGACGGTGCTTCAGACGTCAAGCGGTACGCCGACCACGTCCTGGAGGTGCCCGAGACGCACCCGCGTGCAGCGAGCGTGCTGGCGAACGTGCAACTGCAGCTGGTGTCCTATCACGTCGCGAATCGGCTGGGGCGGTCTATCGACAAGCCGCGGAATC